>JASJBG010000190.1 GCA_030066625.1 Woeseiaceae bacterium
GCCATGAACTTCACGTTGAAGTAGCGGTTGTAGTAGTTCTCTGCCTGGCGCTTGCTGAGCAGGCCTTCATCGGCGGCCCAGACGAGAAACTCCGAAAACTCGCGCTTGTTGCCGGGCTTGGGGTCGCCTTCGGCGATGGTCAGGAGATCGTCGTAGTAGCGATCGAAGTGCGCCTCGCAGCCTGCCTTGAGATTGCTCTGTACGGCCGTGATGGCCGAGCCGAGGTTGCGCGTCTGCGGCGACATGCAGCTCGGCGGGCTGCTGACGCAGGCCGATAGCAGCGTCAGCGTCGCAAAAAGCAGCGGCAGTTGAATTCGTGTCAGTGACATCGTCTTGGCTCCTTATTGTTCGAGCGGACTGCGGTAGGCCTGTTCCACGCTGCCGGGCGGCGGGCCCGCAACTATCGGTGCCGCATCCGCGTCACCGAACAGAATGGTCTTCACGCCGCCAACGACTTCCATCATTTCGGGCGTGATGATGCCGAACGACTGGTTGAGCTGTTCCATCAGCGTCGCGCGGGCAATTTCCTGGCGCGTCCGCGCGATCAGGGTGCTCGTCTCTTCCATGTCGAGATAGATGTCCGACGCCAATACCGCAAGCGACTGGTCGCCCTGGCTGCCGGACGAGGCGACCAGTTGGTAATACTGTTTGAAACGCTCGGAGAGCCGCATGCCGGATCGGCCGCGCAGCGTCGGCGAGACTTTCGCCTGCGCCTCGTCGGAGCTCGAGCCGATCAGCGTTTCCTGCAACGTCCACGGCGTCATCTTTTTGCCGAGTTCGTTGCGGAGACCGCGCTCGAGGCTGAGCCGCGTGTTGTTGACGGTGTGCTCCATGTCCGGGAGCCGCTCTTCCATGATCGTCAGCATGTCGAGATAGGTGGCGCCGATCTGGCGCGAGAGGCGCTGGCAACCGGGGTCGTTTTCGGCACCTTCGCACTTCGATTCCAGGTAGAGCTGCTGCTGCTGGTCGAGCCGGCCGATGACTTCCTGCAGGCCCGTCTCCATGTCGCGTGCGACGTTGCCGGTCTGCTTGAGGTCTTCGACGACCGTGGTCGGGAAGAGTCGAATCGTCGGGCTGTTCGCCTCTGCGCCCGTTGCGATCAGGGCAAGTGCAAGGCCGGCCCATAGTCCGATGCGTCGCCCGGGGGTGAGTGGTTTCATGTCGCGGTCCTTCAGGTTTTTGTGACTGCGGGGACCACGTTATGTCCGCGGCAATGAATGCAAGCTGAACGCGTCGGTAGAACTGCCTATTGCGCCGGTTAATGCGAATAATTATCATTTTCCGCCTTATCCGAGCGGACGAACAAGGCACCCCTGGATGCTGATGAAGACAAGCGAGCGCACCCTGGCCAACCTCAAGCAGGGCCAGAAAGCGGTGATCGAGGCGGTCGACGCCGAGACGGTCGAGGTGCAGCGGCTGATGACCCTGGGGCTCGTTGAGGGCGCCGAGGTCGAACTCGCGAGCAAGGCACTCGGCGGCGATCCGCTCGAGTTTCGTTTGTTCGGGCGCGGCATCTCGCTGCGCAAGGAACAGGCGCGGCGATTCAGGATCGCTTCCGGAGACCGTGAATAGTCCCGCCGAAACACGCGTCCCCGCCAACCAGATTTCCGTCCGCCGGCAGGCCACTGCCAGTATCGCGGTCGTCGGCAATCCGAATTCCGGCAAGAGCACGCTGTTCAATCGGCTGACGGGGCTCCGCCAGCGCATCGGCAACTATCCGGGCGTCACGGTCGAGAAACACATCGGCCTGCTGAAGGCCGGCGATGACAGCTACGAACTCGTCGATCTCCCGGGCACGCACGGACTGAGTGCGCATTCCTTCGAAGAGCGTATCGCCATCGATGTCATTTTCGGGCGGGTCGAAGGCATGAGCGCACCGGATGGGATCCTCTGTGTCGTCGATGCCAGCAATCTCTACCAGAGCCTGTATCTGGCCGTTCAGCTGCGCGAGCTCGGCCTGCCGATGGCGGTGGCACTGACCATGACCGACGCGGCCGAGGCCGAGGGCATCGCCGTCAACGTCGAGAAGCTGTCGGAGAGACTCGGCGTACCCGTGTATCCGGTGGTTGCGACCTCGGGGCGCGGCATCGACAAGCTTCGCCAGGGCATCGTTGAGTTGGCCGGTGCGGCGGCCGTAGCACAGCCCAGCAGCTACCCGGCACTCGCCGACGCGGCCGCCGAACTCGCAGGCGACGTATCGCCGCTCAAGCGGGTCGAGTTCGAACGCCTGCTTGTCGATGGGCCGAACGAGGTCAACGGAGCACTTGTCGCCTCGCTGGGCGGAGACGCCGAAACGCGCATCGCGTCGGCGCAGGCCAGCGTGTTCGGTGATGCGCCGCCGCTCGCTGCCGAGGCCCGCACTCGCTACGCGTGGGTCCGTGAGGCACTCGACGAGATCCAGCAGCAGGGGAGCGCGGTCACGTCACTGCGTACCCGAATCCTCGATTTCCTGAATCGTCCCGTACCGGGGACCATCGGCCTGTTCCTCGTCATGCTGATTGTGTTCCAGGCGGTTTTCGCCTGGGCGACCCCGCTCATGGACCTGATCGACGGCGCCGCGGCGGCGCTCGGTGCGGCCGTGGTTGGCGCGCTCGGCGAAAACGCGATGTCGAGCCTGATTGCAGACGGCGTGATCGCCGGCGTCGGCAGCGTCGTTATCTTCCTGCCGCAGATCATCATCCTGTTCCTGTTCATCATCCTGCTCGAGGATTCCGGCTACCTCGCTCGCGCGGCCTACCTGATGGATCGGGCGATGCGCTCGGTCGGACTGTCCGGCCAGTCGATCATCCCGATGATTTCGAGCTTCGCCTGCGCGGTGCCCGGCATCATGGCAACGCGCGTCATTCCGAACCGGCGCGATCGCATTGCAACGATTCTTGCCGCCCCGTTCATGACCTGTTCGGCGCGCCTGCCGGTGTACGCACTCCTGATTGCTGCCTTCGTGCCACGCCAGAAGGTCGGCATTCTCAACCTGCAGGGGCTCGTGCTGTTCGGGCTCTACATGTTCGGCATCGTCATGGGCGTGCTGACGGCGCTGCTGATCCGCAAGACCGCGCTGCGCGGGCCCAAGCCTCCGTTTGCGCTGATGCTGCCGGAGTTTCGTCGGCCCAACATTCGCACTGTCCTGATCCAGCTGCTCGGCCGCGCCCGCGTATTCCTGTACCGGGCCGGTACCGTGATCTTCGCGGTGGTTGTCGTTGTCTGGGGGCTGACCTACTTCCCGCGTGCGGATCTCGACGGCTTCATCGTTGCGGAACAGCAGCGCGCCGAGACGACCCTGGAAGGGGAGGCGCTGGACGCCGCGCTCGTCGATATCGAGAATCGCGCCGCGGCCATGCAGCTGGAGCAGAGCGCGCTCGGGCGCGCCGGCAAATTCGTCGAGCCGGTCTTTGAGCCGCTCGGCTGGGACTGGCGCGTGTCAGCGGCGGTCATCGCGGGCTTCCCGGCGCGTGAAGTCGTTGTCGCGGTGCTCGGCACGGTCTATGCCGTCGGCGACGAAGCTGACGAGGCGACGCTGTCAGGACGCCTGAAGGCCTCGACGTGGCCTGACGGGCGCCCCGTGTTTACACTGCCGATGGTCGTCGGCCTGTTGATCTTCTATGCGATGTGCCTGCAGTGCGCCGCGACGCTCGCGGTCATTCGCCGAGAGACCAACACATGGCGCTGGCCCGTGTTTGCCTGGGGCTACATGACGGCGCTCGGCTACGTCGGCGCGTTGCTCGCCAACCAGTTTTTATAGCGAACGCAGCTTCTCGACCGCTTCGGCCAGCGTGTCATCGTCCTTCGCGAAGCAGAAGCGCAGGCGCTGCCCGGTGAAAGGAACCTCACAGAACACGCTCAGCGGTATCGACGCAACGCCGATCTCCTCGGTCCATCGGCGCGCGAGCGTCTCGTCTGACTCGTCGCTGATCTGCGAATAGTCGAGTATCTGGAAGAACGTGCTCTTCGCGGGCCGGAAACGGAACCGCGAGCCCTCCAGCAAGCGGCAGAAGTGATCGCGCTTGTCCTGGTAGAAGCGCGGCAGGGACTCGTAGAAACCGGGCTCGCTTTCCAGGAACTCGGCAAGCGCGAGTTGCATCGGCGTGATGGTCGTGAACACATTGAACTGGTGCACGCGACGGAATTCGGTCGACAGTTCCGCGGGCGCTGCGCAGTAGCCGACTTTCCAGCCGGTCGCATGAACCGTCTTGCCGAACGACGACACGATGAAGCTGCGCTCCCAAAGTTCTTCATGTCGAAGAAGGCTCTGGTGCTCGTTGCCGTCGAAGACGATGTGCTCGTAGACCTCGTCGGATAACAGGAACGCATTCGAATCACGAACGGCGGCGGCCAGTCGATCGAGGTCGGCCGCCGACAGGATCGCGCCGGTCGGGTTGTGCGGAAAGTTGACGATGATCAGCCGAGTCTTGTCGTTGATCGTGTCGCGCAGTCGCTGCCAGTCGACCTCGAAGTCGAAGCCGTTAGCGGCGATCGAGAGCGGGACGTGACGCGTGATTCCGCCCGCGAGCCGAACGGCCGGCTCGTAGGAGTCGTAGGCCGGGTCGAACACGATGACCTCGTCGCCCGGCCGGACGACGGCCTGCACCGTCGAGAACAGGCCTTCGGTCGCGCCCGTGCAGACCGTGACCTCGCGATCGACATCGAGCAGCCGTCCCTGCATGCGCTGGGTCTTGTCGACGATGGCCGAGCGCAGCTGCGGCGTGCCGGGCATCGGCGCGTACTGGTTTGCACCGTGCCGCAGGTGATAGTCGATGCGGTCGAGCAGTTCGTCGGGCGGCTCGAAACTCGGAAATCCCTGCGACAGGTTGATGGCGCCATGTTCGGCGGCGAGCTGGCTCATGACCGTGAAGATCGTCGTACCGACGTCAGGGAGCTTGCTGTCGAGGTGGAGTGTCATCAGGGCCTGTCGAGCTGTCGGAAGAAATACCACGCGGCCAACAACGCGAGCACGAGCGGCGTCGTGACAACGACCTCGAAGGGAATGCCGGTCTCGATACCGAGCGAGAACAGCGCTCGAACGGCGAACGCGAACGCCAGCAGTATGCGCAGCAGGTGGCGCTTGACCCAGTACAGGCGCTCGGTTGGTCGCGATCGCATCAGTTTGATATCGCCGATGACGAGCGCGAGAAACACACCCCCGTAAAGAACGGGCCCCGGTACGGTTGCCCATGAACCGATGCTGATACTGCGAACGAGGAAGATCACTGACTGCACCAACAGCGCAAGCGGCACGATGACGAGAACCTTCTCTGCGATTGGTGCAAAAGAAAGCTTGTTCCTGAGGGCAAGCATGCTCGTTGCCAGCAGGTACAGAGTAGCCACGGCCATGATGATGGCCAGCGGGCGCGGTTGGTCGAACTGTGCCTCGAATACGAAGGCCGTAAGGGCCGCAACGGTCATCGGGATGACGAAGAACCAGCCGCCACGCTTGTGCAGCGGGGAACCCTTGGTTACCGACAACGCGGTTACGGCGCCGGCAACGGCCGCGAAACCGAAAACGACGTGGGCGAAATAGCTAACGGGGTCGTAGGGGTCCCACATGTGAGCCTCCCATATTGTTTTTGTTGTGCCCGGCTGCCCGGGAGACTGGAGTGTCGCACGCGAAGGCCGGGAACGGCCAGCGAAGGGCTTACTCGACGCGCACCCGAACCTGCAGGTTGAAGCTCGGCGTGTTGCCGCCCGAGGCAGCGTTCATCGCGCCGGTCGGGTTGATTCGGAAGCCGGTAATCGCGGGATCGAAACCCTGGGCATCCGGCACCGGTACATAGGTGTAAGGCGGGCCGCCGCCGGGCTGGTTGCTGAACGTTGCCGCGATCGCGTAGGTGAACGTCAGGCCGCTGGACGTAGGCCCGTCGATGAACACGATCGGGTCGCCGCCGCTGGTATCAACGTATAAAGACGTATCCGCCGGCACCGTGTCGGTGACGGCGAGTGAGTCGCCATCGACCGTACCGAGTCCCTGGTTTGTCACGCTGATCGTGTAAAGGACGGTCGCGCCAGGCACGGCCTTGGGATTTGTCGAGCCGTTGAATGGATCCCACAGGGTCTGTGCGATCTTCGTGACCTGTAGTACGGGGTCGGTGCTCAGGTCGAAGCAGACGTCATCGACGTGCCAGTAATCCCACGGTGCACCGGAGCCACCGGTCTGGCGGAAGCGAACACGGAAGTTTGGATGCCGGCCCGCGGGGGGCAGGTCGTAGGCACGGTTGAAGATCTGTCCCTGGGCGCCGGCGCCGGTAAAGGTCTCGAGCGCGATCCAAGTGCCGAGATCGTCGAGATACTCGACCACGAGGTTCTCGGTGCCGTCCGGATTCTCGGAGAACACGTCGGAGCCGCGGCGGATCCAGACGGTGAGGTCGCCGAAGGTGATGCCGCTCGTGTCGATGACGTTCGAGGTCACCTCGACGATGCCGCCGTTCAGGTACAGCGAGTTGACGGGTGACGAGGAGGTTGCGGCGCTGATGCCAGCGAAACCGGTCGTCGAGTTGATGGTCCAGTTTGTCGTCAGGCCCGATTCGAAGTCGTCGCAGGAGCCGACGCCCAGGGTTGAGCCTGCGGCAATCTCGGTCACGACGATGTCGTCGAAGTGCCAGTAGTCGAAGTCGAATCCGCTGCCGGCCGTTTGCCGGAAGCGAATCGCGAGTGCGCCGTGCAACGCGTCCGGCGGCAGGATGAACGAGTCGGTGAAGACCTGGCCGTTGGCTCCGGAGCCGAGCCAGGTGCGCAGCGGTACCCAGGTGTTGTCGGCGCGCCGGTACTCGAGCACGAAGTCCTCGTTGGTGTCCGTATCTTCGCTGAAGAAGTCGGCGCCGCGACGCACCCAGACGTCGAGCCGGGCCTCGGGCACGTTGGCGTTGAAGGCCGGGCTGGTCACTGTGACCGGGTCGTTGCGCGTGAAGGCACCGAACACTCCGCCGCCCGCAAAGCCCGGCTGGTTGCTGACGCCGGATCGAGCACCGTTCGTCGTGGTCCACGGGGCCAGAGTGCCGTCTTCGAAGTTGTCGCTGAACAGGATGTCGCCGGGAGCCGCCAGCAGTCGGGCAGGGGCGAGCAGGACGGCCGCCAACAGAACGGGCAGCCGCCAGGTGCTCACGCGGCGCGCGTCCCGGCAGAGTGGCTTCATCGGTTCAATCGCAAAGTCCCGAATACAATGGGATTTTAGGCGCGGCCGGGTCCTGGCAGACACCAAACGCGTCACAGAAACGGGTGAGAAGCAGCGCGGTAAAGCCAGGAAAAACAGGGTGCTAGCGGTGAACTAGCGGTACTTGTCGTTGAGACCCGCGCCGGCGAGGATCATCGGCAGGATCTTGGCGATTCGGCGCGTCTTGGTGTCCTCGCGTTTGGCACTGGCGACGTGCTCGGCGTACTCACGCTGCTTCCCGGGGCTCAGCCCGCGGAAGGCTGCGGTGGCGCCTCTCTCGCGCCTGAGCGCACTGGAGAGCGCCTCCGGGACCTCGATAGCCTTGCCGCGGTCGGCCTTGATCTCGCGGCCTTCGTCGACGACCGCGATCGCGTGTTTGACATAACGCCTGATAATGGCCGGCTTGATGTCCGTTGCAGAGCACATGCGCCACTGCCGCAGAGCCCTGGTTTTGCCTTCCTGTGCATTGACCAGAACGCCGGCATCGTCATCCAGCAGGGCACCCTGATGGAACCAGAGCCCGAAATAGGCTTTGAATGCGCCGATTCCGACGATGTTCCTGCCTCTCCAGGTGTAGCAGGGGCCGCCCCACTTCACGGTCTCCTCGAGCGGAGTGGCGCGCAGGATGTCGCGCAGCCGCGTTAATTCCGTCTTGTATTTAGAAGCAGTCTCGATATAGTCGTCGACGGATTTTGCGCGGGACATGCGCCGAGTCTAGCAGCCAGATACCACGTTGAGCGCAAATCACCGCTCGTTGCGGCGCACGGACAATACCGCGCCCGTGCCGGTAGCTACTCTGTACGCACCTTCAATAAAGCCATTGAGCCAGGGAGCGAACTGTGCGCAGATTTACGACTTTTATCCTGATCGGCCTCGCGATCCTCGTCGTAGTGGGCAGCTGACCCTTGAGGCCTAGAACCGGAATGTGAATCCGGCGAAGGTCTCGAACTGGCCGAGAATCGTGGCGTCAACGCGGATCGCGCAGACGTTCAA
>JASJBG010000191.1 GCA_030066625.1 Woeseiaceae bacterium
GCGGTCAGATCCGAGGTAATGATCCGCCGCAGTTCGTCCGTCTCGAACGTGTACTCCCAGAGGTTCCACGTAGGCTGGTCTTCTTCGTCGAGGTTCTCGTCAAAAGGACCGCGCATGGCAAACAACACTGCGCTGCCGTCGTAAGCCATCTCGACATCGCGTACCGCGCCAAGCTCGCCGACTTCACGTTCGGTGATGTTCACCTCGAGAGCGCCGACGGCGGCACGATCCCTGTAGAAGAGATTGCCGCCCACGTCGAACGTAATTTGCTCGCGCAGGTCCGTCTGTTCAAAATCGCCGTTGTCGTCGACCGGAATCGGCGACTTGATGTAGGCGATCGGAAAGTCAATGACGACCGGGTCCGGCGTCTGGCCGTTGCCGATCTGAACACCCTGATTCGCGCCATCGCAAGCAGCGAGCGCTGCCGATACGGACAGCGCCGCAGCCAGCCTGGCCGCGTGCGCAAAGGATCCCTGCCTTTTCTGTCTCGTGTGCGTGTTCATATGCTCTTACCTCGAATCCAAACAGCGAGCCCGAGCTCAGCCCTGAGCTCAGGCAGTGCGCAGCTTCCGAAGAATCGGCACGATCACTGTCCAGACAATATGTAATAGTGGACATTGAGCGCGTGCCGTACCGTTAACGCCATCACAAACCGCGCGCCTACCGCCGGATCCGTTACGACCGTCGCTTGCCCAAAAGCGAGGTCTCATCCAGCGGTCTCGCGCGCAGTATAGAAGAGGTGATATGGGCGATGTAATGTCGAAAAATCCCGACACTACGCATTGTCAAATGCCCTCTTTTTTACTGCGCGCTGTGCTTGAAACGACCCCAGGAAGAAAAGCGTTCCCATAGTTCATTCACGGTTTATTTCGCCCGGCGTCGGTAGACGCCAGGACCCGCAGCAACAAACGCGTCACAGAAAATTAATTTTTTGAAGGCACGAAAAAATCACACCTGTCTCTGTTCGGCGACAGGAAGAAGGCCTTTGTTTATCAGTAGCTTAAGAATCACGGTCATAATTGTGTGTGCATGTTGAGACACTGACTTGACATAGTCTCGTATCGGAAAGCACCTACCTGACGCCTCTAAGCCATTGTTCTAATTGGCGATTCTCAACTCCTGGCGCAAACTTCGCGAAGCTGGCACAGCACTTGCTTTATCTGTCATAGACCGTGCGAGCGCTTGGGTAAAGCCTTCGCGAAGTCGCCGGAAGCGTGAATGTATTCACGGTGATTCA
Organism: Woeseiaceae bacterium; assembly: GCA_030066625.1. Lineage (GTDB taxonomy): Bacteria > Pseudomonadota > Gammaproteobacteria > Steroidobacterales > Woeseiaceae > UBA1847. The sequence continues at coordinate 1,238 of JASJBG010000191.1, forward strand.
AATCACACTCTGGCACGCTTTGAGCTCCCTCGGTCTACGTAGTCGTTACCTGGAACGGTAATGACAGGGACTTTTTGGATCGTACAGTTCGTGAGCAGAATCGTTATGAAAAAATGGACATGGACGAAAACCAGTTTCACGGGGCTCACGCGAGTTGCACTCGCAATGCTGTTGTCGGCGGTGGTTGCACTGCCGGCAAACGCAGGCCCACGTGAACAGGCGAAACGCATTCACGACCGACTTGCCGGTGTGCCGCCTTCCGAAGCGGTGCTGAACCAGATGGTTAATGCCATCAACGGTTCGGAACCGTCTTGCGCCAGCTATGGCACAACGGGGGCCGCCTGCGCCGCATACATCGCGATGGACAACCAGAGCTTCTACAACGTGACGTTGAAGAACTTCGCAGCTCCGTGGACCAACCGCGACCAGTCGGTATTCGTGCCGTTCAACGACTACATCGCAACGGTAGTTGGGATGGTGCGGGACGACGTGCCGTTTAATACGCTGCTCTCGGCAGACCTGACGTATGTTGGCCGCCCCGGTGTCGTAGGCGCCGCGCCCGCTGCCAACAACAACACGCATTACGAACAGCTCGAGGCGAACAACGTCAACCTGCGCGACGACCTTGTTTCATCGACCCAGTCGTCGGTCATGGGCATCCCGGCCAATGCAACGGCTGGCGTCATGACCTCGCGCGCGGCCTCGGAAGCCTTCTTCGTTGCCGGTACCAACCGCGCGATGTTCCGCTTCACGTTGCTCAATCACATGTGCAACGACCTCGAGCAGATGAAGGATACGACACTGGCACCGGATCGCATCCGCCAGGACGTGAGCCGCAGCCCAGGTGGTGACAGCCGCCTGTTCCTGAACAACTGCATCGGCTGTCACACGGGCATGGACCCGCTTGCCGGCGCGTTTGCTTACTACAATTACAATGAAGATACGGGCGCTCTCGAGTACACGCCTGGCACCGTCCAGTCCAAGTACTTCAATAACGACCTGAACTTCCCGCAGGGCTTCCGCACGACGGATGACAACTGGGAGAACTACTGGCGCCGAGGCCAGAACTCCTACCTGGGCTTCGACCCGGGACTGCCGGGACAGGGCAACGGCGCGAAGTCGATGGGCCAGGAACTCGGCAATTCCGTCGCGTTCGCAGCCTGCCAGGTCAAGAAGACATTCCGTGCAGTCTGCATGCGCGACCCGGAAAGCGCGGCAGATCACTCAGCGGTCACCACGATTACGACCACGTTCCGAAGCAGCGGCTACCGCATGAAGCAGGTGTTCGCTGATACGGCCGTACACTGCATGGGCCAGTAGGGAGACAGGACTATGAATAACGCAAAAAGCGTATTGCTGGCAGTCATGGCGAGTGTCGTCGTCGCAGCTTGCGGCGGCGGTGCAGGAACGACTGAATTGCCGCCGCCCCAGGGTGGTGACAACACAGGTGGCTCCAACCCTTACACGGGCCCGGTCGCACGTGACAACGACGTCCTCAAGTTCCAGCAGGAATTCTGGGGCAATGCCAGGACACCGGACCGCTGCGGCTCGTGCCATAACGAATCTGTTGGCCAGACACCGATGTTCGTCCGTAACGACGACGTCAACATGGCCTACGACGCAGCCATCGCGGTAACCAACACGGCGCAGCCCGCTACGTCTCGCCTCGTCGAGAAAGTGTCGGGCGGCCATAACTGCTGGGTTGCCGATGCAGCCGTCTGCGGCACGATCATGACGACCTGGATCGAAAACTGGGTCGGTGACACGGGTGGCGGAGGCCGCCAGATCAACCTGACGCCGCCGCCGTCGCTGGATCCGGGTGCGAGCAAGAACTTCCCGGATACGCCGAACGGCCCGCCGTCGTTCGCGCCGCTGCACAACCTGCTGACGGCGAACTGCTCGGGCTGCCACAGCTCCGATTCGGGTAGCGCCGTACAGCCGTACTTCGCGGATTCGGACATCAACGTTGCCTACGCAGCAGCCAAGTCGAAGATCGATCTCGACACGCCGGCCAGCTCGCGCTTCGTCGTCCGCCTCGGCGTAGAGTTCCACAACTGCTGGACCGGCAGCTGCACGAACGACGCCAGCACGATGGAGTCGGCGATCGATGCCTACGCTGCCCTTATCGCACTGACCACGGTTGATCCGTCGCTCGTTACGAGTAAGGCACTGCGCCTCGTCGACGGCACGATCGCTTCGGGCGGTAACCGCTTCGAAGACGCACAGGTCGCGCTCTGGGAGTTCAAGACCGGTACCGGCCTGACGGCGTTCGATACCTCCGGTGTCGACCCGGCAATCGACCTCACCCTCTCCGGTGACGTTGAGTGGTACGGCGGCTGGGGCCTCACGATCAACAACGGTAAGGCGCAGGGTTCCACGACGGCCTCGAAGAAACTCTTCGACGTGCTGCAGGAATCGGGCGAGTTCTCGATCGAGGCGTGGGTCATCCCGGGTAACGTTACCCAGGAAGATGCGCGCATCCTGAGCTACTCCGCTGGCCAGACCTCACGTAACGTGACGATTCAGCAGACCTTGTACAACTACGACTTCCTGCTGCGTACGAACGAGACGAGCCTGAACGGCGACCCGGCGCTGTCGACGCCTGACGCTGACGAAGTCCTGCAGGCTACGCTGCAGCACGTCGTCGCGACCTACAACCCGATCGACGGGCGCCGCATCTACGTCAACGGTCAGCTCGTGACGCAGGTCGACCCGGTTCCGGGCGGCACGCTGATCGACTGGCAGGACACGTTCGCCTTCGTCATCGGTAACGAAGCCTCGGGTGACGGCCTCTGGCAGGGTACGGTCCGCCTCGCAGCGGTACACCGTCGCGCCCTGACGCAGGAGCAGATCCAGCAGAACTTCGACGTCGGTGTCGGCGAGAAATTCTTCCTGCTGTTCGACGTCTCCGATGTCCTGCAGGCAGCGCCGCAGTCGTCCTACATGCTGTTCGAAGTACAGCAGTACGACACCTACGCGTACCTGTTCGACAAGCCGCACTTCCTGACGCTCGACGGCTCACAGCCGGAAGGCATCCCGGTGCAGGGCCTGCACATCGCAATGAACGGCCAGGAGATCCCGGTCGGTCAGACGTACGCGACCATGGACGATATGCTGAGCGCATCGGCGTTCGGTGAACTCGGCCAGCCGCTCTCGTCGCTGGGTGCGGTCGTACCGCTGGAGAAGGGTCCGGACTCGGACGAGTTCTTCCTGACCTTCGACCGACTCGGTCCGTCTACCTTCACGCGGGCGGAGATTCCGGCACTGGTCATTACGCCGGACGTGCTCGATCCGACGGATCCGACGCGCGCCTCGGACGTAGGTCTTCGTACCTTCGACGAGATCAACGCGACCTACGCTGCGGTTACGGGCGTCGATCCGAATACGATGGCGGTCGACATGACCTACCAGGAGCTTCGCCAGTCGCTGCCTGCGGTCGAGGACGTGAACACGTTCCTGTCCTCGCACCAGGTTGCTATCGCACAGCTCGCGATCGAGTACTGCAACGCACTCATCGAGGGTCCGAACGCGGCGAGCTACTTCCCGGGCTTCGACTTCAACGGCAACCCGAACGTCGTTCTGGCGCCGGGAGCGCGTGACCTGCTCGTCGATCCGCTGATCGAGAACTTCGTCGGCCATGGCGCGGCAGATCCGCAAATTGCTTCGCAGCCGACGTACGCGCTCGTGCACGAGGAGCTGGCATCGTTCAGCGCCACGGGCATGCGCCCGGACAACCTGATCGACCGACTGGTTGCAGGTGGTTCGAGCACCCGGGCAATTTCGAAAGGCGTTTGCGCTGCCACGCTCGGTAGTGGCGTCACGCTGGTTCAGTAAGACAGACAGGACAGAGGAAATAGCAATGGCTAACAATCGAAAAAAGCGGGACTGGGACGCTCCGCAGCTTCATGGAGACCATCCGCGTCCTGTCACCCGTCGCCAGTTCGTTGCGCAGGGCTTCATGTCCGGCGCGGCCTACACGATCGGCGGCGGCGTACTGAGCCTGTTCTCCAACCCGCGCGAAGCGTATGCGGCGCTGGCTCCGGACCTCGACAGCCTCAGGACCTCCTGCGGCATCGCGGCCAACGGTGCCGGCAAGATCCCGTTCATCTGCTTCGACCTCGCGGGTGGTGCCAATATCGCCGGCTCGAACGTACTGATCGGCCAGGAGGGCGGCCAGCAGGACTTCCTGAACACCAACGGTTACTCGCGGCAGGGCCTGCCGGGTGACATGGTGCCGGGCCTGACGGACCCCGTCCTTCAGCAGCCGTATGCGAACTTCGACCTCGGCCTGGGCTTCCACCTCGATTCCGCGTTCCGTCGCGGCATCCTGCAGAGCCTGACGCCGGGAACCGAAGCCAACATCAACGGTGCGGTCATTCCGGCACGCTCGGACAACGACACCGGCAACAACCCGCACAACCCGATGTACGGCATCGCGCGTGCGGGCGCCGACGGCTCGATCCTGACGCTGGCCGGCTCCGAAAACTCGGATTCGGGCGGTAACTCGATGCTGCCGATGTCGCTCTACGACGCCGAGCTGCGCCCGACCAAGGTTGACCGTCCTTCGGACGTCACCAACCTGGTCGATACGGGTGAGCTCGTCGGCATCCTGTCGAAGGACGATGCGACCATGGTCATGGAGACCATCTACCGTCTGACCGACGAGAAGATGAAGATGGTCGACTCGTCGCTCGGCATGCAGGATCCCAACAACATGCCGCTGACCCGCGATGACGTCATCAAGGAGCTGGTACGCTGCAACTACGTCAAGGCCGCGGACATCGCTGACCGCTTCGGCGGTGTGCCGATCGATCCGGGCGAGGATCCGCTGATCGTCGACCAGCCGGGCAACCCTGGCACGGGCATCTTCACCGAGGCCGAGTGGAACGGCGGCGGGCGTGACGCTCGCGAGTTCCAGAAGACCGCATCGGTCATGAAACTGGTCATGAACGGTTACGCCGGTGCAGGCTGCATCGAGATGGGTGGCTACGACTACCACGGTGGCGCGCGCGCCGAGGGCGAGGTCAAGGACTTCCGCGCCGGCCGCTGCATGGGCGCCGTGCTCGAGTACGCTGCTCGCCTGCAGACGCCGGTCATGATGTACGTCTTCTCGGACGGTTCGCTGTCGTCCAACGGCACGATCGACAACTCGGTAGAAGGCCGTGGCAAGGGCGAATGGTCGAGTGACAACTCGTCGACCGCGGGCTCGTTCTTCCTCGTCTACAACCCGACACGTCGTCCGACGATCATCGGGGCGACTCCGGAAGAACAGGCTGTTCACCAGCAGATCGGCTATATGAGCGCCGATGGTTCGGTACAGCGTGCCGCGACGCCGGCGGCGAACAACGTGCCGCTGCTCGTGAACACCGTGCTGCTGAACTACATGGCGCTGCATAACGAGCAGGATCAGTTTGCGAACGTGTTCCAGAACCATGGTCTGGGCAACGTGGCACTCAGAGACAGCCTGACGGCATTCACGCCAATTTGTAACGGCACTATCGCCAACCCGGTGTAGGGCCGCTTCTGGCGACCTGGCATATTTGCCAACCCGGTAGCTCATCCCCTGGGCTATCCACGAAGGGACGGCCGGTCATTGACCGGCCGTTTCTTTTTGTGACGGCAATACGCCGGCCACCTGCATTGGCCGCGATACACTGATGTCATGAAATCACTCGACGCGATTGCGGAGAAGCTCGACAAGCCGGTTGTGTTTCACTGCAGTCCTCGCCGCGGCGAGTCGACGAGGCGGGACTTTCGCGTCGTGCACGATGTCGGTCCGGCAATCGAATCCGTTCCCGACTACGCGGATGACTGGGCACCGCCGTCACAGCGCACGGTGCTGGCGCGCTTCGGACCCATGCGGCTGTTCCAGCCAGGTGAGAACATCGACGACGGCTTCCAGCTGTACTCGTACAAAGAGTGTCTTCTGTACCTGAAGCTGTTCCGCGACACGATCTGGACAGCGGCCGAGCAGCTCGACGATCCCGACCGCCACGACGAGGATTACCGCGGACGCATCAACGGCCTCTGTCCGATTGCCCAGCCGATGTCCACGAGCGACTTCTTCGCCATCGACACGGAGCAGGAACGAGACGACGGTGAATACCCGATCGTGTTCCTCGATCACGAGATGTACTTCGCCGGCGGGCTATCGGAAGACGACCTCGAACCGGTGGCCGACGACGTCGTCGACCTGCTCGATCAACTGCTCGATGACCCGCTGCGCTGGCTCGATGCGGGCTGGACCGGCGGCAATCCTTACGACCAGTGGTTTCCCGACGCCTGGTCGTATGTAGAGTGAAGCTAGCGGACACACTTCACGTCAGGCAAACCTTCGATGGCTTAGAATGCGCGCATGACGGCACTCAATGAACTTCTTGCCTGCCCGCGCTGCGACAATTCGCCGCTGACGAAGACCGACACCGGCTACCATTGCAAAGCGTGCAAGACCGACTTCCCGTTGATCGACGGGATCCCGTTCCTGTTTGCCGACCCGGATGCGAGTCTCGGCGAGTGGCGCAATCGCCTGCAGATGGCCTTGCAGCAGCCGCTGCATGAGGCGGCGCGTCTCGAGGTCGAACTGAAGAACAAGGATCTGCGGCAGCTGACACGTCGACGCGTCGAGCGTTACAAGAAGATCCTCGAACAGCATCGTCGCGACCTCGCGAAACTGCTCGAGCCTGTCGGCATGCAGTCGCTGACCGGCAACTACGAGTCCTACCTCGCAATGCGCACGCGGCTGCCGACCGACCAGGGGCTCAACACCTATTACAACAACGTGCATCGAGACTGGGCGTGGGGCGACGAAGAGAACGAGGCGTCGCTACAGCAGATCCGAGCAGTCACTCAGGACAACGCCGAGCTCGGCAACACGCTCGTGCTCGGAGCGGGTGCAGGCCGCCTCGCCTATGACATTCACATGCAGATGGGCGCCACGAAGACGGTCGCGCTCGACTTCAACCCGATGCTGCTGCTGATC
>JASJBG010000192.1 GCA_030066625.1 Woeseiaceae bacterium
TCGGGCACGCGCAGATTGGCCGTTACGAGGCGCTTGTTCCTCGCGTAGACCAGCCACGAAAGCGGCTGCTCCCCCTGTCCCCAGCCGCGCATTGGATCGCCCTGGCCGGGCGCCTCGACCTTGATGACATCCGCACCCATATCGGCCATGAGCTGGCCGCAGAACGGTCCGGCTATGAGTTGGCCGAGCTCGATGACGCGGATGTCGCGTAGCGGGCCTGTGCGCCCATCGTTGTCGCTCATGCCCCCTATTAGAACTGAACGATCGCGCCGCCGTCGACATTCAGGCCGACGCCCGAGACGAAGCGCGCTTCCTCCGAGGCGAGGAAGAGTGCCGCCGCCGCAACCTCTTCGGGCTGGCCCAGTCGTCCGACCGGTGCCTTGGCTTCCCAGTACGCCTTGAATTCGGGGTCGTCCATAAAGGGCTCAGACATCTTCGTGACGATCGAGCCCGGCTGCAGGTAGTTGACCGTGATGCCATGCGGCCCCAGGTCGACGGCCATCCCCTTGGTCAGTCCCGCAACGGCATGCTTCGATGTGCCGTAGATGCTCAAGGTCGGCCCGGCCAGGTCGGACATGATCGAGCCGAGGTTGATGACGCGCGGCGCAGCGCTTTCCTTGAGATGCGGGACAGCCTCACGGGTAATCCGGAACAGCGCCCGGACGTTTACACCCATGATTGTGTCGAATTGATCGTCGGTCAGTGTTTCGAATGGGCCGGCGATCACGATGCCGGCGTTGTTAACGAGGATGTCGACACCGCCGAAGTGCTCGACGGCGGTATTGATGATTCTCGCGGGTGCATCATCGGCGGCGACGTCGGCGACCAGCGTTGTGGCATCGGGCTCGGAAGCGAATTGCCTGTCGAGATCGTCCGCGTCGAGGTCGACGGCAACAACGCGCGCGTTGTGCGCAAGAAATGCCTTCGCAATAGAAAGACCGATGCCGTTCCCGGCACCGGTCACAATAGCAATTCGCTGACCGAGATCAGTCACTGCGAGGAATCAACCAACGCCGCGCAACCGCCGGGGGACGAGGGTTGCACGGCGCGGTCGGTTCCTACTCCTGACCGAAGCGGAAGCCGGCTTCGATGCCGTACGCCCGCGGCGGACCGTAGTTCGAAAACGTCCACAGGACTCCGACGGCCTGGGAAGCCGTCTTGTAACGTTCGTCGGTCAGGTTTTTGCCAAACGCAGCGACGTGCCACGTGTTCGCCGCGTTGGTCCACGTTACGCTGGCATTGACGATATTGCGCTCTTCCAGGATCGTGTCGAATTCCTCGCCGATATCGTCGTTGTAGTAATAGACATTCTCGTCTTCGAATTTGTAGTTGGCATTCCAGCGAATGCTGCCATTGCTGCCGAGATCCTGGTTGTACTGGAGGTCGACGCCCCAGTTGAGGTCCGGCGAGCGCACCACATCACGACCCGAGAAGTCCTCGAGAATGCCATCCGCGTTGCGGTCGAGCAGGAACTCGTTGTACTCGGCGTCGATCGTGCCGAGGTGCGCATTGATCGTGAAGTTGTCGGTTACCGCCGCCGCGAACTCGAGCTCGATGCCCGACGCATCGACGTCAGCAGCGTTGAACGTCCGCGTCTCCTGGAAGGAGTTCGGCAGTGATACGACGGTCGAACGCTGGAAGTCCTCGTAGTTGACGTGGAACAGCGTCGCGTTAAAGCGCATGCGGCCATCGTTGAGTGTCGTCTTGAGACCGAGCTCCCAGCTGTTTGCGAACTCGGGGTCGTACGCCGCCAGCGGGAAGTTGTCGAAACCGCCGGAGCCGGCCTGGTCGTTGTAGCCGCCGGACTTGAAGCCGCGCGTGTACGACAGGTAGCTGAAGACGTCATCGTTGAACTGGTAGGAACCCATGATCCGGTAGGTCGGCTCCTCCCACGACTCCGAGTCCGTCTCGACCCGGCCCGGCAGGTTGGCGAAGTCCTGGCCGTCGAGCGGCTCGTTGAACTGGCCACCCGGGAACAGAACCTGCGTCGGCGTGCCTTCGCGAGCGATGAAGTCCTTCTCCTCGTCCGTGAAGCGGCCGCCGATGCCCAGCGTGAACTGGTCGGTGATGTTGATGGTCGCGTCCGCGAAAATTGCCGTCGCGGTCGCGTCCTGGCGATTGCAGATCAGGAGCGGATTGGAGTTATCGAGAACGTTGGGCACTGCCGAACCGAAGAACTCGGTCAGGCCGAGCTGCTGCAGTACGCAGAATTCGGCGTCGTTGGTCTGGTGAAACAGGCCGACGACGTAGTTGATGTTGCCGTCGAGCTGCGACGCGAGCCGCGCTTCGAACTGGAAGGTCTCGCGATCGTCGTCGCGAGTCGCGGCGAAGAAGCTCTCGTACGGCGTGCCGAGGTATTCGTTCGGCAGCCGCGATTCCTGGTTGCGCTGGCCGAGGTTGAAGAACAGCGTGTGCTTTTCGAAGTCGTACTCGCCGTTGAGGTACAGGCCGTTGACCTCGATCGACTGCGAGCCATCCAGGTTCACGATAGAGCTCCTGTGGATGCCGGCCTGGTCGAGCGGATCGCCGCTCGATACGCCCGGAAAACCGAACAGCGTTGCGAGCTGGCCGGCCGCGTCGGGCGTGTCGTTGATAACCGGCAGCGGGTCGCTGCTGTCGTCGATGTACTCGTACTGGCCGAGCAGCCGGAAACGTTCGTTCGGCTCCCACAGCAGTTTGAATCGCGTCGACAGGATGTCCTTGCCACCCAGGTCGCTGCCATCGCCGGCGACGGCCGAACCGTCGACCGGGACGCCGGTGCCGAAAGCATCAACCGGATTGTCGACCTTGCCGTTCGAGTAGTAGCCGTCGCTTTGCTGGTAGAGACCCGCGAAGCGGAATGCGACCGTGTCGCTGAAAGGAATATTCGCCGTCGCGCGAACCTTGACGTCGGAGAACGAGCCGTAGGAGACCGCCGCTTCGAAAGCGTTGCTCTCGGTCTGCGGACGAATCGTCCGCACAACGACGGCGCCGCCGGTCGTGTTCTTGCCGAACAGCGTGCCCTGCGGTCCACGCAGTACTTCGATGGCCTCGATGTCGAAGGGCTCGAGGAGCTGCGTCTGAACATGCGGTACGACGAAGTCGTCTACGAGTACGCCGACCTTCGGGTCGAAGTACACGATGATGTCGGTCTCTGCAGCGCCGCGCATACCGAACGACGCGGCGTTGAAGCCGGTTACCGTCGCGGCGGAAAAGTTCGGCACGAACTGGGCGATCTCACCGACGTCCTGTGCGAACAGCTTTTCGAAGTCTTCCTGGCCGACCGCCGTGATCGACACGGGCGTGACCTGCAGATCGGTTTCGGTACGGCGGGAGGCCGTGACGACGATTTCTTCGAGCTGCGCCAGGCTGGCTTCGGAATACAACAGGGCAGATGTGGCGACCAGGCCTGCAATCAGGCTGCTTGTGGTCGCACTACCGACGAACCATTTGGACACTTGCGAACGCATAGACCCCCTCCATGCTTTTGTGCTTCTTGAATGACCCAGATGCTCGGCCATCCGCGGAAAAAAGTCAAGCACGACTGTTTTTTTCAGGCAGCTGTGCTGTTTTTCGCCCTCAAAGGGCGGCTAAGTCGTTGTTTCTAATCTGAGCTTTCGGCTCGAGGACCGAATGCGAGCAGGACGTTTCCGGGCATGTGGAAGTACATCCCATAGCCCGAAGTCTGGTAGAGCATGCCGTCGCGGACGACCGGACCACTGCCGCCGCCGATCGAGCCGCCCATGCCGCGGGCACCGCCCAGCGCGTCGAATTCGCGGGCGGTATCGAAGGACCAGATGACCTCGCCCGTTGCCGGGTCGTAGGCGCGCAGCACGCCGTCCATCGCGCCCGCGAACACGGCCGCGGTAGTCGCTGTGGCCGGCGCCGAGATACCCGGGTCGCAGTGTTCGCGACCGGCACAGAGATCCTCGTGCGGCGTGTGCCAGCGAACCTCGCCGGTCGCGGCGTCGAGTGCGAACATGCCCGGCCTCGCCGGCAGCTCGTGTTCCTGGTCGTCGTCGAAGTCAGAGATCGGCACGAATACGGTGTCATCCATCGCGGCCATGCCGAAGTGAATGCCGGCCTGGATGCCGCCGCGACCAAGCCGGTTGCGCCACTTGAGCTCACCGGTCTCTGAATCGATACCGAAGGCCTCACCGGACTTCTGGCCGGCAACGACCAGCCGGCCCGCGTCGGTGTCGACCACCATCGTGCCGGCGCCGAAATCGAAGTCGGGGCCGTCTTCTTCCGGACAGTTCTGACGCATGTCCGGCAGCATGCAGGCAACGTTCCACGCGTCGCCCTCGGTGGCCTGGAATATCCAGCGCCGGTCGCCCGTTTCGACGTCCATCGCAATGATCGCGTCGCTGGACCCTTCAGCCGGGCTCGAGTAGTTCTCACCCGTACCGACAAACAGAGTTCCGCTGTCGACGTCGACACTCGGACTGTTCCAGATCGGCGCGCCTGACGGTGCCAGCACCGGCGTTCCAACGCTGGTCTTGCCGACCTCGACGGGCGGCGCCTCGATCGTGTGCTGCTTCCACAGCACTTCGCCGTCGTCGGCTGCGATGGCCATTACCGCGCCCCGGAAGGTGCAGCACGGGTAGCTAGGATCTGCGGCCGACGTGACTTCCAGTGACGAGATCGGCACCAGCAGCCGTTCGCCGAACAGCGTCGGTGCGCCCGTAATCGTCGCATTCGGGTGATCGTCGACCTTAACGGACCAGATGAGCTCGCCGGTCTGCGCGTCGATTGAATACGCGCGCGCCAGGAGGTCGCCGAAAAAGAGCTGCGGCCGCGCAGACGTGTCACCGGCTTCCCACGGCGACACGATGATCGAGGTCCGGACTTCCGCCGACGCCCGGAACGTCCAGCGCAGACAGCCGGTCTTCGCGTTCAACGCGTACACCGTACCGTCCTGGCTGCCTACGAACACCGAGCCGCCGGCGATGCCCGGCTCGGATCGCGCCCTTAGCGCGTTCGGAAACGCCAGCGCCCATTTTAGTTCGAGCGACTCAACGTCTTCGCGGTCCATGCCGGCGTCGGCTGCGTAGCGATTGCTGTTGTGCGCAACACCCCAGCCCGTCGACGACGGAGGCCTGTCGAAATCGAAGACGGCGTCTTCCTCGCTGCATCGTGGCGGCAGTGCCGGCGCCGCATAGTCGTCGAGACTGGCCTTCGCGAGATATTCGGCGACGAGCCTTCGCTCCTGGTCGTCGAGCGCCTCGGCCTGCGCCTGCATGATGCCGTCCACCATCGATGCGTAGATCGCATCGGGGGCCAGCATCTCGAGGAACATCTTGTGCGGCGCTTTCGCCACCCCGCCCTCGTGACACTGCGAACAGTACTCCGTGTACACGGCCTCGCCGGTACGCGTCTCGACGCTTGCCGTAATTGTCGGTGGCGCCTCTTTTTCCGCGCATGCGTAGAGCGGCAGTACGAGCAAGACGATGAGTTTTCGCATTCGGTTACCCCCTGTCGGCGCCCGCGTCAGTTCGCGAGTTCGTCGGCAAGCGTTTTGAGGAAGCGCGCGCCGTCGGCGCCGTCGATGATTCGATGGTCGCAGGACATCGTCATGCGGATCTTCAGGTCCTCGGCAATCTCGCCATCCTTGAGCACCGGCTCGCGATACACCGCGCCAATGGCGAGTATTGCCGCCTGCGGCGGATTGATGATGGCCGTGAATGATTCGATACCGAGCGCACCCAGGTTCGAGACGGTGAAACCACCGAGCTCGAGATCGTCTGCGGTCAACGTGTTCGCGCGGGCGCGCTCGCCGAGATCGGCGATGGTCGTGGTCAGGCTGGCAAGATCCAGCGTATCGACATTGCGGATCAGCGGCGCGCTCAGGCCCTGGTCGGTGTCGACGGCCATGTTGATATCGACGGTGGCGCGGCGCTCGATGCCCTCGGCATGCACGTGCGCGTTGACGGCCGGATGCGCTTTCAAAGCGCTCGCGACAGCCTTGAGGATCAGAGCATTCAGCGATGCCTGTTCGCTCTTCTTCGCCATTGCCGGTCCGATATCGACAGTGCGTGTCAGGTAGTAATGGGGGATGTCCTGTTTGGACGCGACGAGACGGCGCGCGATCGTCTGCCGGCGGCTGCTCATCGGTTCCACGTTCGACACCGGTGCATCCTTCGGCTGCGCCGCGGCTGCCTCGACGTCCTCCTTCGAAATCCGGCCATTGCGGCCGGTGCCCGTGACCGTCTTGAGGTCGACGCCGAGCTGCTTTGCCAATCGTTTCGCGACGGGACTCGCGCGTACGTTGCCTTCGTCCGCGGGCGGAGCGTCCGCGGGCACGTCGAGGACGACGGTCTCGGCATGCATGTCGACGCCGTCTTCTTCGTCGATGCCGAAACTCGCATCGGCAGGAACGTAGTCACGCACGAAGGCGTCGATTTCATCGTCGCTGGCCGTATCGGTGGCGATGACGCCGAGCAACTCGCCGACCTTGAGCGTCTCGCCTTCGTCGACGAGCTGCCGGCAAACGACGCCGGCCACCGGTGCTTCCATCGTGTTGACGATCTTGTCGGTCTCGATGTCGATGAGCTCGTCGCCTTTGTCAACGCTGGCACCCAGTGCGACCTGCCAGCCCGTAATCGTGCCTTCCTGCATCTCGATGCCCCACTTCGGCACCGTGATCGGGTAGAGATTAGCTGCCACGGACGACCTCCTGGATGGCCGCGGCGATATCGCCGGGCCCTGGCATGTAGGCGCGCTCGAGCTCGCGCGCAAACGGTACGGGCGCGTGCGGCGCGGTCACGATCTTGACCGGCGCCCTGAGGCTCTCGAAGGCTTCGCTCGCGACGATGCCGGCAATGTCGGACGCGACGCTGCAGCGCGGCGGCGACTCGTCAACGACGACGAGGCGGCCCGTATGTTCCAGGCTTTCGAAGATCGTCTCGGTGTCGAGCGGTGACAGCGTGCGTGGATCGATGAGGTCGCAGGTGATGCCCTGCTCGGCGAGGCCGTCAATGGCTTTCTCGGCGAACACGACCATGCGGCCGATCGCGACGACCGTGCAGTCATCGCCTTCGCGCGGCATCGCCGCTTCGCCGAATTCAACGAGGTGCTCACCGTCGGGCACGTCGGCTTTGCGGTTGTAGAGCGCCTTGTGCTCGAAGAAAACGACAGGATCGTCATCGCGGATCGCGGTCTTTAGAAGGCCCTTTGCGTCCGCCGCGTTCGATGGCACGACGATCTTCAGCCCGGGCACGCTCGTCAGGATCGGGTAGATCGTCTGCGAATGCTGTGCGCCCATGTTCATGCCGGCACCCATCGCGGTGCGGATGACGAGCGGGCAGCGCGACTTGCCGCCGAACATGTAGCGGAACTTGGCGGCCTGGTTGAAGATCTGGTCGAAGCACACGCCCATGAAGTCGACGAACATCAGCTCGGCGACCGGGCGCAGCCCCGTCGCCGCTGCGCCGACCGCCGCGCCGATGAAGGCGCTCTCGCTGATCGGCGTATCGAGCACGCGGTCGCGACCGAACTTGGGCATCAGGCCCTTGGTGACGCCGAGCACGCCGCCCCAGGCGTCGTCCTCGCCCGGCGCGCCCAGGCCGCCGGCGTTGTCCTCGCCCATGACGATGACCGTGGGATCGCGCTCCATCTCCTGCATGAGCGCTTCGTTGATCGCCTGACGGTATGATTTCTTAGCCATTGTCAGCCTCCCTCAGTAAGAGACGTAGACGTCGGTGAGCAGATCGGACTCGCCGGGCGGCGGCGCGGCGACCGACTCCTGCACGGCTTCGTCGATCAGGGACTTGGCCTCCTGCTCGATGGCGTCGAGCTGGTCGGCCTCGAGCAGGCCGGTCTCGGTGACCCTCTGACGGAAGACCTTGAGGCAGTCCTTCTCGGCCTTGATCGCCTCGACCTCGCCATCGGCGCGGTAGGTCATGGCGTCGCCCTCGAAGTGGCCGTAGTAGCGGTTCAGCTTGACGTGCAGCAGGCTCGGGCCGCCGCCGTCGCGGGCCCGCATGATCGGCTCTTGAGCCGCTTCGTAGACGGCGAAGAAGTCGTGGCCATCGACCTGCGTCGCCGGCATGCCGAAGGCCTCGCCGCGCTTGACCTGGCTGCCGCCGACCGACCAGGCGCTCGCCGTGGTCTCGGCATAGCCGTTGTCCTCGACCACGAAGACCGCCGGCAGGTTCCAGACCTTGGCCAGGTTGTAGGACTCGAGCGTGGTGCCCTGGTTCG
>JASJBG010000193.1 GCA_030066625.1 Woeseiaceae bacterium
CTCGTACCTTGGTTATGTCAGTCCGGTACAGTACGAACAACAGGCCACAGGGACTTAATCAACTGGTCCGAAATAATGGGGCCGAACCAAGCGGCCAGAAGCGGCCGCCGAGACATACGGTCAATAGCACTGCCACTCACAAGCCCATTCGTCCGTATATCCTTGTGCGGTTCCGCGTCCGAAGTATCCAACGCCGCTATCACCCCACGTCCAGTTCCCCTTTTCTGTGGAATCAATCTGGAAGACGTACCTTGGATTCGCGGGATGTTTGTTCCATGGAGCCCAGAATATCTCTGACTGAATAAGCGTTGGCCATCCGCCGAGCTTCAATCCGCCAACGTTGTCAAAATGGTCGTAGTAGTCGCCAGCGATCTGTTCAAAAAGATCAATTTCCACGTCCTCCCACATCGGGAAGTCTTCCTCGATGACTATTGGGCGCATCGGAAAGGGCCTTATTACGCTACCTGAATCAACTTGCTCTAGTGCCACGAGCCGCTCACCGGCACGATAGGTTCTCAGGCACCAGTTCGTGCCATTTAACTCATCGGATGGAAGCTCATCGGGACCAATAAAGACAGAAAGAAAATCAATATCCTCTAGACCAGGAGTTCGGAATGGCAGATCGGCAATGTTGATCTGGCAGAGCGCATGCATCGGCTTTCCGTTACTTTCCGGCCAGCTCTGTTCTGGGGTAGCAAGGTTTACCGCCCCGAACCAGCTTGAATTGGGATTCTCCGGCGGCCGAAATCCTCCTATCTCGAATTGAATAGCGCGTCGAGCAAGTAGCTCTTTCGCTTCGCTCAGCTTCATAGATTGCGAATCTCGAATACCCGCTTTGGGTCGGAGGGTGCCAGTTTACCGCAGAACGATTGGGCCGCCGGAGTCGGCCACTAGCGGTCGTTCAACTCCTTCGGTCTCAACTCGTCAATCACCTTTGCGCTTACCCAGAAAATATCCACATTGTCATTCTCTGGGTCTACGCCCCTATTAAACAAGATGTACTTGCCGTCGGGGGTGACGCTGGCATAAGCATCCCACCTATCGGAATTCACTTTGTGACCCATATTGATAGCAGGGCCCCAAGAGTCGTCATCCTGGCGGAAGCTAATATAAAGGTCGGAGTCTCCGAAGCCGCCTTCTCGCTCGCTATCCCAAATCAGGTAGCTTTCGTCTGGCGCAATAAAGGGGTGGGCCGTCCATTCACCTGTGTTGACCACCGGGCCCATTTCTTTGGGCTCTTGACGCTTGCCGTTCACGAACGTCGAAATACGGATCACATCGCCGTTTTTGTAATCATCAAACACATAAGTGCCTCTCGCGGAGGCCGACAAACGCATAACGCCCCAATCCTCTCGCTCAAACATGGGGCCGAGGCTCTTTCGCTCTGACCAGCCGCTTCCAGTCCGCTCCTTGTAACCTTCCGCCATATGCATGCGCCTGCCGTCAGGCGAAAATGTCACTTCCCCGTTCCGCGGAAATTCGATGAACTTTTTCCAGATGTTGTTTTCCTGGCGGAAGCCGACAACGGTAGGCACAGTGCGATTCCCGCCCTTCGTGGTGAAGTAAAATTCACGCATACCGGGCGCGAAAACCCCTTCGAGTTCCCAAGCTTCAGTGGAAATAATACCCGGTGCAAAGACCGTTGCTTTCATGCCGGGGGGTGGTTGCCCCATATAGGGACCCGCAAGCTCTGGGAATTCCCGTCCGTGGCTTACGCTTGTAGCTGCCAGCGCTGAAAGAACCAGACTTATAACAGCACTAGCGAATTTCATCTGTCTTTCCATATTGTCGCAGGGCCTTTTCCTGGGAGCAGCTTCCAGCCGCGATTCGCACTGGCTTGTTGAACGAACGTCACCTTTGAGTCACGAGGCGTCAGTCTGAATCCGCGGATCCTGACTTTCGGAATATAGTGATTGCCCGGGGGTAAAGTAGATGAACTTTGCTCCTTCGGGTGCCCCAGGTTTGTGCCATATTCCGCGAGGAACGACAAACGAGGAACCAGCTGGCGCCACATAATGCTGAGGTATGTCTTCGAGGAGCGTGATCTCGACGGTCCCCTCAATGACATAGAAGAACTCGTCTGTATCCGGGTGCATCTCCCAACCTGGGGAAACGCCCGTAAAGCTGCATGTACCAAAGCTCCGACCGTTGAACTGGGAAAAATCTAGAAATGACCCCTCTGGTTTGCCCGCAAGCAGTCCTAGTACGTTGGTTACATTCATGACGGCCTCGATTTGAGATGAAGCCTTGGTTCGCTCGTGTCACTTAGCGCGAACCACACACGATTTCCGTCAGCTACACGAAATCGACCGGATAACGACTCACGGACACCAAACCAGTAGGCCCAGGCAATCAGCAATAGTTGTAGAGGGGTCCTGACCAGCAAGTAGGCAGGTCCCCACTGGTGACCGCCCAGACCGATTTCGTTCAGCGCCGCATAGATGTTTGCCGGGAAGAACAGGATCAGAACGCCGATACAAACCTGACCGGCCGTCTTTCTCCAAGATGGCACCAAAAGTGCAATGGCCAACACCGCCTCCAGAACGCCGGTTGCATAAACAAGCAGGAGTCGTTGGGGGACGAACGGTGGCAACATCTCGATCATCCCGTCGGTCATTACAAAGTGCCCAACGGCGAAGAAAGCGAACGCTGCGGACAGTCCTATGACTCCGCCCAATCGGTACAGCGCAGGCTGCCGCAACACGCTGCCAATCGCCGCAGCGAGCAGTGTCGGGGTCAAGAGAATTGCGATAATGATAAGTGGTGTGGACATCGAATTTGTCCCCTAACCGCTATCGTGGCGGGGACTTGCCCGCCTTGTCAGGACAAAGCCTACTGTCGACAGCGCCAATCCCGTTACGGCGCAGCCGACAATGACGCCAAATAAGGCGTCCATCTGGAGCGCGAAAAGCAGTACTGAAAAGACAAGGCTGCTGGAGAGCAGCGCGAAACCAGCGATTTGCAGTGGGTGCCAGTTGTTCTTCGCAGGCATGGTTTTTTTTCCTTCAATTGACGAATTAGATGTATTCATCTGATTCTCCCTGTTCATTTGTTAACCGGTATCCTGCAAGTCCTCTGAACCCGAAATAGTTGTAACGAGCGAGTTCCTCAGCTCGATCTGCAATTTCTTCTACTGACTTCTTCTCTCTTGTAATCTCTTTAAGAGCACTGATACCCATCCTTGCGACGCTTGAGAAGAAAAAATCTGTGGGTACATACTTCATCCTGTTTTTGCTATGTACGTGATCAACAAGGTTCCTGCAGTTTCGTACGTATCCAGCAACGACGTCTTCACTGAAATTCTCGAGAGACGACCCCGCGGATTTACTAAGGATGAGTTGCAGCTCAATCCGACGTTGATAAATGTACGGCGCAATATTGCGAGCCCGCTCAACCTCAGTCTGAAGGCTATCGAAATCGCTTCCTTCGGGACGGTAGTTGTTGAAAAAATCGGCGATGAAGTCGAAGTCTTGTTTGACTTCCGACACTACACTGCAGAAAAGAGAGTCTTTGTTTTCGTGATAGCTGTACAGATTTGACAATGACACGCCCGACGCAGACGCGATGTTTCGAAGACTCGCATCGCTGAAACCCTTTCGTAGAAACTCCTTTCGCGCAGCGGAGCTAATTCTCCTGGACACCTGTTCTTTCTTCACTTGCGGCATAAACACAACCCTTTTACCGAACACTGTTCGGTTATGAGGTCACAATACCCGAACAGTGTTCGTTAATCAAGGGCGAATTTGGCTTACGCCAGGCGCGTCTCAGAGTGAGAGCAAAAACTGAGGATACTCAGAAACTCTGGTGGAATTAATTGGTTGCTTTTGCATGCAATAACTCTTTCGAACAACGTTTGATGTACGTCGCCTTTGGGTCAGTAGCTGTCAGTTTAGCTCAGAACCCCTGAGCGGCGGGTTACGATGCGTAGCGGGCGTAACTCATCGGCTCGCCCGATTTTCAGAGTGAATGTGCTCGACTGCTGCTTCCAGCATCACATCTGTTGTTGCACGAATTCGCGGAGACGGCAGGGGTATGTCCGGACTAAGCGGGTGCGCGGTTTCCATCCCGTTTGGCCGAACGACCAGGGCTTTGGGATAGGTAACAACGATGCCCGTAATCGGTAACGTGAATCGTTCCATCGCGCCATAGGTGGTCGCCATATCAACCGTCTGCTCTCCCATGATTGCGCCGAACCCATAGTCCTGAATCAATGCCGCCGTGGTGACAGCGTTGGAGAATGAGTATCGGTTCACGAGCGCGTAGACTTCGCCAGCGAATCGCGGCTCCGAGCGCGGTTCGACCTCGGGGATTGGGAACAACACCGTTTGCCCGTCTTTCGCCGAGGCGAAGAACTCCGCATACAGGCGCGATTCAGAGTTTGATCCATCCGGTAGCGAGTCCAGACGAGCCTGATTAGCGGCCGTCGTTTGCGGGCTCACCCGGACCCTGAAATCTGATGAAAAACGAAACGGCCGATCTGCGAACCAGGCGACCACCGGATCGCTGAAAGAACTGTTGCCGCCCGGATTATCTCGCAGATCGAGTATAAGATGCTCTGCCTGTTTCTCGATGAAACCTTCGAACGCCGCATCAATGAACACCAGGTATGCCGTCGCGTCGAGTGAGTTTTCTTCCGGGTCTGTATTGCTGAACGGACCGGGACGGAGGTAGGCCACGGTTTCGGTTAGCATCCGCGCGTCACGGCCTTCCAGCGAGAACGGCGGCGCCGTGTCGCCGGAGTCCTGCACTTCGTCCGTTGCCGCCGAAAGGTCGTAAGCTCCTTTGGTGCCGTTGGCGTGTTCGATCGTGACAGAGGAAACGTCAGTCCGACCCGACTCCAGCCAAATTACCAGCGGCATATACAGTTCCAGAAGTACGTACGCGAACTCGGGCGACTCGGCGGAAAGATGTGCTACCAGGCGCGGCAGTAGATCTGCCACTGGTTCGTCGCCGATTGCGGTGATCCGGTCGCCCGCTTCAATCTCGCGTACGCCGCTGGCGTTCCCGGTTACAAGTAACTGGCCCTCATGGACTGCGACGTCCAGTGGGAACACGGTTCCACCCTTCGCAAGGTGGGCGAAAAAGCCCGAGAAGTCAGACTCCACCCGAGTGTGTGCCTGACGTGCGAGGGCAACGAACTGCTGAAACGCCACCTCCGTATCGAACCTTGTCATCGGCTGGTCGAAGCCTTCGCTGAACGCCCGGTAGCGAGCATCGAACTCGTCAGGTTCCGTGAACGCGTACAGGTCGAAGTTCGCTGACTGCAGCCCTTCGTACATAAACTCAAAATCTGATCGAATCTGCTCAGGGGTGAATACGGGCAGTTCGTTGTTGGTTGCAGCTTCTTGTGCCGTAGCCAGAAAGCACTGACCAAGCAGCACGGAGGCGGCCAAAACTCTAAACATGGTTTCCTCTGATCTAAACCGTCGGGAATTACGGCGGACCGCCGCTTACTCGATGACCTTGCCGGGATTGAGCAGGCCATCCGGATCGAGCGCCGTCTTCAGACGCTTCATCAGCGCGATCTCGGCAGCGTCGCGCGAGTGGTGCAGGAAATCGCGCTTCTCGAGGCCGATGCCGTGTTCGGCCGAGATCGACCCGCCGTAGGGTTCCAGCTCCGAGTAGACGATCTTCATGACTTCTTTTTGCTCGGCATGGTCGCGGCTGCCGATCGTCAGCAGGAAGTGGATGTTGCTGTCGCCTAGATGGCCGAAGGTCGTGCCATGGTAGGTCTCGGGCCAGCGTTCGCGGAGTCGCTCGTGCACGCCGGCCGCATACGCTTCCGCGCCGCTGATCGGCAGGCTGACGTCGAAGGCCATCACCGGATCGAGAATCTCGAATAGCCCGTCGATGTCGTCGCGAATCGCCCACATCGCGTTGCGCTGCTGCACGCTCTGCGCGAACGCCGCATCGGCAATCAGCGATTTCTCGAGTAACGCACCGAGCGCCGCCTCGAAGCGCTCGCTGTCACCCGCCTCACTGCCGCCGCGCGCCTCGATCAGGATGTAGTACGGATAGCCGCCCGGAACCGGCGGCGTGTGCCGGTCGCGATTGGTCACGACGGTCTCGTAGAAATCGGCCCACAGAACCTCGAACGCGGTTAACGAACCGCCGAGCGACGTGCCGAGTTCACGAAGTATATCCGGAATCTTCGTGAACGCATCGACGGCAACGAATGCCGTGTTCTGACTCGCCAGCTCCGGGCGCAAGCGAAGCACGGCACGAGTGACAATACCGAGGGTCCCCTCGGTACCGATGAACATGTGCTTGAGGTCGAAGCCGGCATTGTTCTTAAGCATGCGGTTCATCGAGGACACGACCGTGCCGTCGGCGAGCACCGCTTCCAGCCCGAGCACCTGCTCGCGCATCATGCCGTAACGTATGACTGCGTTGCCGCCCGCGTTTGTCGAAATGGCACCGCCGATCGTCGCGCTGCCACGCGCGCCGAAATCGACCGGGAATACGAGTCCGTGCTCGGCCGCCGAATCGTGCACGCGAGTCAGCGGCACGCCGGCCTCGACGGTCATCGTACCGCCTGCCGTATCGATGGACTCGATTGCCGTCATGCGCTCGAAGGACAGCAGCACGTCCGTGTCGGTTGACAGCGTGCCGTCGACGAGGCCGGTATTGCCGCCGAGTGGAACCACTACCTGGCCCGCTTCGTGGCAGCAGCGCATGACGCGCGAGACTTCGTCGGTCGTTGCCGGTCTGACAATCGCCAGGGCGCGCGTCGGATCGCGGCGGAGCCAGGCCGCCGGTCGCGCCGCCACGTCGTCGCCGGTCAGGACGCCGGTCGACCCGACGATCTCACGCAGCGAGTCGACGATCTCCGCCATCAAAGCTCCAGCTGATCGGCGTAGGCGAACAGCGCGGCCGCGCCGCCGGTGTGCAGAAAGAGGATGTTCTCGGCGTCCTTGAACTCGCCGCGGCGCACGAGATCGATCATGCCGGCCAGCGCCTTGCCGCTGTAGACGGGATCGAACAGCAGGCCTTCCAGTCGCGCCAGCATCAGCACGGCCTCGTTCATCGACTCGGTCGGGATGCCGTAGCCCTCACCGATGTAGTCGCAGTTGGCGATCACATCCTCGCGCTCGACGCAGCCTGCGGCGCCGATGTACTCGGCGGTCTCTACAGCGAGGTCATAGACCTTCTGCTCCTGCTTGTCCTTCGGTGCATTGACGCCGATGCCGAGCAGCGGGATGTTCGACCGCGTCGCCTTGAGGCCGACGATCAGGCCCGCATGCGTGCCTGCACTGCCGGTGGCCGACACCATATGATCGACGACCAGGCCCATGTCGTTGACCTGCGCGAGCGTTTCCAGGGCGCAGTTGACGTAGCCGAGCGCACCGATCTTGTCCGACGCACCGCCGGGCACGAGGTACGGCTTGCCACCCGCGGCGCGAACCTCGTCGGCAACCTCGGCCATCGCGGCGTCGAAGTCCGTACCGTCCGGGTACTCGCGCAGGTTCGCGCCGAACAGGCGATCGAGGAGAACGTTCCCCGAGTGCGTGTAGTTCTCGCTGGGATGCGGCACTCGATGCTCGAGCAGCACTTCGCAACCGAGGCCGAGCTTGCAGCATGCCGCAGCGGTCTGGCGTACATGATTCGACTGCACGGCGCCCACCGTGATGATCGTGTCGGCGCCCTGCTCGATCGCCTCGGCGATGACGAATTCGAGCTTGCGGGTCTTGTTGCCGCCCGTTGCGAGACCCGTGCAGTCGTCGCGTTTCACCCAGATCTGCGGTCCGCCAAGCTCCTTGCTCAGGCGTGGCAGGTGCTCGACGGGCGTCGGCAAGTGCGCGAGCCGGACGCGCGGAAAGCGGGACAACAACATTGGGGGATCCTTGCGTTTGGGTTTTCTAAGGCAGCGGCCGCTGGCCGCTCGCGATATCGATAGTACGACGCGCCAGTTCGTCGGTCGAGGAGATCAGCGGAGCAGGCGTGTTCGCAGAGCCGAGTACAAGCGGTATCTCCGTGCAGCCGGCGATAAGGACCTCGGCGCCGCGCTCGACCAGCCGCTCGCCGAGTGCGGCCATCGCCGCCGCGATGCCTTCGCTTTGATCGCCGGCCTTTATGGCATTGACGAGGGTCATAAGCGCGTCGAGTTCGTCGGCAGCGAGGATCTCGACGTCGACGGATGTATCCGCGAAGGCCTCCTGGTAGGTGCCGGCGGCGACGCCGGCCGGGGTCGCCATGAGGCCCACCCTGCCCGCTCCCTCGGGTACCGCGTCGACG
>JASJBG010000194.1 GCA_030066625.1 Woeseiaceae bacterium
AGCAGTGCAGGCTGCCTTTTTGTCGCTGTTCGGCGACCGCAACAGACACCAGGAGTAGCGCAGGTGAGCGATCAGGCCCTGACCAAAGAGATCTCCGTTCGTGAGGTCTTCAGATTTTTCGGATTGATACTCGGTCCCGAGAAAGACTACTACTCGCTTGCCATCGTCTACGCTATCGGTATTGGCGTTCTGTCGCTGGCGCTGCCGATCTCCGTGCAGATGCTCGTCAATACGATCGCGAATACCGGACTCACGACGCCGCTCGTCGTTCTGTCGCTGACCCTGTTCGTGCTGCTCCTGAGCGCCGGTGCGCTCAACGCTCTGCGAATACATCTGATGGATATGTTCGGGCGTCGCTTTTACGCGCGCATGGTTTCGGAAATCGCGCTGCGCTCCGTTTACGCGCTGAACCCGTTCTTCCAGGACTACCAGAAGGGCTCCCTGTTCAATCGCTACTTCGACATCATCATTGTGCAGAAAACCGTACCAAACCTGCTGGTCGGCGGATTTACGGTCGTGCTCCAGGCCGCCGTCGGTTTCGTGCTCGTCTCGATGTATCACCCGCTGTTTCTCGCGGTCACGCTCGTCATTGTGCTGCTGATCTGGTTGATCTGGCTGGTCTGGGGCGGGCGTGCCATTAGAAGCGCCATCGAGGTGTCTCACCGCAAGCACGCGGCCGCCGCATGGCTCGAGGGCCTTGGTGGCTCCAACGGTTTCTTCAAGTCGGAACGCCATATCGACGAAGCGTTGACCAAGACGGATGCGGTCACCGGGGATTACATCGACAAGCATGTGAAGCACTTCCGCCATCATTTTGCGCAGACGCTGTGCTTCCTCCTGCTCTACGCTGTCGCGACTGCCGGCGTGCTGGGAATCGGTGGCTGGCTCGTTATTCGCGGGGAGCTGTCGCTTGGCCAGCTGGTGGCCGCCGAGCTCGTCCTTTCGGTTGCTTTCCTCGGGATTTCGCAGCTTGGCACTTATCTCGCTTACTTCTATGAGCTGTGCGCGGCGCTCGATGAGCTGTCACTCTTCTACAACGTCGAGCAGGAGGAACCTGTCGAGCATCCCGTGCCGTTCGACGGCGATGCGTCGATCGAGTTTTCAAACGCGCAGGGCGATGCGCGCGGCCGCATGGCCACGCTCAATTTCACGGTGCCTAGTGGTGCGCGTGTCCTCAGCACGGCCGAGACCCACGGCGTCCAGCGTGAGCTGACCAACTTCCTTAAGCGCCATATTCGACCCGCCTCGGGCTATGTTGCGCTCGGTGGGCAGGACATCATGGGCATCCGCGCGCATGAGCTGCGCCAGCAGATCATCGTGCTAGACCGTCCCAACGCAATCGAGATGAAGATTCGCGAATACCTGCAGCTGAGTACCGATGGCGCCTCCTCGCGGCGGATCCTCGACGCGCTCAAGGTCGTCGGCCTGGACGCCGCGATTTCTCAGCTCGAGGAAGGCCTGGACACCAGAATCGCGGCAACCGGCTGGCCGCTGACGATCACGGAGTCGATGCAGCTCAAGCTGGCGGCGGCGATCATCGCGCAGCCGCGTGTCCTGGTCCTCGGCGAATTGTTCGATACGATGCCGGGAGCTAAGCTGAAGCAGGCGCTCGACCTGCTGCAGGACACTGGCGAAACAACCGTGATCTACTTTTCGGGCCGG
The DNA here is from genome assembly GCA_030066625.1 of Woeseiaceae bacterium. GTDB lineage: Bacteria > Pseudomonadota > Gammaproteobacteria > Steroidobacterales > Woeseiaceae > UBA1847. Next base: position 1,663 of record JASJBG010000194.1, read on the forward strand.
CCGCGCGAACTCGGCTTTACGACATATCTTCACCTCGGCTACGAGGAGCAGCGACTGTTCGACAGTTTCGAGGCGCTGTGTGCAGCCTATGATGACGAGCCCTGCTCGATCGATTCGCCGGCACTAGCGCCTGCGTAGAAGGACCGATGGCCTACCGCGACTCCGACCTGCAGTATTTCAAGACGCTGAACTCGCAGCGCGTGCCGCGCATCATGCGCGTCGTCGGTCGCATACTGGCAATCACGGTCGTGGCCGTATCGCTGTTTCTCTACTTCGTTCCGTGGGTGCAGACCTCGTCGGGCTTCGGCAGCGTGACCGCATTGAATCCCAACGACCGGCTGCAGGAAATCAACGCGCTCGTGCCGGGCCGCATCCAGGAGTGGTACGTTCGCGATGGCAGTCACGTATCCGTCGGCGACCCCATCGTGCAGATTGTCGATATCGATCCGCAGCTGCTGGAACGCCTGGGCGCCGAGCGCGAGCAGGTCATTGCCAAGCTCGATGCTGCTCGGATCGCGCAGGAAACGGCAGAGATCGACCTCGAACGCATGCGCGGCCTGTACAACGAAGGCCTGGCGGCGCGGCGAGAGTTCGAGCAGGCGCAGATACGCGTTGAGGAGCTGCGCGCTCGCGTCGCCGAAGCGGCCGCCGAGCTGACCCGGGTCGACGTCAACCTGTCACGGCAAAGCGTGCAGATCGTACGGGCGCCACGCGATGGCGTCATATTGCGGGTCAATGCCGGCGATGCTGCCACATTCGTGCAGGCGGGTGACGTCGTTGCGACGTTCGTTCCGGACAACGTCGAGCGCGCCGTCGAGCTGTACATCGACGGCCGCGATGTTGCGCTCATACGCCCTGGTGCACCGGTGCGCCTGCAGTTCGAGGGCTGGCCGGTCGTTCAATTCAGCGGCTGGCCGTCGATCGCCGTCGGTACCTTCAGCGGCACCGTGACGGCCGTCGACCCGTCCGCGCAGACCAGTGGCCGGTTTCGCGTGCTCGTTACTGAAGACAACGAGGCCGAAGTGCCCTGGCCGGACGTTAGCTTTGTTCGCTTCGGTTCTACGGCGCGCGGCTGGGTGCTGCTCGAGCAAGTCTCCGTCGGCTTCGAAATCTGGCGGCAGCTCAACAACTTCCCGGCGGAGCTGCCCGGGCAGCCGGACGGGACGCCGCCGTGACCCGCTGGCCGGCCGCTTTCGGAGTGGCGCTGCTTACCGCCTCGCTGTTCGCGTGGGCCGAGGACGAGGTCGCAGCGCCTGCGCCACTGAGCGCCGAGGACGTGCTCGCGTCGTCCGAGCGACATTTCCCGCGGGTACTGCAAAGCATCGCGGCGCGCCGCGCCGCCGCGGGCGATGCGCTCGCGGCCGAGGGCGCTTTCGACCTGGTCTTCGGCGCGGACGGCTTCAGTCGACTGTCCGGCTTCTACGACGGCACGGCTATCGAAGGCACGGCCAGGCAGCGGCTTCGGTCCGTCGGTGCGAGCGTCTACGCTGGCTACAAGATCTCGGACGGTACCTTCCCGATTTACGAGGACATTCACTTCACCAACTCCGGCGGTGCCTTCAAGGTGGGCGTGCTGTTCGCGCTGATGCGTGACCGCGAAATCGACAAGGAGCGATTCACCGAGACCGACGCTCGCCTGGAACTCCGGCAGTCGGAGTTCGACGTCGTCTTGACGAAGGTTGGCGTCCAGGAGCGCGCGCTTGTCGCTTACTGGCGGTGGGTGACGGCCGGCCGCCAGCTGCGGGTTTACGAAAACCTGCTCAGGATCGCAATCGAGCGCCAGAATGGCCTGGAAGAACAGGTACGCCGGGGTGCCCGCGCGCAGATATTTCTCACTGAGAATCTGCAGAACATTACTCGTCGTCAGACTCTTGTCACGTCGGCGGAGCGCGACCTCAGGATCGCGGCGAATGCACTCTCGCTGTATTACCGCGATGCCGAGGGGCAGTCCCTGATCGCCGATGCGGACCGGCTGCCGCCGGGCGCGCCCATCAACGAGATTTATGCGCTTGCGGAACCACCGGAAGTGACGACCTCGGAGGCGCTAGCACGGCGTCCCGAGCTCGCGATCCTGCGCACGACGATCGAGCGGGAGCGCAATCGCATTGCGCTCGCAGAGAACAACCTCAAGCCGCGGCTGGATCTCGCCATGGAGGTTCAGGAGGGATTGGGCAGTATCGCGGAGGGTGGCCCGTCACGCGACTCGACCGACACGATCATAGGTTTCACGTTCTCGGTGCCGCTCCAGCGGCGCGAGGCGCGAGGCAAGCTCGATCGGTCGCGGGCCAGTCTTGCGGCGCGGGAGTACGAGCAGCGCATGCGCGAAGAGCAGATTGCGCTCGAGGTGAGAAATCTGCTCGTCGACCTGACCGTCTCGCGGGAACTGTTGCTGCTGGCCGCGCAGGAGGTCCAGCAGTCCGAGATCATGCGCGCGTCCGAGCTGCGCCGCTTCCAGAGTGGCGCCAGCGACTTCTTCCTGCTCAATATCCGCGAGGAAATCGCTGCTGACGCTCGTATCAAGCTGCTCAATGCGGAGCTCGCAACCCGCATCGCCCGGGCCAACTATGATGCCGCGACGGTCGATATGGCACGCCTCGGGATACGGTCCGAAAACTAGTTTGTCGCCTGTTCGGCGACAGTAAGTCGCTAACCCGGATTATTGTCATCAAATGCTCCCGACCCCAAACTTGATCGCAAGCAAAGGCAAGCTTGATCTGTAAGGAGCATCCAATGTTTGCAATTCGGCAATCGGACGACCGTGGCCTCGCGAATTTCGGCTGGCTTAACTCTCGCCATACGTTCTCGTTCGGACATTATTACGACCCCCGTTTCATGGGCTTCGGGCCGCTGCGCGTGATCAACGAGGATCGCGTCAAACCTGCCCAGGGCTTCGACACCCATGGCCACAGCGACATGGAGATCATCTCCTACGTCCTCGACGGCGCGCTCGAGCACAAGGACAGCATGGGCAACGGCTCGATCATCAAGCCCGGTGACGTCCAGCGCATGTCGGCCGGCACCGGCGTACGGCACAGCGAGTTCAACGCCTCGAAGGACGATTCCGTGCATTTCCTGCAGATCTGGATTCTGCCGGAGAAGGACGGCATCGAGCCGAGCTACGAGCAGAAAATGTTCACGGAAGACGACAAACGTGGCGTGCTCAAGCTGGTCGGCTCGCGAGACGGGCGCGACGGCTCTGTGACGATCCATCGCGATGTCGATCTATACGCAACCGTGCTCGCCGCTGATGATGTCGTCAGGCACGAACTTCAGGCGTCGCGCAAAGGCTGGCTGCAGGTCGCGCGCGGTAGCGTCGAATTCAACGGCGAAGCCTTGAGCCCCGGTGACGGGGTCGCGATCGAAGGCGCCGCAGCGATCGAGATTCGCGGTGTCGAGGACGCCGAGGTCCTGCTGTTCGATATGGGCGACTAGGCATCGCCGAGGCAATGATGAAGCTCCGGCAATGTGCGGCATAAAAAAGCCCCGCAATGCGGGGCTTTCTTTTTCATACTCCAGGCAATTCTTCAGGTTCGCTTTCTGCGCCTAGAGAAACCGATTCCCAGCAGGCCCATGCCGAACAGCGCCAGCGTGGCAGGCTCGGGCACCTCGACGAACTGAATGAACGAGAAAAAGTTCGCCGAGTCTCGATCAGCCGTAAACGGGCCAAGCAGGTCGCCCGGGTTGAGATCGTTGATCGTTACGTAGTCGTACGTGTTGTTGTTGAAACTGTACGCAATGCGGCCGCCCGTCGGGTAGTTCAGCGGATCATAATCAGGAATGACATCCTGAAGGAACGGGCTCCAGTCGAAATCGGGGCCGAAGGCGTCGATGAGGGCCGCTCCCGCAGCCAGCGCGTCGTCGAGGCTCGAGAACGTGATCGTCGGTGCCAGGGCGTTGAATGACTGGCCACTGGTATCGCCTTCGTCGTCGGCGATAAGGGAAACGTGATAGTCGACGCCAAGAATGTTGGCAATGCCCACATCCACCTGGATCGGGTCGGCAATGGCCGCGAATGGCGACAGAATGAACGATGCCGCTACTGCAATTTTGATCTTCCGCACTGTCTGGTCCTCCCCTGCGGTCGCAAAAAAGTGTTCTCCAGTTTACGTGTAGCAATAAACGTACCAAGTCGGTCGGTGCCACTATTTCAGCCACTTAGCGATGACCGGATCAGCTCCGTGTAAAAGAAACCGACGCCTTTCCCGCTGGTGCAACCACCGATAGTGTTATGTTCATGCGCTGATCCCGTGGACAGTGAGGGGCACATGGGCATCTGGTCGCAGGCGAAGGCGCTTGCCGAGAGAACGCCGCCGGAACGCAATCGGTACGTCGACTTTCTCCGAGCTGTTTCGATCATTTTCGTCGTCGTGGGCCACTGGCTCATCGCTACGGTCTACTACGTCGATGGCAAGCTGACGCCCGGCCACCTGCTGGAGAGCGAGCCGGGCACGCACTGGCTGACCTGGCTGTTCCAGGTCATGCCGATATTCTTCATTGTTGGCGGCTACTCGAACGGTGTTTCGCTGGAGAGCGCCAGGCGACGCGAGATCGGCTACGGAGAATGGCTGTCTGCTCGGCTCAATCGCCTGGTATCCCCGTTGCTCGTACTGATTTTCGCATGGGCGGCAATCGCGGTCGCGATGCGCCTGCTCGGTTTCAGCGACGGCGTCATCGCCTTCACGTCCCGGTCGGCGATGATACCTACCTGGTTTCTCGCCATTTACATCATGATTGTGCTTCTGGCGCCCGTGACGTACGCCGCCTGGCGGCGCTACGGTTTCGGCTCGTTCTGGGTGCTGGCATCTGTCGCCGTTGCGACCGACCTCCTGTATTTCATGGCCGATCTGCACTGGTTAGGCTGGAGCAATTACTTCTGGGTGTGGCTATCGGTACATCAGCTTGGTTTCGCCTGGCGCGACAATTGCCTGGGCGGGCCCGGGCGGCTGTTAGCAATCGGAGCGCTCGCGTTCGCGACGCTTTGGGCGCTGACCTCCCTCGGGCCGTACCCTTTCGCGATGGTGGGCTCGCCCGACCAGGGCGTCAGCAACGTGCTGCCGCCGAAGGTGACCTTGCTGGTGCTCGGTCTCGTGCAGCTCGGCGTGCTGCTATCGATCGAAGGCCCGATGCGACGCGCGCTGGATGGCATGCGGCTCTGGACGGCCACGGTGCTCGTCAACAGCATGATCATGACCGTTTATCTCTGGCACATGACGCTGATGATCGCCGTGATTGCGGTGCTCTACTATGCAGGCGGCCTGGGGCTCGGCATCGAACCGGGCACGTCGGCCTGGTGGTTCACCCGGCCACTGTGGGTCGTGGCCTTGTTCGCGCTGCTGCTGCCGTTTGCGCTCGCACTATCCGGCTTCGAGCGCCGCTCCAGAGCCAAGGACTCTGCCGTACCCGCCGCGTGGCGCCAGCTCCTCGGCGCGGCGCTGGTGTCGCTGGGTGTGGCCGTGCTGGCCATGTTCGGCTACCGGGGTGGTCCGCTACCGGGCATGGATATCACCGCTTTTGCGATGGTCGTTGTGGGTGCCTGGCTGAGCGGCGTTATCTCGCGACAGTAGGCAGTCGCCTAAGTCTCGTTCGCGAGCGCGCTTTCCCACGAGGCGTCCAGCAGGGCCATAGTGCGCTCGCTGGCCAGCATGCTGGCCTCGATGCTCTCCGTGTCGCCGACCATCGCCGCAAAGTCTTCGAACATTCGGGCCGAACCTGGCTTGTCCGACGCAATCGTCGCACTACGGCGCACGGCGTTGGGCCCCCAGCCACCCTGGCGGTGCAGGTAAGAGGCCGAGCCGTCGGGATCCTGGGAGAGGAAGTTGTCGATGCTGATGACGCCCTTGGGCCCGGTGATGCGAAGATCCATGACGACCGCACCCGAGTCGAAGCCGCAGTTCCACGTCGACGTAGATCCATCGTTGAATACCAGCACGCCGCTGCCACTGATTGCGGCGCCCGTCTCCGCGTCCCGCCGAAGGTGCGCGTCGGCAGAGACGAGCTCCACGTCGGTGGCGAGGTATTCGACGGCCGCTCGCATGTTGTACCAGCCCGTATCACCGATCGCGCCGTAGGGCTCGAGCTCGGGGTTGAAGCGGATATTGGCGCGGTCCGTCAGGTTGAACTGGAAGGCCGAGGCGACCGACCAGGGCCGACCTGTCTCATCGGCCATCTGTGACTGGATGTGGCCGGTGCGAGGATGGTGCGGGAAGTGGGTGCCATCCATGAAGCCCACGCCGTTTAGGCGACAAGCGGCGGTTATTCGCCGCACCGAATCAAACGTAGCAAACGGTTTCTCGCCGAGAACGTGCTTGCCCGCGTTCGCCGCGGCGACGCAGATTTCCTCTCTCACGCTCGTCGGCGTTGCGACGTAGATGGCGTCGACGACATCCGATACCGCCATCTCGGCCCAGGAGTCGAAGGCATTGCCGGCGCCGTGGCGCTCGGCAAACGCTTTGGCGGATTCCATGCGCCGGCTGGATACGGCGGCCAGTTCCGCCGAGTCGGCGAGCTTGATCATCCGCGCCATACTGTTGGCGATGGATCCCGTGCCGACAACGCCCCAGCGCAGGGTCTTGCTCGCCGCGGCAGCGGCACTGCCCGATCCGAGCACGCCAGCGACCGTCGATGCGGCGATGCCGGTGCCGGCCGCGCCGAGCAGGCGCCGTCGCTGTCGGTCGATGCTCTCATGCTGTTGGTCGCTTTGGTTCTTTTTCAT
>JASJBG010000045.1 GCA_030066625.1 Woeseiaceae bacterium
ATCGGCGAGGGGTAAAACGCCTGCACCTGGTCGGCCCGGAAGTTGTACTTCTTGAGCCACAGCGCCAGGTTGACCATGTCGAGATCGGTGGTCCCGGGGTGGGCCGCGATGAAGTAGGGGATCAGGTACTGTTCCTTGCCGGCTTCCTTCGAATACTTCTCGAACAGCTCCTTGAACTGGTCGTAGCTGCCGATGCCTGGCTTCATCATCTTGTCGAGCGGCCCGCGCTCGGTATGCTCCGGCGCGATCTTGAGATAGCCGCCGACATGGTGTGTGACCAGCTCCTTGACGTACTCGGGGTCTTTCACCGCGAGGTCGTAGCGGAGGCCCGAGGCGATGAGCACCTTCTTGATGCCCGGCAATGCGCGGGTCTTGCGATACAGCTGGGTCAGTGACGAGTGATCGGTGTTCAGGTTCTTGCAGACATCCGGGTACACGCAGCTCGGCTTGCGGCACGCCGCCTCGATTTCCTTGCTCTTGCAGGCGATGCGGTACATGTTCGCCGTCGGCCCGCCCAGGTCGGAGATGACGCCCGTGAAGCCGGGTACCGTATCACGGATCTTCTCGACCTCCTCGAGGATCGACTCCTCCGAGCGGCTCTGGATGATGCGGCCCTCGTGCTCCGTGATCGAACAGAACGTGCAGCCGCCGAAGCAGCCGCGCATGATGTTGACGGAGAAACGGATCATCTCGTAGGCGGGGATATTCGCGCCGCCGTAAGAAGGATGTGGCACGCGCGCGAACGGCAGGCCGAAGATGTAGTCCATCTCCTGCGTCGTCAGCGGTATCGCCGGCGGATTCAGCCATAGTTCCTGGCGGCCGTGCGCCTGCACCAGCGCCCGTGCGTTGCCGGGGTTTGTCTCCAGATGCAAAACGCGGCTTGCGTGGGCGTACAGCACCTTGTCATTGCGCACCTTCTCGTAGGACGGCAGCCGGATGACGGAGCGCGCGCGGTTCTTCTTCGCATCGGGAACGAAGCGCAGTACGTTGCCGCCGGCATTGTCCTCGGCTTCGGGCTCATCTTCGGCCTGCTTCGTGGCGCAGGCTTCGGTGTCCTGCGTGTTGACGTAGGGACTTACGATGGCGTCTACGCGGCCGGGCCGGTCGATGCGCGTCGAGTCGATCTCCCACCAGCCCTCGGGTGTGTCCTTTCTTAAGAAAGCGGTACCGCGGATGTCGGTCATCTCGCGGATCGACTCACCGCGCGCAAGCCGGTGCGCGAGTTCCACGACGGCACGTTCCGCATTGCCGTACAGGAGGACGTCGGCGTGCGCATCGACCAGGATCGAGCGGCGTACCTTGTCCTGCCAGTAGTCGTAGTGCGCGATGCGCCGGAGCGATGCCTCGATGCCGCCGAGCACTATCGGCACGTCACCGTAGGCTTCCTTGCAGCGCTGCGAATAGACGAGCGAGCAGCGGTCGGGACGCTTGCCGCCGATGCCACCCGCTGTGTAGGCGTCGTCGTTACGGACTTTGCGATCCGCCGTGTAGCGGTTGATCATCGAGTCCATGTTGCCGGCCGCGACGCCGAAGAACAGGTTCGGCTTGCCAAGCGCCTCGAAAGGCTCCTTCGAGTGCCAGTCGGGCTGCGCGATGATGCCGACACGAAAGCCCTGCGACTCCAGTAGCCGCCCGATGATCGCCATGCCGAAGGACGGGTGATCGACGTAGGCGTCACCCGTGACGATGATGATGTCGCAGGAGTCCCAGCCGAGTTTGTCCATCTCGGCACGCGACATCGGCAGGAACGGAGCGGTGCCGTAGCATTCCGCCCAGTATTTGTCGAAGTCGTAGAGGGGTTTCGCGGCTCTCATGCTGCGATTGTAACGGCACTGCCGACCGCCAGCCATGACCAGCCTTGTTCATTCGGTCAGGGCCGACTGAAGTAGTTGGTCGGATCGTTCAAAGTCGAGACGAATTTCTTGCTGAATCGCCATAACGCCCTCGGCAATTGGTGCAGCGATCTCAACGAACCTGGCGGTAGCATAAGAAGCAACTGCACTATTGCGGTACCGTTCCAGAACAACCGGCGACCATGAGTAGTAGGTCTCTACGATCTTCTTGCCGCTGTCGGACGCCAGCAAGACCTCGTCCCGGAAGTCCCTCAATGAGTCAAGCTGCTGATCAAGCCCGTCCGGCGCGAGACTCGAGAGAAAGCAGTTGTTCGAGTCGAGATCCGTCTCGGTATTGATTTGCGCAGTTACTGTGACTGGTCTGGCAACCAGGTACAGACGGCCCAAACGTTTGAGCTCGAAAAGTAGCAACAAGTCTGTTGAGGGCCCAAGACCGGCAATCGATACACGCAAAGGAACGCCTTCGATCGGCCAGAGCATGAAACTCCCCTGCGGGTCCGGATGGTCCCACCTGGCGAGCGCCCGCCTCTGCGGCCACTCTCTGTTGTCGTGTTCGGTGTCAAAGTCCGTAATTAATTCATGGGCGCCCTGGACGACCTGCCACGATGGCAATATGAACCCGGTGAATAGCGGGGTGTCCTCCTTGCGAGGAAAGGTGTTATTGCCTGGGGGGAAGCGGTGCAGGAACTCACCGGGTGGCCTACCCTGGAAGCTCGGCAGGGGGCCAGGGTCCGGCGTGCCCGGAATTCGTTCGAATAGCCACAGGCGGACGTTTTGAGCAACGCGATCTGAGTCGTCGTTGAAATGTACGGTCCAGTAGAAGACGACATTTCCAAGGACGACGCTGACCTCCTCCGGTGTCAGCGGGGGATATCCGGGATTGAGCTCCGAAATAGTGATTTCGTTGACCCGGCCTTGTTCTATATTAAAGTCCACCTGCGTTTCGATCGTCGAGAACAAGAACGTTTCCAGACCTTGGTAGAGTCCCAGGCGCCGTCCGGGTCCGTCCACGAGAATTTGCGTGGTACGAAAGTAGTTCATTCCAATGAGCACATCAGATGGCCCATCAAAAGCGGGCGCATCTTCGTCGACACAAACGTACGGGTTGTCGATCCGGTACTCGTAACTCCCGTTGCTTCCTGGGATGACGAATCGGTCGATTAGATGACAATTCTGAAACTCGCCTTCGCCTGATGGCAACGAGATGCATTGCGGTGATGTGCACGGATCGCCCGGTCCGGGGAGCCCAAGTAGCGACGCCATTGCCCGAGTGACTTGTGTCCTCGGGCTGCCCGTGTCGAAATGCGCTCGTACCTGGCTCGTCAGCGCTCCGGAAATGTCATCCTCCTGCTCCACGACATTGCTGCCATTGCTGAATGTGAAGCGCTCGAGGAAAAAACGCCTGTCGCGGGTCGCATTGTCAAATGAGCTGGGAGTCGTTTCGCCGAAAGGTGTCAGATCAGCGTCGAACAGAGGTTCCGGGATAGAGGGGTCGTCGGGAGCAAATAGAGTGGTTTGCGCGCCGGTAAACTCGTCAACAAAGACAACATCACGCGTCACGTTATCAGTGAAGTCGATGTGTGCGACAAACTGATTGGTAATCGGAGCGCCCAGCAACGCCCGTCTCACCGAAACGCCGGTGCTGGTGGCGACAACTCTAATTCCTGGTACAACCGCATGTGGCGAATCGAAGTCCTCGCGGATGATTCCGGCGCCACTGATCAAGGTGTCGAAACTCCAGAGTGAAACATCCAGTTGCGGCGGGATGTTTGGACTTGCTGAACGACGTGTGTCATCGCCGTTCTGAAATGGACCTTCACACCGCTGGAACCCTGGTCTGCAAAGTCCAAGCGCCGCTGTCGAGCTTAGAGGAATGGTGTTCTCGTCGTTGTCGAGCACTACGCTGCTGGACCCGGTGTCGAATATCCCCAGCATTACGAAAAACCCGTCCGGAAAGTCGGGCGTACCGACCGGCAGCGTATCCGCCGAGCAAATAGCAGGCGGTGGGAATTCAGCGGTGTTTGGGTGACAGCTACCCTCGGGCAGTGTAAGCGTATAGATCAGGTACGGACGGTTCGCATTAGTGCCAGTCGAGGATCCGTCAACCGCTTGTGCGTTTGAAGTTTCCGGCAGGAAGGTCAACCCGATAAAAATCAGGATAATGCAAACGCCTTGTCTCGCATTCTCAAAATATGACATGGCATCCTCCTGTTTGTGGACGGCGGGCCTGACGGCGAGGTGCCTATTGGCAGGCTCCGTCCTCCTGGATGCAGTTAAGCTGCTTCTGGTAGTTCGCGGCGTTGACGGAATCGCCCTTGGCATCAAACAAACTGATGGTTCGTTCCAGCGCCATTCGGTGGTAGATACTCCCACCGCGGGCGTCCGCGAGTATCTCGAGGGACGGAATGAGCAGGTCTTCCGCCTCGTCGAGGCGCCCCTGTCCCGCCAGGCTCGCGCCCAGCACGTTTCGTGCGACAGCTGCGCGCCAGTGCGTCTCGGCGTAATTGGTTGCATAACTCTCCGCAGCGGCCCGTGCCAATGGCTCGGCCTCTACATGTCGGTCGAGCCGGTTCAGCAGGTCTGCGAGATTGTTCCTGCTATTCGCAACGTCCGGATTGTCCTCGCCCAGTTCCTCGAGGCGTATAGACAACGAGCCACGGAAGTACTGTTCGGACTCCTCGTATTTGCCACTCAGAAACAGGAGTGCCGCGAGGTTGTTCATAGCCCGTCCGGTGTTGATATGTCGCTCGCCGAGAAGGGCCTTATGCAGACGTACGGTTTCCAGCAACAGCGGCTCCGCCTCGCTCAACCGTCGATTTGAGAACAGCATGACGCCGTATCCGTCCTTGGCGCGCAGAGTCAGCATGTGGTCCGTGCCGACCGTCGCCTCAAGCCCGTCTATTGCTTCCTTGAACGTCTGCTCGGCCCTGGCCACATCGCCGAGTGAGCCGTAAACGCCGGCGAGATGCGCTTGCGTTTCCCACCGGAACGGATGACCGTCAGGGTAAACGGCGGTGTAGGAGGCGAGTGACTGTTCGAGGAGCACCTTCGCTTGCTCGAGGTCCCCGGAATCGCCAACCGACAGGGCGAGATCGTTCAGGTTGGAGGCAACGAGAGGATGGTTCTCTCCGTAGAGATTACGGTGAACCTCGAGCGCGGCGCGAAACACCTCGGCAGCTTCGTCCTCGCGTGCCGTATTGTGCAGGACGCTGCCGAGCGTCGAACGTATATCGGCCGTCTCTGCACTATCTTCTCCATACTTCCCGATGGCCAGTTGCTCGGCCTCGCGCAGAACGTTCTCGGCCTCCTCATAGCGGACGCCAAAGTAGTAGACGACGCCAAGCAGGCTTACGCTGTCGATGGTCTCGTCATGCTCCGGGCCCAGAAGATCGCGGCGCAACGCAAGTGAACGCTCCGCGTACTCGATCGCCTGGTCACTGTCGTCTCGAAGCCTCGCGAGCCTCGCCAGCTCATAGAAAACCCTTGCCGCTTCCACGCTGGCCTCGCCATGCAGCGAGACGGTCTGCTCCTGCGCCATGTCGAGCAATCCCTGCGCAGGCTCGTAAAGGCCAAGGCTCGTATACACGCTGCCGATGGTGCTCATCAGCGCACTCTGGACGACCGGTTGTGCAGCGAGCTCTACCTGGATCATGTCGGCGCCGCGGTCAAGGATCTCCCGCGCCGTGATGCTGTTGCCGCGAGCCTCCGAGGGATCCGATACCTCGAACAGGTCAACCATGAACTGAGCAATCTGGCGCGCCTTTGCAGCCTCTGCGACAGCGCGTTTCTCTGCAGCACTCGCTTGAACAAACCCCACCGTAGCGGCGATGCCTCCGGCGAGTACCGCAAGCATCGCTACGGAGCCAGCAAGAACAGCGACGCGATTGCGGCGAGCAAAGCGGCGCAACAGGTATCCGGCGCTAGGTGGGCGGGCCAGGACCGGTTCATGTGCGAGGAACCTCCGGCACTCCATTGCGAGCGCATTGACCGTCTCATATCGACGCGTGCGGTCCTTCTCGATAGCACGCATGACCACCCAGTCGAGGTCGCCGGACAGCCGCTTCCGGAGCTCACGAACGTCCGTGCTTCGGGCCTTGGCGATCTCGGTGTTTGTATCCCCTAGCTGGACGATGCGCGTACTCGGTTTTGGGACGTCCTTTTCCCGCAGCGTAGTGCGCAGTGCCTGTTCGCCGATTGCTGTCAGATCAAGCGGAACCACCCCGACCAGGAGTTCGTACAGCACGACGCCCAGCGAGTAGACGTCGGCGCGCGTGTCAACGTCGAGGCCGGAGAAATCCGCCTGTTCCGGGCTCATGTACTGCGGCGTTCCTACGAGCTGGCCGACGCGGGTGTAGAGCGTTTCCTCGGTAAGCGTTATCGCGGTTGCCTTGGCAATCCCGAAGTCAATCACTTTGACCTGCGGTTTTCCGTCGACCACGGCCACCAACAAGTTCGACGGCTTCAGGTCGCGATGAATCAGGCCCTTGTGATGAGCATGTTGAACCGCTGAGCAGACACTCAGGAATAGTTCCAGTCGACCTTCAACGGACAGATGATTGCTGTCGCAGTACTCGGTGATGGGCGGTCCCTTGACCAGTTCCATCGCGAAGTAGGGTCGCCCCATCTCGGTCATGCCGCCGTCGAACACTTTGGCAATGTTGGGATGGTCGAGTACCGCCAGCGCCTGCCGCTCGGACTCGAAGCGAGCAACGATCTGCTTGCTGTCCATGCCCGGCTTGAGGATCTTCAGCGCAACGCGTCGCTTAACCGGCTCCAGCTGCTCAGCCAGGTAGACGATGGCCATCCCGCCCTCGCCGAGGACGTCCAGGATCTTGAAGTCAGCGATTTGCGCCGGTAGTTCGGGCTCCGGCTTGTTCTTCTTCTCGGCCATCGGCAACCGCCTGGGGACCGCCAACCATATATGGAGTATAGAAGAGAATCAGCGCTTTGCCGGGATACTCAACCGAGGAACCAATAAGCACCGGCGGCTGCAAGCAGGATGCTGAGAAGAACGCCAATGACCTGTAGCAAAACGCGAGCTCGCGAAGACGTGCGTTTTGATGGCTCCGATGTGCGTATCAGCCGGCCCTCGCGAAGGTCGAAAACCCAGGCGAGGATTGTGACGATCGGGAACGCGCCCAGGGAGCCAATGACGAGAAACTGATAAACGATGTCCGGAACGCCGATGGGTGGAAAGACCAGGTCGGCAACCTGCAGGATCACGAATACGGCGGCGGCGTAGGTAGCAACTGCCCGATAGACGCGCCGCTCGCGAAGTTCCAGCATGAACCGGACCAGCGCATTTCGGTGTTCCGGTACAGGCTGGTGGTCGGTATCCGCATCCAGCGTCGCCACAATATCCCGCGCGCGCGGGCGATGCTCGGGATTCTTGGAGACGCAGCGCATGAGCAGATCGCCGAGAATTCGCGGCACGCCCTCGACGAGATCTGACAGGTTGCGCGGCGGCGTTCTCAGATGCGCCGCGGCAATATCACGCGATGAAACCTGGCCATACGGCCCCTCGAGCGAGAGCATTTCGTATCCGATGATCCCGAGGCTGTAGATGTCCGATTGCTCGGTCAGCGGTTCGCCGCGCAAGTGCTCGGGGCTGATGTAGCGCGGGTCGCCGAGACGCTCGCCATCCTGGGTGAGCTTCGTAGCCGCCGTGCTTCCCGTCTCGATGATGCCGGCAAGACCGAAGTCGGCCAGGTAGACGTCCCCGGAGTCATGCGCAACGAGTACGTTCGCCGGCTTGAGATCTCGATGAATAATGTGCTGGTCGTGTGCGGCGGCAAGTCCGCTGGCGATCTTCTCCAGTATTCTCTGCGCGCTCAAGGGATCGAAGGCGCCGTTTCGCTGTAATACGTCAGCAAGCGTCGAACCGTCCACGTACTCCATCTCGATGAAGGGCAGTCCGGAAGACAGCTCGCCAACAGAGTAGATCGTAACAACGGACGGGTAGGCTATTCGCGATGCCGCACGCGCCTCGCGTACGAAGCGCTGCCTTGCCACTTCGTCTTCTGCGAGTTCAGGACTGAGGACCTTGATGGCGACGAGCCGCTGTAGTGCGGTATTTCGAGCGAGATATACCGTCGCCGTAGTGCCGGTGCCGAGCCGCCGAACCAGCTCATACCCATCAGGTAGAACAGTGTCGCTCGATTCCGGAGTACCCGCACGATCCATAGGAGATATTCTAGCCTACGACACTTCGGTAGACCGGGCCTGTGCGAGCCACATCGATGCCGCAAGGTCGCTGTCATAGGTAGAGCGCGGCTATTTCTCTAACGCCGCCCGCATCCGTTCGATATCAGCGTCGTAACGCACCTTGAGCTCCGCGAACCCGGGCAATTGCCGGACGGGCTCCAGGATAGGGTCTTTATCGAAGTACCAGCGGCGCCAGCCCAAATCAACCGCAGTCGCCAGTGCCTCCAGCGCCTCGGGCAGGCGGTTCTGCATCGATCGCAGCCTCGCGAGTTCGTAGTAGTGATTCGGCGCCCGGATATCCTGTGCAAATCGATCCTCGAGTTCCTCGACCTGGCTCGCGAGCCACTCGTCGGCCTTCTCGGTCTGGCCAACCTGGTACAGGGCAAACGTGTGTGCCGCCTCCGGCCATGGCGGGTTCGGACGACAGCAGTTGGGCAGCGGGTAGAGCCTCGGGCCCCAGCCGAGCTGCTCCCACATCGCGACCAACTCCTCGTATCGGCCGGCATAGAGATAGGCCTCCGTCGCTGACGCTACGATATCCGGCGCCCACCGGTACATGTGCGGACCGCGACCCTGCGCGACCTCGTACTCTGGCCACAGGAACGCGATTGCCTGATCGGTATTGTCCTCGTAGATATCGATCACGTCCGGGTAGCTCGCAACCATGTCCGGATGGTCCAGCCAGCGGCGAGCTTCCTCTACCATCCCCAGGGTCAGGTACGTATCGCCGAAATG
Source organism: Woeseiaceae bacterium (assembly GCA_030066625.1). Lineage (GTDB taxonomy): Bacteria > Pseudomonadota > Gammaproteobacteria > Steroidobacterales > Woeseiaceae > UBA1847. Next base: position 8,793 of record JASJBG010000045.1, read on the forward strand.
TCGCGGCGCACTCGCAAACCAGTCCGATACGCCGAGCCCGGGCAGCTTGTCCGCACGCTCTTGCAGGTCGACGAATCGGTCAAATTGACCTCGTTCAAATGCCATGTGTGCTTCAACAACCAGCCCGTTGGCTGTCGGCGAGTTCGCCACAGTGGTGGCGATTCTCTCGTCGAGGTCCTCGAGCCGGCCGCGGTAGAAGTCGGCGTATAGCACCGCGTCGGATGCGAACATGTTCAGGGGGTCGAGTTCAAACGCTTGCTCCGCGGCCTCGAAGGCTTCCTGGTACCGGCGCTGCCTCCCCAGCAGCCCCACTCGCAGGTTGTGCGCAGCCGCCAGGTTGTCATTCCGCTCGAGCGCACGGTCGAGGTATTGCAGGGAATCCCCAACGCTGTTGCTGATTTCCGCCGCGACAAACAGAATCTCCGCCAGGTCATCACCGTACTCGAGTGCCTTGACGATGCTCTCCTCGATCTGCGGTCCAGCTTCTTCGAAGGGCATCCTCTCGAGGAATGCCAGGTACCGTAATACCTGCGCGCGACCAGCCCAGGCTGGCGCAAAGTCTGGCGCTATTTCGAGCGAGGCGTCGAAATGTGCAAGTGCCCTTTCTACGGCCTCCGGGTCGGTATTCTCCTTGTCCCGAGAGAAGAACTCACGGTCAAGTTCGTACCGGCCCTGCTGGTAGCGCAGGTACGCGTCCGTGGTCGCGAGCGGCTGCACGATGTCCAGCGGCTTCGAAGGCTCATCCGCATAGGCGCTCATTTCCCGGGCCACCGTCTCGGCGATCATCTCGAGAGTCATCAGGAGATGCTCCGGGCTACCGGAGAACAGCTCGGACCAAATGATATGACCCGTGCTCGTACTCGTAAGCTGAGCATTGATGGATAACGTGTCACTCGTTTGTCGAACCGAGCCATCGAGTATGGCCGCTACCCCCAGTATCTCCCCGATTCGCAACGGACTGGTCTCGCCGTCGCGGAACTGGAACGATGATGCTCTGCCGGCCACCTTCAGCCCGTCGACCTGCCCCAGCATGCTCATCAAGTCGAGTGAGATGCCATCCGACAGATAGGTAAGCCCTGTGTCCGGCGACGTATTCGTCAGTGGCAGGACCGCGACCGAGAAGTCCGCATCGATACGCTCGCGATCGTAGACGAGCCACGCCACCGCTATCAGCAGCAATACGATGATGACGAAGTCGATCGTGCGGCCGAATCCTGTCGGCTGTTCGAGCCCCGCGGCGTCCGCCTCCTTCGTCGACACGATCCCTTGCGAGGTCCATTCGTAGAACCAGGAAACGAGTATCGCGATCGGGAAACCAACAGCGAGTAGCAAAAGGAGCCAGCGTAGCAAGTACTCCGGCGCATCAATGATCGGTAGCACCGTCTCTGCGATCTGCAGGATCAACCACGCAATTGCCGCGTACGCGATGGCGACACGCAAGACGTTGCGGCGGACGAGTTCCGAGAACACTTAAGGCAGCCAGTCGAGTGCGTAGACGTGATGAATGCTGAGATCCCTCAGCGTGATTGGGGCACCTGCCGGGTCAATCCCGATCCACATGCCCATCACACCCCACGCCGATATCACGTCATCGACGTTTGCGACTTCACTTCGAGAGCCTGTCGATGTGTCGATGCGCCAGACCGTTCGCTCGGGGCCCTTCCAGAAAGGGTCGACGATGAACAGGTGTTGACCGTCACTGTCCCAGTAGAATTGGTCGACAGGAAATTCGCGTCTGTCGGCGATAACGGTTCGTGAACCTGCTGCGACGTCGAGCAGGGTCAGGCCCTCGCGGGACTCGGCGGCGAGCGACTTGCCGCCGGGCGATAAACGGGCATTCCAGAGGCCTTCCGTGTCGGGCATCGTCGAAACGCTACCGGACTCCAGCTCGTACACTTGCAGTCCCGGCGCGCGGCCGCGTGAAAATACGATCGATCCCGAGTCGGGCGTCCACGATGGCGAGTTCTCAAAGGCGATTTCCGCAGAGAGCGGTTCTGCCTGTCCGCCATCTGCCGGGAGCAGGTATACCTGCGGTGGACGATCCGGCAGTGCGGCAACGACCGCGAGCCAGTCACCGTTCGGCGACCATGCCGCCGACATTGCTTTCATCGGCGGAAATGTAAGTTGTTTTCGCTCGCTGCCATCTTTGTTGCTGCGCCAGAGATTACCCTCCGGGTAGCTGATGTAGGTCACTGCCTCACCGTCCGGTGAATACGACAGCCACTCAGCGGAAAGGGACTCGAATCCGGGCAGCCGGGAGAAGCGCCCCGAACTCTCATCAAACCGAACGACTTCGCCACGCAGTTGCCAGCTGATGGCGAATATGCGTTTGCCGTCGGCGTCGATTGTCGGGCGGCGGAAGTCGAGCGCACTGCGTGTAATCTGTACCGGCTCCGAGATTTCGCCATCGCTCTCCGAGACCGCCCAGAGCTGAGTACGATGATCGTGCGTCGCCTGGAAAACAAAGTACGAACCGTCCGGGGTCCAGTTGCCGCAGCAGTGGTCGATGTTGCGCCACTCCGGCAGGAGCGGCACCGGATCGCCGCCCTCGACGGGTACTTCCCAGATGGACTTCGCCTGACCCATCAGCGTGTAGCGTAGTCGGGCACCGTCCGGCGAGAAGCGAATCCAGTGCGCACGTGGGCGAGCACTCGCGACCTCGCGAGGGTCACTCAAGTCGGCGTTGGCAATATGGATCGTCGCGCTCGCATCCTCGAATACGACCTGTTTCCCGTCCGGCGAATACTCGAGGTCAGCGCCAACACCGAGGAGCCGTGGTGTACCTCCCACGGTAGGGAACGCCCAGATCTGCGGTGTCGCGAACACCGTAGGTGAGAAACCGTTCATGATGACATTGGCGCCGTCCGGCGAAATCGTAAGGGGATTGAAAAACAGGTCCGGGTCTGCTGAATCCGTAGCGAACGGTGCCGCCTCGCCACCCGAGCGTGACAGCTGCAGTACGCCGGGCAGACCGCCGCCGAAATCATTGAAGTAGAGACGCGTGCCGTCGGCGACGATCGGGAACGGACTCGGCGTCGGCGGAAACACGATCTGTGATCGCGTCAGTTGCTCGTACTTCGACACCTGCGGGATGTCGCTTTCGTCGGTCGGTATCAGCAGCAGCACGATGACGGCAAGCAACGCGCCGATGATTACGAAGTCGATCTTGCGGCCGCCGAATCTGTCCGCGGGTACTGCATCGGTCGCATCGTCGGCGACGCGAACACCCTCCGGCGTGACGTCATAGATCCAGGACATGATCAGTGCAATCGGGAAGCCGATCGCCAGCGCAGCGATCGAGTAAGGGCCTAGCCAAACAGGCAGCTCGAGCATCCCCGAGATTGTGTCGATGACCTGCAACACCAGCCAGGCAACCGCGAGATAAGCCGCCGCCGTGCGGAAGACGCTACGCCGCTTCAGTTTCTCGACCAGGGACGTCATAGGAAAAAAGCCTAGCACAGGGCTATCCGCAGTCCAGTTGCTATACTGAGACTAAGCTCACTCGAACCGGGGGTTCGGACGTGTGGCGTAACTTATGTGCTGCGGCAGCAACGATAATAATAGCCGCGCAAACTTCGGCAGCCTCCGCGCAGGCGGCTACTAAAGCCGCTAGTCAATCCGAAGAGGCGGTAGAAGAAATTGTCGTCACGGGTTCGAGGATCGCCCGCCGTGACTTCTTCTCCGTTAGCCCCATCACGAGTTTCGATCGCAGCGAGATTTCCCTGTCGGGCAACGTCGAGATTGCCAGGCTGACGAACGCGTTGCCGCAGATCGATCCCGGCGTCGGCTCCGGTGCCGGCAACGGCTTCGAAGGAACGACGCGAATCAACCTTCGCGCGCTCGGCGACCAACGTACGCTTACGCTGCTGAACGGGCGGCGATACGCAACCAACAGCATCTTCGGCGCTGTCGACCTGAATGCGTTGCCGCCCGCCATCATCGAGCGCGTCGAAGTGATTACCGGCGGCGCGAGCGCGGTCTATGGTTCCGATGCGCTCGCCGGTGCCGTGAACTTCATCCTTCGAAACGACTTCGAGGGTCTCGAGACGAGCATTCAGTACGACGTAACAGAACGCGGGGACGGCGATACATACAACGTTGATATCGCCTACGGGATGCCGATCGCGGACGGCCGTGGCAACCTCGTTTTGATCGGCAACTACTACGATCGTGACGTCATCTTCCAAGCCGATCGGTCGTTCTCGGCGATGCCGATGTTCGCGAACAACAATACCGGCGAAATCGTTGACGACCGTAATATTGTTTCCGGGGCTGGCACGTTCTTCGGCAGCTTCGGCCAGCTGTTCTCGTTCGATCCCGATGGCACGCCAAGACCATTCATCGAGCCCGATGACCTCTTCAACCAGGCAGCCGAGACAGCACTTCGTGCGCCGATGGAGCGCTATTCAGCCAACCTGTTCTCGCACCTCGACATTGGTGAGAGCAACCGGCTCTCGCTCGAACTCATGTACACCCATTCCGAACCCGTGCAGCGTCGCGGCGACATCTTTGTCGGCTTCGTGGATATCAACGTGGATCGACCGGACATATCGCCCGCGTTTCAGAGCCTGCTGGCGAGCGACCTCGACTTCGATGGCGACGGCATAGCTTCGATCTTCTTCGGGCGCCGCTTCACGGAAGAACGTGGCCCAGCGATCAACACGAACGAGCGGGAGTTCTATCGCGCAATGCTCGGTTGGGAAGGCGGCCGAGGTCGCGACTGGACGTGGAGCGTCGATTACAGCTATACGGAAACCAGCCTCGACAACCGAACTACGAACGACAGCTCGGTCAGCCGTATCCAACAGGGGTTACTGGTCGATCCACTCACAGGCCAATGCTTCGACACGAGTAACGGCTGCGTACCGGTCAATCCCTTCGGTGTTGGCAACCTCTCCGCCGCCGCCGCCGAGTTCATTAGTCTCTCGCCAGTCGGCCGGGACGAGTCTGCGGAACAGCAGCTAATTACGGCAGTCTTGCGCGGGTCGCCGCTTTCGATATGGGCGGGTGACATCGACCTTGCGCTCGGCGCGGAGTATCGCAAGGACAAGATCGCGTACGTGCCGACGGAGTCCATCCTGAGTGGCGACTCGGTGTTCTGGGGCTCGGACGTCATCGCGAGAGGCAGCGTCGCAATCAAGGAGCTATTCGCAGAAGCGCGGGTCCCGCTGGCCCAGGGCACACCGTGGGCGGAGTACCTCGGCCTGGAAATCGGAGCGCGCGTATCTGACTATGACTACATCGATGACACTTTCTGGACCTGGAAGATAGGCGGGGAGTGGCAGCTGCCTTATGGGGTTCGCTTTCGGGCGATGTCGCAGCGGGCTATCCGCGCGCCCAACGCGGGCGAGCTGTTCCAGGAGTCGCAGCCCGCGGGGATTAATTTCCAGCTCGGGCCGATCTTCGACGAGTGCAGTGCGTCGAGGGACCCGGTTGGTAACGGGCTCTCTGAGCTCTGCATTGCACAGGGTATTCCCGCCGACCAGGTCGGTGTATTCGAGGCCTCGTTCTTCCCGACCCGCATAGAATTCCAGTCCAATCCAAACCTGCAGCCGGAGGAGTCGGACTCGTTCACGGCGGGTGTCGTTTGGCAACCGGAGTTCTGGTCGCGTGCCAATGTATCGGTCGACTATTTCGATATCGAGATCGACAATGCGTCGGCTCTGATCTCGCCAAACGATGCGGTGTCACTGTGTTTCGTGACGGCAGATCCCACGGACGAGTTCTGCACCAAGTTCAGCCGCGGGCCGAGCCTGAACATCGAGTCCGCAATCCTGACGTTCATCAACGCGGCAAAGGGCAGGTCGAAAGGCCTCGACGTTGCGCTGGATACGAGCTGGGACGTTGATTCGATGGCGTTGTTCAACGGCGCGGCGACGCTGGATCTTTCGTTCGTTGCGACGCGTTACCTCGAAGTCGGTGTGCAGCCTTCGCCGCTCGTGCCGTTCATCGAGTGTCGGGGGCAGTTCGGTGGGCTTTGCGATGAATTCCTGTACTTCGGGTCCTTGCCGGAACTGAGAACCAACACGCGTTTGACGTACTCGAGCGGACCAATGCGGGCCTCGCTGCGATGGCAGTACATAGACAGCCTCACGAACGGAGACAACGAGTTCCGCGAGGCGGTCGGCAGGCCGCCGGGTACGCCCGCCGTTCAGAGCATCGGTTCCCACAGCTACTTCGATCTGACCATCGACGCCGAAATCGGCGAGCGCTGGAACATGCGTTTCGGCATCGAGAACCTGGCTGACAAGCAGCCGCCATTTGTGGGCACGGGGAGATTCAGGGACGCCAACACGGACGCGTCGACCTACGACCTGCTTGGCAGGCGCTATTTCCTGCGGCTGACGCTGTCGATGTAAACGCGCTTACGAGGGCCGTCAGACCTGCCCGATTCACTCCCCGATTGCGTACTTAATAGTGAGGCAACTCTCTATTTGAAGGAGGTACGCATGACTACACCCAAACTGATTCCCCGGGCGCTCGCCTGCGGCGTGGCACTCGCGATATCGTCGTATGCTGTCGCCCAGATGCCGCCCAGGCTTCCCGAGCCGCGGCCGATGCCGAGTCGGCCCACGAATCCGGAGCCGCCGAAGCCGCCCGAACGGCAGTACGTAAACACGGGTGTGAACGTGGGCGTCAACACGACCCGCAGAGCCAGGTTCGACATCAAGTCCGAGAAACTACACGACATCGAACTCACCGATGTGCGAACGCGGGGCAATATGCTGCGTGCCGATGAGCTGACGTTCAGCGTCGTGCTGATGAACACGGGCAGCCAGACGTTCGCTTTTGCCGGCAACCAGATCGATGCCAGCATCATCGAGGGACACTTCGACTACCGGCAGCGGGTCAACGTTGATCGCAGGCAGGTGCCGTACTACCCGGCGCGTGGCGACTACGACATCACCGTGAGAACCGGCAGTGTTATCGAACTGCCCATCATCATCCGTGGCCAGAGGACTCAGAAAGTCGGACTATGGCCTGTCCCCAGTCGCATGAGCCCCATGCCAGGACTTCGGGCGGTCAAGCTTTCGTCGGGCAATGCGCCCATCGAGATCCGGCCTGATGTCTGGTACACGATCGATGCACGATTGACCCCGTCCGAGAAAGACGAGGTTGAGCATGAGCATTCTGTATTCCTCAACGTCCGTTTCAACCGGGCGGGGCAGATCGCCGAGCAGCAGGGGCCATTCCTCTACTAGCATTTTCTATTTGAGGCAAAAGAAAAAGCCGGCGGCATGCGAATGCCGCCGGCTTTCTTTTCGCTGCGTGGATCAGTTACAGGCGACGACGCGTTCGCCGAAGGCTTCCGGATTGGGCGTGATCGAGTTAATCACGATCTCGGATTCGAAGGCGCCTCCCTGACTCATCTTCTTCATCTGCTCGATCCGCGGGCCCATCATCGCCATCATTCGCTCGCGCTGTGCAGCGGGCATGCTGGCCATTTCCTTCTCGAACTCCGCCATTGCCGTCCGGGCTTCCGCTACCTGCGCTTCGTCCATGCCTCCCATGATGCCGCTAACGCTCGTGTTCCGCCGGAACGGTTCCAGCAGCTGGCTGTCGGGCACCTTCCGGAAATCACTGGCGAGCATGTTCATGACGATGGGTCGTGCCTGGCCCTGAATGTCCGCCGTGCCTTCCATCCGCATCTTGAGGGGCAGGTAGCCGTCCTTGCTTAGCCACATCGTCACCGTCCTGATCGATGCTTCGCCCTGTTCGAACACCTGCGACTGATCGACGTCGTTGGCGCGAAGCTGCCACGCGGCCTTGCCGTCGACCGCTTCTTCTCCGACGAGTTCGGCATTGTCGAAGAACCATGTCATGTATTCCGCCGAGGAGTCGCCGCCACCAGCTCCCTGCTGCGTGTTGACACAGCCAGGCTTCCGGCCCGCGCCGGGCACGGTGACGAACATCACGCGGCTGTTGCCTGCGGAATCAGCCACCGTCGTGCGCACGAAGTACTGCTTTGACGGACGGCCCATGACGGTCTGCTCGACGAGATAGGAGTCGAGCCCCTGCCACCGTTCCGTTTGCGCCGCCCATGCGGCATCGAGAATATCCTTCGCCGACTGGGCGCGGCTCTCGGGGCCGATCACAAGCGCCGATAGAGTTAGTGTTGCGAATACTGTTTTCATTTCCGTCTCCTGTCTCAATCCGAACGCTTGTACTTGTCGGCCATGAACTCGAAGTACACGTAGCCGAAGCGCTCATACCAGTCGGGTTCACCGTACTTGGCCTCACAGACACCGATCTCGATCATCGAGTCGTGAAGTTTCCGAGTAAGTTCGAGGTACTTGTCGTCATAGGCCTTCTGCAGGCTCTTGACCGACCCCTCGATGTCGAGCTTTATTGCCTGCCAGGCGAGACCCGTAACGCCGTGCACCCCAGACGCGCTGTCGCCGAACTTGATGGCTGAATCGATTGCGCTCTTGTTGCAGCTGTAAATGATCCGTAGCTGTTCGAAAGTGCCGCGAACCTGGTTGAACTCTTGCCTCGCGGTCGCATAGCAGGAGGTGCAGCTCGGAAGACCCGCGCAGAACGAAGGAATTCGAGGTGCGCCAACCGGATTGCTCATTGCCGCGCAGTTACTAAGGTCACCGAACCAGCGGTCGTAGGCGTTTTTTGCGTCGATGAGCAGAGTCAGCGCGGTCTGCATGCGTTTGGCAATCTCCTCCATCTGCTTCCTGGCGTCCGCCCGTTCCTTTTTCGCCGCCTCCCTGATTTCCGCTTCCAGTTCAGAAAGGTCGATGTCGATGGATTCGGAGTCCGTTTCGGTAGCTTCCGCGAATGCAGGCTCTGGTGCCGCGACGAGCAGGAACCCGAGCGCGGTGATCAAGGGCAGCAAGATGCCCGCGGCGGACTGCTTCTGGCTGCCGATCATCCGCATCAACAGGACGGCGATGACGGCGAGCAGTACGACGGCGACGCCACCGATCCAGACCAGTGCGTTGCTACCACCGGTTTGGGCAGCAGAATCACCCGGTGGTCCGGTTGCCGATGCTGATAGCGTGCCACCGTGTTCGAGCCGGGCCGCATCAGCCGGGTCCGCGTCGAAGAATGGCGATGGCATCAGCACGTCCTGAGGAATTTCCGGGCTCACCATGATCAGCAGTCGCCAGTCGCTCTCTTCAACGCCGTTCACCTTGAAGCCGGCGTCACCGCTCGTGCGGAACTTCACGTCGCATATCCCGAACTCGTCGGTCGTGCACGAGCGTCCAGGCTCCGTCCAAAGTTCCTTCACGACCGTCAGGGTCGCGGGCTTGTCCGGAGTGATCGAAAAAAGCTTCGCAACGACGACGCGCTGCGGGCTGAGCTTGTTGACGTATAGATAGTCCGCCAGACTCCCGAGCGTGCCCCTGGCTCCCGTGAACTGCATGCCCTCGTGGTTCGGATCGTCCTTAAGCGTCAGTTCGAGCGGCTTGATGTTCTCGTCGAGCGTAAACGGTTGTGCCGAGCTAACTGCTGAAACCAACAGCAACGCCAGGCAGGTGCCCAGGGCCAGCAGCCGTCCGGAATGTCGTTGAATGTTCATATCCTCATCCTCTTTCAGGCGGCTTAAAGCAGGTCCTCGACCGACACCCAGCCCAGCGTGCCGAACTTGTCGTTGACCTCGAGGAACGCGCCGTCGCGGTTGCCGGTTGGGTAGACCAGCATCCCTTCGCGCAGGAAACGCACGGCGTCGGCGCGCGCCGGTCCCTTGTACATGTCGGTGTCGTAGGCAATCGTGTAGGCCTCGGCAGGCGCGCCCGAGTCGGCCAGCGCGCCACCCGATGCCTCGATCTTCGCGACGAGTTCGGAGTAGGCGTGCGCATAGGCCGCGGCTATCACCCGGCCAATCTCGGTGTCCTGGTAGCTGCCGATGCCGCCCGCGACGCCGAGCAGGCCGCCCACGTCGAAAGACATGTCGCGCTTTTCTACCGTGGCGCGGGCGGTGACTGCCTGCACGCCGCTGCGGGAATTGACGAGCGACAGGATCGTGTCGGCCTCGAGCTTGTTGGTCTCGACCTTGCCCAGGATTCCGCCAATGCCCCCGCCGATCTTGCCGCCGATTGCACCGGCGAGCTGGTTGCCGCTTTTGTCCTCGTCGTCGGCAATCAGGTCGGGCACGAGAAAGAAGTCCGCCGCGGTCAGTTGCCCCGCGCCCACGTTCGAGCCGACAGCCAGTTCGCCGGCCTGGCCCAGTACGCGTTCGTTGATGCCCATCTGCAGACCGTCGCCGCGATCGACCAGCGTGAAGCAGCCGGACTCGGTCACGTAGTACTTGATCAGCGCCTCGGGGTTCTCGAGATCGTAGCTTTGCCACCACGCCCCTCCGGCCGCTTCGCTAAGCGCAACGGTGCCGTAGGGCTGGTCACATTTCGGTATCGTTGGTTCCTCGACGTCGGCGACGGCGACGAAAGGCAGCCCCGACAGTATCAATGCCATCGCAGGCAGTAGCTTCTTCATGATGTTCCCTCCTCGGTGTTCACTGGATCGCCGTGCGACTCATGGCACGGCGAACCTCGTCGACCGTGAGCTTGATCTTGCTGACGGTCGGGTCGTGCGGGTCGTAGACGATGTCGATCTCCTCGCCTTCGACGTAGCTTTGAAAATCGGCCGGGGTTACCCGGTTGCGCTGCAACTGCCGCTGGCCGTGACGCGTTGCGAACTCGTAGCTGACGAAATAGTCGTCGTGATTGCGCGAGCGCCGCTGCCGTTTGACCTCGACGACCCGGGCCCTGGCAACTTCGCCGCGCTGGAGCAGGATCTGCATTTTTCGAGCCTCGCGCTTGAATCGGCCGACGAAAAACGCGGCGATGCCGGAGATCACGATGAGTACGAGCGCAATGCCGGCCATGATTACCCCGCAAGACTCAGCTGCACGCGACGATTGAGTGCCTTGCCGGCCTCGGTCTCGTTCGGTGCGGTGGGTTTGGATTCGCCGAAGCCGATGCCGTCAAGGCGGCGGGCCTCGATACCGTGATTGATCAGCCACTGGATAACGGTTCGCGCGCGACGCTCTGAAAGATCCTGGTTCGATGGATCGCTGCCGTCCGAGTCGGTGTGACCGGCAATCGTGAAGCGCTGCGCCGGCGCCCTTTTCATCACCTCGAGTACGGCATTAAGGGTCGACAGAGACGAGGCTTTGAACTGGTCTTTGCCCGAGTCGAAGTGAATCCCGTACAGGTCGATCGTGCCGCCCGACGCCAGCCCGGCTTCGAGCTCGGTGACATCCTCGCGACGAAGGTCGACCCGCACGAGCAGTTCCAGCGTCGCGCCGCCATCGAGGTCGCCACTTGCGGCGCCGTCCCCGTAGTCTGCGTGTCGCACAGCGACGCCGACCGAGCCGGTACTCACTTCCTCGAAGCGGAAGCTGCCGTCGGCGCCGGTCTCGAGGGACTGACGACCGAGCCTGACGCGCGCGCCGTTCACAGTCTCACCGGTCTTTGCATCGACGACTTTGCCGACAACCGTGCCGATACGGATCGGCTCAAGCCGGACGATCGTCTCGGTGACTTCGTCCGGCGCAACGTCGACGTTTCCGCCGCCCGACTCGTAACTCGTCTTGCGCGCGGCGACGTTCAAGGGCCCGGCATCGACGCGGTTTGGCCCGAAGCGGCCCTCCGCATCGGTGCGTACGCTGGTGGTGCCGAGGCTCACGGCAACGTCGGCAAGCGGCGCCCCTGTGTCGGCATCGACGACCTGTCCGGCGATATCGCCCCAGGTGATCGGCGGCAGGGCGATGCGGCGCTCCATCGAGCCGGCGGGTTCGAGCTCGAACGGGTCCTCGACCTGTTCATAGACGCGCTTGTTGGCGGTCAGCAGGACGTCACCGGCATCAACGCGTTCGAATGAGAACCGGCCGGTCGAGTCGGTCTTCGTGTTCTGGCCTTTTACCGCCACCACGGCGTCGGCTATCGGTTCGCTGGTCAGCGCGTCGACAATCACGCCGCTGACGGCGCCGTAGGTAATTGGCTCGAGCAGGAGTTCGACGCTGACAGCCTCCGCCGCAATGACGGTGGTGGACGTCGATGCGGACTCGAACACGGCTTTGCCTGCCGCCACGTTCACATCGCCGGCAGAGATGTCCGCGACCTGGAAACGGCCGTCGGCGTCCGTCTGTACCGTGCGATCACCGATGGTGACTTTCGCCTCGGCAAGCGGCTGCCGGTCGGCCGCGCTCAGGATCACGCCGTCGACCGTGCCGACCGTCACCGGGTCGAGCGCAATCGCCTGGGCAAGCTCGGTTGCCGGTTCCAGCGTGTAGTGCTGTTCGCCGGGGACGTAGGCGTAGCCCGAGGCCGACAGCAGGCCGTCGCCGGCGGGTATCTTCTCGAAGCGGATGCGACCGTCCGCATCCGTTTCGCCTTCGAAGTTCCCGGGGAGTCGCACCGTGCTGTTCGCAAGCGGCGCGCCGGTCGAAGAGTCGGTGACGGTGATCACGAGATCGCCATAGGTGATCGGCTGCAGCGCGATCTCGACGTCGACGGTGCGCATCGCGATAACCTCGATGGTCTGCATGGCCGTCTCGAATACCGCCTTCCGGGCCGTGACGTTCGCGTCGCCCTGGGTGATGTCGACAATCTCAAAGCGGCCATCGGCATCGGTTATCGCGTCGAACGCGGCGATACGAATCTCGACGTTCGGTACCGGTTCGCCGGTCACTGCGTCAACGACGATACCCGCGACCGCGCCTTCGGTGATCGGGTCCAGCTCGAGTGTGGCTTCTGCCGTTCCGCGTGCCTCGAGCGTGACCTCGGACTTTGCCGGCCGGTAACCTTCGCCGCCGGCCTGCACGGCGACGTCCCCGGACTCGATCTCGATGATGCGGAATCGGCCCTGGTCGTCGGTCGTCACGGTCTGGCCGGCAACGACGATCGTCGCGTTTACGATGGGCTCGCCGGTTGCGCTGTTGATGGCGGTGCCGACTACGATGCCGGTCGTGATCGGGTCGATCGCGATGTTGAGTTCGTTGCGGCCGGGACCCTCGGCGACGATCGTGTTGTTTGCGTCATGGTAATACTCGTGGCGTGCGACGACCGAGAGCTCACCGTCGGGAACCCTGCGAATCATGTAGCGGCCGTCGGCCTCGGACATCGTTCCGCTCAGACCGGGTCCGGGGCTGACGTGAACGCCCGCGACCGGTTCGCCGGTCGCGCTGTCCGTCACGATGCCGGTAAGGAAGGTCGGCAGGTCCAGATGCACCTTGCCGATCGGCGGCAGCTCGACGGTCTCGTCGACGACCTGGTCGACGACGACCGTGAACCTGTGCGTGATCATCGTGTACTCGGGAACGCGGTGAACCAGCAGGCCTGCCTCGCCGACGGGTATGTCCCGAATCTCGAAGCTGCCGTCGTCGCCGGTCTGCGTTTCCCAGCGCCCGGCCTCGCCGGCGAGCGAGAACAGCATGACCTGGTCGAAGCTTGCGGCGACGGTCACGCCCGAGACGGGCTCGCCGGTAGTTGCGTCGACAACCACGCCGCGAACGTGGCCCAGTTCGTCGGGCAGCTGCGGCGCGTCGTTATTGACCTGCCAGCGCGTCTCGCCTCGTGCCTGCGCCTGGGCGTCTGCCTCGAGCATTCCCGGATCGACGCGGGTCAGTATGTCGTAAGCATCGTTGACGTCAGGTGTGTCGTCGCGATCCGCCTCTTCCGAGAAGCGATAGTCGGCAGCCTGTTGCCGTGCGTCGAGGCGCTGGGCGGCATTCATCGTCGCCCAGACGCTCTGCATGCGGTCGAGATCGGCATTCCTGAACGCATCGACGAATGCGGGCACCACGTCGTCGTCTTTTCGCCAGGGTCGCTCGGGATAGTCGTCGTCCAGCAACGGGAGGTCGTAGTACTCCTCTTCGTCGTCATAGACCCGGGATTCGAGCTCGTACGACGCGTCATCGAGCCAGTCCACGGCCGGCTCAAGCCGCTCGTGCGCTTCGGGATCCTGCATCCCGGCCTCGACGAAGTATGCGAAGGCCGCATCAACCGCCTGCTGTCGCTCGGCGTCGTTCATGGCGTCCCAGCGACCCTGCATCGTGTCTACGTCGCCGTTGGCAAAGGCGGTGCGGAATGCATCGATCTTCGAGTGATCGAAGGATGCCGTTGTACTGTCCGCGGACGGCCGATCGCTTGTATCGGCTGCTTCGTCGGACGCGTCGTTGGAGCAGGCGCCGACGATAAGGCATGCAACGCACGCGGCCAGGGCTGTTCGCAGGCGTTGGTGCAGGTCGGTATGACTCATAACATTCCCCACTCTCGAGGGCGAAATCGCTCGATTTCGGTGGTCGTTATTAGTCAGTACGGAAACGGCCGCCGGATTGGGCAATCCGCGGCGAAGTTTTTTGGGCGGTCAGGCGGGGCTCAGCGGCAGTCGGCGATTGCCTGGCGGGTTGCGATCACGTCGGGGCGGTCGGATTGGCCAGCCGCGTCGAGCACGGGGCCATACTGGTCAGCCAGTTCACCGGCCTCGGAGCAGGCGCCTTTGAGCGCCGCGACCCGCGCCAGGCCGAGCTGCACGATGGCCATGTTGGGATGGTTCTCGGGGAGAACCGCGGCCGCCGTCCCCGCGGCGCGTTCGAACAGCGCCTCGGCCTCGTCGATCTCGCCGGTGGTAACCAGAAGGGTGGCCAGCCCGTTGATGATGCTGACCGTGTGCGGGTGATTGGTGCCGGCGGTGGCTTCGAAGATCGAGAGGGCGCGCCGGTAGTTCGTTTCGGCAACCGGGTAGTCACCGCGATCGTGTTGCACGCCCGCAAGGGCGTTGTACGCAACGCCGGCGAGGTGGTGTTCCTCGCCAAGCGCCCCGACAAGGATTCCGAGGCCATCTTCGGTCGTCGTCAGGGCTCCATCGAGGTCCCCCAGCATGCGCTGCATCGCACCCACATTGATCGTCATGATGCCGACCGTCGGATGGTTGGCGCCGTACGCTGCCGTAGCGCCGACGAGCGCGCGCTGGCCGAACTCCAGGGCGCGTTCGTCGTCGCCGAGGCCTCGATAGAAGACAGCCAGCGAATTCAAGTTATTGGCGGTCTCCGGGTGGTCCCGCCCGAGCATCGCTTCATTGATCTCGAGTGCCGCAAGGTACAGGCGCTCGGCGTCGTCGCTGGCATTCTGCTGCCTCGCAATGCCTGCAAGCTCTTTTAGTGTGCCGGCGACATCCGGATGCGCATTGCCGAGCAGCGTCGTGCGTGAGCTGAGTACCGCTTCGAGCACATCCTTTGCCGCATCCAGATCGCCGCGCTGGATCAGCATGACGCCTATGTCGTGCTGTATCGAGGCATGCTGCGTAGTCTGGGTCGCACCGGCATCGGCGAGGCGCGACGACGCGTCGCGCAGCAGATCCAACGCCGATTCGCTGTCGCCGGCACTGAAACGAAGGGTACCGAGCCGGTACAGGTCACGCGCGATATCGGTCGCTGATGCGCTTCTCTGCTGGTCGATCGCGAGCGCCTCCTCGAACGCGGCCGCAGCCGCATCGAACTGCGCCTGTTCGCGGAAGTTCTCGCCGCGTTCGATCAGCAGCGTTGACCGGCCGGCGGCATCGCTTGCCGGGGTAAGGCCTTCGGCTTCGTCGAGCAACTGGTCGGCATCGGCGAAGTTGCCCTGCAGGCGCCGCAGGCGAGCCTGCGCCGTCAATGCCTGCATTTGCAGCGCCCGGTCCCCGGTCGACTCGTACAGGCCGGCGGCATTCTCGGCGAGCGGCAGCGCCGTGTCGTAGAGCCCGAGCTGGCCGTAGGTCGTTGCGAGCAGCAGCAGCATCTCCGCCTGCAGCTGCGGCTGGCCGGCAAGCTCTTCGTCGACGCGCTGGGCGCCGATATCCAGCAGCTGTCGTGCCGTCAGTCGATCGCCGAGGCTTTTGTCGGGTGCGGCGAATTCGAACAGGCTGGTCACGAAGTCGCGCGTTTCGTTGGCCCTTGCGGCTTCGATGCGCGCCTCCTCGGCCTGGCGCAGTGCGATGCCGGTGCTGAGCATCAGGCCGACCACGGCGACCAGGCTAAGCGGCAGGCCAACCGGGTGCCGGCTGGCGAACTTCGACAGGCGGTACCAGACCGTGTCGGCGCGGGCATAGACCGGCAGCCCGTCCAGGTAGCGGCGCAGGTCGGCGGCAAGTCCTTCCACGGACGCGTAGCGTCGCTCCGGCTCGGCTCGCAGCGCCTTCAGCGCGATATTCTCGAGGTCGCCGCGAATCGTGCGCTGCAAACGGCGCCAGCCGGAATTGCGGTTGCGGGCAATGGCATCGCGTTCGTTTTCCGGGGTCAGCGCAGCGAGTCGCGAAAACGTCGGCGCTCCGCGTTCGCGGATGCTGCGCTCGATATCGAACGCAGACCCCTCGACGTCGGCGAACGGCCGCTTGCCGGACAAAAGCTCATAGAGCAGTCCGCCCAGCGCATAGACGTCTACGGCGGTGGTGACCTCGCCGCCCACGAACTGCTCGGGTGCTGCATAGTCGGGCGTCAATGCACGCAATGTTGTTTTCGTACGGCTCGTATCCTCGTCCGTCAGCAGTTTCGCGATGCCGAAGTCGAGCAGCTTCGCACGCTCGTTGTCGTCGACGAGGATGTTGGTCGGCTTCAGGTCGCGGTGCACGACGAGCTTGCGATGCGCGTAGCTGACCGCGTCGCACACCGACAGCAGGATGACGATGCGCGAGCGCACATCCAGCATGCGCTTGTCGCAGTAATCCGTGATCGGTTCGCCATTGACGAACTCCATCGCGAAGTACGGGTCGCCGTCATCGGTCAGTCCGCCGTCCAAAAGCTGCGCGATGTTCGGGTGTTTCAGCGACGCGAGTATCTGGCGCTCGGTCAGGAACCGAGCCTCCCAGTGTTCCGAGCGACGCGAGGGCCGAATCACCTTCAGCGCAACGGTCTGGTCGAAATCCTCGGTGGCACGCTCGCCGCGGTAGACGGTTGCCATGCCGCCCTGGCCGATGCGTTCGGCAACCTTGTACGGGCCGATTCGTTCCGGCGCCCGGCGGCTGCCACCGAGGCGACTCAGATGATCGTCGACGTCCTGGTCGAGCAGGCCGGAAGTCGCGGCATCGGAGTCCGCGCGCAGCATCGTGTCGACGCGGCTTCTCAGCTCCGGGTCGTCACAGGTCTCATCGAGCCAGCGCTGCCGCGCCTCGCCATCGAGCTCGATCGCCTGCTCGAACAGCGCCATCGCCCGTTTGTCGAGGTCGGTGCTCATGGAGAAGTGATCTCCGAGTGCAGGTAGGCGCGCGCCTTGCGCCACGCGAGTTTGACGCTGCTGTCGGAGATATCGAGGATCTCCGCGATCTCACCGATCGTGCAGCCGCCGAAGAACTTCAGTTCGACGACCTGGTGGCCACGTTCGTCGATGTCCTTGAGCCGGGTGAGCGCCTCGTCGAGGGCAAGGACCTGCTCGGACAGCCGCTCGACCGACAGTTCGCTCTCGTCGATGTCGAGGCGCTTCCATTCGCCGCCGCGTTTCGCGGATTGTTTTCGGCGCGCGTGGTCGACGAGCACGTGACGCATTGCCTTGGCGGCCGTTGCGATCAGGTGATTGCGGTTCTCGAGCCTTTCCAGTTGGTCAACGCCGAACAGTCGCAGCGATGCCTCATTGACCAGCTCGGTCGTGCACAGCGTCCCGCGGCGGTGGGCGTTGAGCTGTCGGCGCGCGAGTCGGCGCAGGGTGGGGTAGATCGACGCAAACAGGTCCTCGTTCGCGTCGCGGTCGCCCTCGGCCGCTCGCGCGAGCAATGCAGTCAAGGGCTTCGCGCTTGTCTCCATTCGAGTGTCCTTCCGGCAGGCGCATCGCGGCGCTGCAGCGGATCCAATTGATACTAGCACGCCCTCTGAGTGGGCAATGCAGCATCGACTTTGTAGGGGCTACTCATTCATGTGCCGAATCAGGAACTCCGACGTCGCTTCGTAAGCCTTCACCCAGTTGCTGTGCAGCAGGAAGCCGTGCACTTCATCCGGGAACACGAGTTGTTCGACGTGGACACCGCGCTTGCGAAGCTCGCGGGCGAGCCGGGTCGTCTGAGAGAAGAACACGTTGCGATCGTCATCGCCGTGAATCAGCAGTACGGGCGAGCGCCAGCCGTCGATGAAGTTGTCGGGCGAAGAGCGGAACGCGAGCGCGGACTGCTCGGGATAATTGTTCTTGTTGTAATTCGGCACGAAGATGCGGATACCTTCGTTCCAGTCGTGAACGCCATGGATGTCGACACCGGCCGCAAACATGTCGGAAGCCTGCGCCAGCGCGTGCGCCGTCAGGTAGCCGCCGTAGGATC
This sequence comes from Woeseiaceae bacterium, assembly GCA_030066625.1. Lineage (GTDB taxonomy): Bacteria > Pseudomonadota > Gammaproteobacteria > Steroidobacterales > Woeseiaceae > UBA1847. Next base: position 27,024 of record JASJBG010000045.1, read on the forward strand.
CGCCCCAGGCGGTAATTCGATCAGGGTCGACGTCCGGTCGGCTGCGCAAGTACTGGGCGGCGCCAATGACGTCCTGGAACTCGCTGTTGCCGGTCGCGCCGTAATCCAGTGCCTCACGAAACTCCATGCCGTAGCCGATGCCGCTGCGGAAGTTGAGTGCGAGGGCCATGACGCCTCGCGAGGCCATGTACTGACTCATGCCGTAGGCGTTGTGATAATAGCCGCGCATGTGCCAGCCGAGCAGCATCTGTCGGCGTGAGCCGCCGTGCAGGAAGATAGCGACCGGTACCTTCTCGCCCCGCCGCAATCCCTCGGGCACGAACAGCTGTGCCGGTATCTTCATGCCGTCCGTCGCGGTGATCTCCACGTGCACCGGGGTGACGAGGTTCCGCGGGAAGTCGTTCGGCACGCCGGGCGCAAGGTCGCGAAGCCCGCCGTTGCTGTCCAACAGAGCGGCTCGTGCCGGCATCGTTGCGTCCGAGCGAAGCAGGGCAACGCTGCCGTCGTTGAGCGGCGCCGGCGCCCACTCGATGCCGTCGCCCGGCGTCAGCAGTTTGGGGCGACCGCCCTTTACGCCCACTTCCCAGATGTGCCGCCGATGCAGGTCATCCTGGTTGGATGCGTAGAC
>JASJBG010000195.1 GCA_030066625.1 Woeseiaceae bacterium
GCGTGTGAATTTCAAGGCGTGAATCCGGTAACCTAGATAGATGCCGCAATCATACGACAAAGGTGCGGCCGTCGTGATCCTGCCGGCGGTCGGCGGCGGGCGTCTGCGCGACCCCGAACTGAAGACCTGGCTGGCACGTTCCGAGCTGTCTACCGTCGAGCAGCGTATCGAAACACTGCGAGCCATTCTCAATGAGCTCGGCAAGCCGTACCCGGCGGACGGACTCGCGGCGCTCAGGATGTGGGGCCAGACAGGCGACCGGCCGACGGTGTGGATGGCCGGGGCCGACCCGGTGTATCTGGAACCGCGGCTCGATCACCTGTGCCTGCATGCGTTTGCGAGAACGGGCGTGCCGTTGTCCGAACTGCGACCGCTGTTCGACCACCTGCAGCAGGAACTCGGCGACGACAGCGCCTTCGGCTTCGCGCGCGTGGGCTCGCACGGCTACCTCAGCAGCGCCGCCGAACCGATTGCCTCGGCGACGATGCCGGCGTACAGCGTCGACGGCCTGGTCCCCAACGACTTCCTGCCGACCGGGCCCGGTGCGGATCGCCACCGCGGCCTGGTTTCCGAGATTGAAATGGCGTTGCATGATCACCCGGTCAATCTCGAACGACAGACACATGCATTGCCGCCCATCAACTCGCTGTGGATCTGGGGCGGCGGCCACGCGACCGCGCAAACGACGGAACCGCATCCGCCGCTGTTCTCCGACGACGCGCTGCTGCGCGGCTACTGGCTGTCGAGGACGGGGCTGGCGGAACCGTGGCCGGGCAATATCACCGGCTGCCTGGACGAAGCCGTCGCGGGCTTTGTCGCGACGGTCCCGGGGTTCGACGATGGCACTCGCCTCGAGGACTGTCTGCACGAACTGAAAAGCGCACTCGAATCGAAACGGCTGTCGTCACTGACACTGCTGTTCCGTGACGGCCTCCGGGCGGATATCCTTCGCAGTCACCGCCGGCGATTCTGGCGCCGCAGAAATCCGCTGCTCGAGGAAGCCACGAAGCAATGACCCAGGCCCGACCGATCGTCCTTCGTCCGTCGCCGTCACCCACGTCGGTCGAATCACTCGGCGACCTGGCGCCCGTGCTCGCTCGACTGTTCGCGACGCGTGGCATCACGAGCGCCGACGAGCTCGACTACGGTCTCGCCCAGCTCGCGCCCATCAGCTCGCTCGAAAACGTCGACGCGGCTGTCGAACTGCTGCGCTCGAAGCGCGACCAGCGCATCATCATAGTCGGCGACTTCGACGTGGACGGCGCCACGAGCACGGCACTGATGCTGCGTTGCCTGAAGGCTTTCGGCTTCGCCGATGTCGGCTACCTCGTACCGAACCGCTTCGAGTATGGCTATGGACTGACTCCCGAGCTCGTGCGCATCGCCGCCGAGCAGCAGCCGCGACTGCTCGTGACCGTCGACAACGGCATCTCGAGTATCCAGGGTGTCGACGAAGCGAACGCGCTGGGAATTCCCGTGCTGGTCACGGACCATCACCTCCCCGGCGAGGAGCTGCCGGCAGCCGAGGTCATCGTGAATCCGAACCTGCCGGACAGCGAATTCGCGAGCCGCAATCTCGCCGGTGTCGGCGTCGCATTCTATGTACTCGCTGCACTCGGCAGGGCCCTCGAGCAGGACGGGCTCGCCGGCGCCGCACGGGTCCCTGCGCAGTACCTTGACCTCGTCGCTCTCGGCACGGTTGCCGACGTCGTGCCGCTCGATCACAACAATCGCATCCTCGTCGAACAGGGCATCCGCCGCATGCGCGCCGGCAAAACGGTCGCGGGAATCGAGGCGCTGCTCGTGCAGTCCGGCAGGCAGTCGCGGCGCACGATCAGCGCAGACCTGGGGTTCGCGGTCGGGCCGCGGCTCAACGCGGCCGGTCGGCTGGAGGACATGTCTATCGGCATCGAATGCCTGCTCAGCGACGACTACGATACGGCCGCACGATACGCGGCCGAACTCGACGCCATCAATCGCGAGCGCCGCGATATCGAGACGACGATGCGCGAGCAGGCCTTCCAGTTCGTCGACGCGATGGATGCTAGCAAGCTGCCCGCCTGCGTTTGCGTCTATGACGAGTCCTGGCACCAGGGCGTCGTCGGCCTGATCGCATCGCGCGTCAAGGAGCGCTGCCATCGACCGGTCATTGCGTTTGCCCGCGAACGCGAGGGCCTGCTCAAGGGCAGCGCCCGCTCTGTACTGGGCGTGCATGCGCGCGACCTGCTGGAGCACATCGCCTGCGTCAAGCCCGGCCTGATCGAGAAGTTCGGCGGCCACGCGATGGCGGCCGGGCTGACGCTCGCCGAGGAGCACTACGATGAGTTCGCACGTCTCGCGGCCGAGCAGTTGCACGTGCTGTATCCGTACGCCGATTTTTCGGGAGCGCTGGTGTCGGACGGGCCGCTGCCCGGCGAATCGCTGTCGCTCGAGTTTGCGCGTGAACTGCGTGCGGCCGGCCCCTGGGGCTCCGGGTTCCCCGAGCCTCTGTGGAGCGGCGATTTCGAGCTCGTCGAGCAGCGCACGGTCGGTGAGCAGCACCTGAAGCTCCGGGTACGGCCGTCGCGCGGCGGGCGCACGCTCGATGCGATCGCTTTCAACCAGGCGGGCCCGGCGTATCGCGGCACCATCCGGCTCGTGTACCGGCTCGACGTGAACGAGTATCGCGGCATCGAGACCCCGCAGCTGATCGTCGAGCAAATAACGGCACTCGAAGCCGGCAACGCGTGATAACATCGCGCGCCTTGTCCGCCCCCGGAACACCGACCGACCATGGAAACGAGCCAGATCAAACAGACGATTGCCGATCTCGCTGAACGCACCGCTGCGTTGAGGGGGTATCTTTGACTACGACAGCAAGTCGGAGCGGCTGACCGAGGTTCAGCGCGAGCTCGAACAGCCTGACGTCTGGAACGAGCCCGAGCGCGCGCAGGCGCTTGGCCAGGAGCGCGCCGCGCTCGAACAGGTCGTCGTCACGCTCGATGAGCTGACCACGGGGCTCAATGACGCGGAAGAACTCCTCGTGATGGCGGAGGAAGAAGACGACGCGGACACCGTCGGCGAGGTTGTGAGCGACCTCGACGGCTTCGAGCAGCGGCTTGCCGGCCTCGAGTTCCGGCGCATGTTCTCCGGCGAGATGGACGTGAACCACGCGTACGTCGACATCCAGTCGGGTGCGGGTGGCACCGAGGCGCAGGACTGGGCCGAGATGCTGTTGCGCATGTATCTGCGCTGGGCCGAGCAGCACGGCTTCAAGGCCGAGCTTATCGAGGCGTCGGCCGGCGAGGTAGCCGGCATCAAGAGCGCCACGGTCCATATCCAGGGCGACTACGCCTACGGCTGGCTGCGCACCGAAACGGGCGTCCACCGGCTCGTTCGCAAGTCACCGTTCGACTCCGGCAATCGCAGGCATACGTCCTTCGCGTCGGTGTTCGTTGCGCCGGAGGTCGACGACAACATCGATATCGAGGTCGATCCATCAGAGCTGCGTATCGATGTCTACCGCGCCAGCGGCGCGGGCGGCCAGCACGTCAACCGGACCGAGTCGGCCGTGCGCATCACGCACCTGCCGACCAACACGGTCGTGCAGTGCCAGAACGATCGTTCGCAGCACAAGAACAAGGCGCAGGCGATGAACCAGCTCAAGGCAAAGCTGTACGAGCTCGAACTGCAGAAACGGCGCTCGGAGGCGTCGGCGGTTGAAGAATCGAAGGCCGACGTCGGCTGGGGCAGCCAGATTCGTTCCTACGTGCTCGACCAGAGTCGAATCAAGGATTTGCGCACCGGCGTGGAAACCGGTAACACTCAGGCCGTCCTCGACGGAGGACTGGACGCCTTCATCGAAGCGAGCCTCAAGCAGGGACTGTAGACGCGTGACTGACGACCGAGACGACAACAAGCTCATCGCCGAGCGGCGCAAGAAGCTCGACGCGCTGCGCGAGCAGGGCAACGCATTTCCGAACGACGTCCACCGCAATGCGCTCGCCGACGAACTGCACGCCACCTACGGTGGCCACGAGGCCGAGCACCTCGTCGAGGAGGATGTCGAGGTCGCCGTCGCCGGCCGCATGCTCGTAAAACGTGTCATGGGCAAGGCGAGCTTCATCAAGCTGCAAGACCGATCCGGGCAGATCCAGGTCCGCGTCGAGCGCGATCGTTTGCCGGAAGGCACCTACGCCGGCTTCAAGAGATGGGACGTCGGCGACATCCTGATGGCGGGCGGCTCGCTGTTCAAGACGCAGACGGGCGAGCTGACGGTCATGGCCGACGAGATCCGGCTCGTGACGAAATCGCTGCGGCCACTGCCCGAGAAATGGCACGGTCTGTCGGACCAGGAGATTCGCTACCGGCAGCGCTATGTCGACCTGATCATGAACGAGTCGAGCCGCGAGATTTTCCTGAAGCGCTCGGCGATCGTGCAGTACATGCGCGCGTTCCTCGACTCGCAGGACTTCCTCGAGGTCGAGACGCCCATGATGCAGGTTACGCCGGGTGGCGCGATCGCGCGGCCGTTTTCGACTCACCACAACGCGCTCGACATGCAGCTCTACCTGCGCATCGCACCGGAGCTGAACCTCAAACGACTGGTGGTCGGCGGCTTCGAACGCGTATACGAGATCAACCGCAACTTCCGCAACGAAGGCGTGTCGACCCAGCACAATCCCGAGTTCACGATGATGGAGGCGTACCGCGCCTACGCCGACTACGAAGACTGGATGAACTCGACCGAGGCAATGCTGCGCGGCATGGCCAGCGCCGTGAACGGCGACACGCTCGTCAATTACCAGGGCGAGGAGTACGACTTCGGCAAACCGTTCAAGCGGATGACGGTCGAGGAGGTGATCCTGCACTTCAACCCGGACCTGGACGCCGCCAAACTGCGCGATCGCGGCTATCTCGTCGGTGTTTGCGAACAGCTCGGGATTCCCGTCAAGGACGGCTACGGCGAGGGCAAGCTGCAGATCGAGATCTTCGAGAAGACCGGTGAGGACAACCTGCGCGAACCGACCTTCGTGACGCAGTACCCGACCGAGGTGTCGCCGCTGTCTCGCGAGAATGACGACGACCCGTTCGTCACGGATCGTTTCGAGCTGTTCATCGCGGGCCGCGAGATCGCCAACGGTTTCTCGGAGCTCAACGACCCGGAGGAGCAGGCGGCGCGATTCCGGGCCCAGGCCGCGAATCGCGATGCCGGTGACGACGAGGCCATGGCCTTCGATCACGACTACATTCGTGCACTCGAATACGGGATGCCGCCGACCGCTGGTATCGGTATCGGCATCGACCGGCTGGTCATGCTGCTGACCGACTCGCCGTCGATCCGCGACGTACTGCTGTTCCCGCACATGCGCCCGGAGGTCTTCGACTAACGTTCGCTCACGTTGGTCTTGAAGACCCGGAAAGCATCCCGACAACGGAAGTTGAATCCAATCCCCGGAGAACGCCCATGAAAGCGACCTGGAACGGCAAGCTCATCGCCGAATCGGACGACACCGTCGTCGTCGAAGGCAACCACTACTTCCCGCGCGACGCTGTCAACGACGAATACCTCGTCGAGTCGTCAAAGACCTCGGTCTGCCCGTGGAAGGGCACGGCGAACTACTACTCGCTGTCGGTCGACGGTGATACCAACACCGACGCGGCCTGGTACTACGCGGAGCCGAAGAGCGCGGCCGCCGAGATCAAGGGGCGTGTGGCCTTTTGGCGAGGCGTGGAAGTCTCGGCTTAGTCGAACTGCGCGACTACAGGTAGGGCAGCGAGCTCGCTTCGAGCGCGGCGTCGCCGACCTTGAGCCCGTCGGTCGAATCAACGGGCACCACGGCGAGCAACTCGTTGCCGATGGCATTGACGACTTCACCGACGCTGCGATCGCCGTCCTCGACCTTGTCACCCGCGGAGACGGGCGCGGAACTCGTAAAGCGCAGCATGCGGCGTTTAGTGGCACCGCGATAGTGCGTACGTGCAACGATTTCCTGGCCCGTATAGCAGCCCTTGTCGAGGCTGACTGCGTCGAGCAAGTCGAGGTTCAGCATATGCGGAGTGAACTCCTCGGACTGGGGTCCGCGGATGTCGGCGATACCGTCGCGAAGACTGGTAAGCAGGAAATCCTCGCTGGCGCCGTCGAAACCGAGCTCCGCCGGAGTCGCGAGGCGCGTTTCGAAGTCCACCTTCGAGCGGAACCGGAACATCGTCAGCCGCTTCACCACCGCGTCCGCTAATTCGGCGGGCAGGGCGAGGGCGTAGCCCGAGCCTGTCTTTGACAGCCTGAGGAGCGCGATCACGCGGCCCTTGGGGTTGCACCAGGCGGACAATAGCGGCGGGTTTGTCGCATTCTCGTCGAGTCTCGCGACATCCTGCGTCAGCTGGCCCTGCAAAAACTCGCGGGCGTCGTCGCCCGAGACCACAATTGTTGCGTAAGACAGTTCAGCCATTCGATTGCCTCTGGCATACTTCGCGCATGACTTCCAAGGACCTCAAAGATACGCCCGATTCGGAGGATTCCAAGCCCGACACCGGCGTGCGTCAGCATAACCCGGCCGAGCCGGCGGACGATCGTCCGAAGGAGATAGGCGGCCGCAAGGGTCCGGACCCGACACGATATGGCGACTGGGAAAAAAACGGTCGCTGCATCGACTTTTGACGCGATACGAAGAAGAAGCGCAATGAGCAATCACGGCAGACCCCTGTCGCCGCACCTGTCGATCTATCGCTGGCCCATCACGATGTTGCTGTCGATACTGCACCGCATGACCGGTGTGTCGATGGCGATCGGCCTCATCGTGTTGACGGCCTGGCTGATGAACGCGGCGGCCGGACCCGAGCAGTACCAGTATTTCAGGAACCTGATGAGTCACCCGGTCGCAACGGCGTTGCTGATCGCCTGGACGCTGGCGTTTTTCATCCACCTGGGCAACGGCATACGTCATCTCGTCTGGGACAGTGGGCGCGGCTTTGAAAAGAGTCAGGCGAACGCGAGTGCCTATGTCGTGCTGGTCGCCGCCGTGATCCTTACAACCGCGTTCTGGGTGGTGCTGCTGTGAGCCTGCGGACACCCCTCGGCCGGGTACTCGGCCTCGGCAGCGCGAAGGACGGTACCGAACACTTCGTTAGCCAGCGCGTGTCGGCGATTGCGATGGCCATACTCGGCCTCTGGTTCCTGTATTCGATGCTGACGATCGAGTCGCTGACCTACCTCGACCTGTATCGATTCCTGGCGCAGCCGCTAAACACGGTGCTGATGGCACTGATGTGCCTGACGGTCGCCTATCACTCTTACCTCGGCGTGCAGGTCGTCATCGAAGACTACGTGCATGCGCAGGGACTCAAAATACTGTCATTGATCGGCTCGCGATTCGCGCACGCGTTCGTCGCGATCGCCTGCGTCTATGCCGTTTTGAGAATCGGATTCGGCACATGAGCGACTACGAATTCACGGATCACAGCTACGACGTCGTCGTTGTTGGTGCCGGCGGCTCGGGCCTTCGCGCGACCTTCGGTCTCGCCGAGGCCGGCTTCCAGACCGCCTGCATCACCAAGGTGTTCCCGACCCGCAGCCACACTGTGGCCGCCCAGGGCGGCATCAGTGCCGCGCTCGGCAATATGGGCGAGGACGACTGGCGCTGGCACATGTACGACACGATCAAGGGCTCTGACTGGCTCGGCGACCAGGACGCGATCGAATACATGTGCAAGGAAGCGCCGGATGCGGTCATCGAGCTCGAGCACTACGGCGTGCCGTTCTCGCGTACCGAGGACGGCCGCATCTACCAGCGGCCGTTCGGCGGCATGACGACTCACTACGGTGAGGGTACGGCGCAGCGTACCTGCGCGGCGGCCGACCGCACAGGGCACGCCATGCTGCACACGCTCTACCAGCAGTCGCTCGCGCACGACGCCAAGTTCTTCATCGAGTTTTTCGCCATCGACCTGATCATGGAAGACGGCGCCTGCCGCGGTGTCGTGGCGCTCGAACTCGCGACCGGCAAACTGCACCGGTTTCGCGCGCACCAGGTAATACTCGCAACCGGCGGTTACGGTCGTGCCTACTTCTCGTGCACGTCCGCGCACACCTGCACGGGCGACGGCAATGCCATGGTCATTCGCGCCGGCCTGCCGATGCAGGACATGGAGTTCGTGCAGTTCCACCCGACCGGAATCTACGGTAGCGGCTGCCTGATCACCGAGGGCGCCCGCGGCGAGGGCGGCTACCTGACGAATTCCGACGGCGATCGCTTCATGGAGCGCTACGCGCCGAACGCCAAGGACCTGGCGTCGCGCGACGTCGTCAGCCGGTCCATGACCATCGAGATCCGCGACGGCCGGGGTGTCGGCGATCACAGCGATCACATACATCTGCACCTCGAGCACCTGGGGCCGGAAGTCATCGAGGAGCGCCTGCCGGGCATCGCCGAGACGGCGCG
>JASJBG010000046.1 GCA_030066625.1 Woeseiaceae bacterium
CCGACGGTCCGGGAGGCCCCGCGGGCCCCGCTGCGCCATCGTCGCCTTCGCAGCCCCACAACAGGGTCGCTGCAAAAACCAGGATCAGAAATTGGACGAGCCTCCCCACACGATCGTTCATTGTTATTCCTCGCTTCGAGACTGCGGTGCTTCGACCACGCGCAGGCGCTATTCGGGCTAGTTAACGCGTTTTACCAAATGCCCAGCGGATTTCTCATTGCGACAACTACGTAGCGACAGGTGCGTGAGGAGGTGTATAAGTTGCTGTTAAATATAATCATTCTCATTTACGGTTTTTTTGTCGACACTCAGCAAATATTCAGCCGCATGGTTTAGCATGTGCTGCATACCGCAAGGCCTGAGTGCAATAACAAATAAGCATCGGAGCGCCAGACATGAAGCCAGCCATTCGATTACTCGCGTTGATCTTCCTGATACCCGGTTCGACCGCTTTCGCAAGTGAGCTCGAGACGCTGATACGCGAGTGCAACGATTGCCATGGCAATGATGGCGTCAGCCAATGGGACGACATGCCGACGATTGCGGGCATCGACGCTTTCGTGCATTCCGAGGCGCTGTATATCTATCGGGACGAGGCACGGCCCTGCGCCATGAGCACGTTCCGCCAGGGTGATACCAGCCGGCCGGAGGTGACCATGTGCGAGGTCTCCGCGGAATTGAGTGACGACCAGATCGAGGAACTCGCAGAGCACTACGCAGCGCTCCCGTTCGTGCCCGCGAAACAGGAATTCGACGCCGACAAGGCCGCGGCGGGCAAGGTGATCCACGACCGCGACTGCGAGCGTTGCCACTCCGACGGCGGTTCGAACGCCGAAGACGAGGCCAGCATTCTTGCCGGCCAGTGGATGGGCTATATGCGCACGACCTTCAACGAGTATCGCGCCGAGGAACGGGAGCAGCCCGGCAAGATGAAGCAGGTCATGGATGCACTGAGCGCCGACGACGAGGAAGCGCTGCTGCACTACTACGCGAGCCAGCAATAGATGGCCGCTGCCAGCGCCGGCGACGTCCGGCAATCGCAGCTCGATGCGTTGTTCGCGGCGATCGACGCGAAGGACACGAGTGCGTTCCTCGATTTCCTGGCCGACGACGCCAGCTTCCGCTTCGGTTCCGCCCCACCGGCCGAGGGCCGTGAGGCGATCGGCCAGGCGGTCGAGGGCTTCTTCTCGACGATCGCGGGACTCGAGCATTCGCTGGCCTGGACGCTCGCCGACGGCGATACGCTTGTCTGCGAGGGCGATGTGACCTATACGCGCCATGACGGCAGCACGATTTCGCTGCCGTTCGTCGACGTCTTCGACATGAGTGGCGAGAAAATAAAGAACTACAAGATCTACATGGATATCGCGCCGCTGTACGCCTGAGGCGGCAGGTCAAAACGGAGTCGACGCCGTGAACCTCGACACCCTGATCGGCAAACTGGTCCAGTATTTCAACAAGGAGATGCTCCAGTTTCCCGAGCGCCCGAGCTATACGCCGCTGCCGGACCCGGATACGTCGCGGCCTTATCTCCTGTACCTGCATATTCCCTATTGCCAGGTGCTGTGTCCGTTCTGTTCATTCCATCGCGTGCAGTTCAAGGAAAGCGCGGCAACGCGTTACTTCAGGTGTCTGCGCTCCGAGATCGAACAGGTCAGCGATCGAGGCTATCGCTTTGACGAGGTCTACTTTGGCGGCGGAACGCCGACGGTCCTGCCCGGCGAACTGATCGAGACGATCGAGCTCCTAAAGTCGCGTCACGGCATCAACACGATTTCCGTAGAGACCAACCCCGACGATCTCAGGAACGGCGACCTGCGGCCGCTCAAGGAAGCCGGCGTGTCTCGACTGTCGGTCGGCGTGCAGAGTTTCGACGATACGCTCTTGAAGGAGATGGACCGCTACGAGAAGTACGGCAGCGGTGACCAGGTCCGGGAGGCGCTCGAGCGCATCGCCGGGTGCTTCGACACGCTGAACGTCGATATGATCTTCAACTTCCCGCACCAGACGCGGGAATCGCTGGAGCGGGACCTGGAGATACTCGCGCGGGAAATCGTAGTCGACCAGGTGTCCTTCTATCCGCTCATGAACGTCGACGGCAAGGACAAGTCGCTCGAGCGAGCGATGGGCAAGGTCGGGTACTCGCGCGAGCGGGAGTTTTACGAACTCATCGTCGAGCGCTTGCTGGATGCCGGTTATACGCGTAACTCCGCATGGTGTTTCTCCCGCAAGCCCGGCATGTTCGACGAGTACATCGTGGATCGCGAGGAGTATGTTGGCCTCGGCAGCGGCTCTTTCAGCTACCTGCGGGGCTCGCTGTATTCGAGCACGTTCTCGATTGGCGAGTATCGACGCTACGTGGAGTCCGGCAAGACCGGTACCGTTTTTCGCCAGGACCTCAATACGCGTGACCAGAAGCGCTATTACATGATGATGGAGCTATTTGGCGGCACGCTCGACAAGCGCGCCGCCGCGAAGCGCTTCGGTGGCGACCTGGGGCTCTGGCGCGAGTTCACGGCCCTGCAGATGATCGGCGCGATTCGCGATCGTGGCGACACGCTGGAGCTGACGGAGCGAGGTCAGTACCTGTGGGTGGTGATGATGCGTGAGTTCTTCGCCGGCGTGAATCGGCTGCGCGAGAAAATGCGGCATACGCTGCCGGATGCGGCGAGGCGCGCGGGGGATATGTAGCCGGTCGTCGCCAGTGCCGCGAGGTGTTCAACAAGAATGAAAACAACAACCAGATTGCTGCTTGCCACCTTGCTCTTCCTCACGGTGTCCGTCTCGTCAGGGCAGGAAAACTGCGGCGAGTGTCACGAAGACGTCGCCTTCGATTCGCCGGCGCATCCCGAGGCGATGTGTACAGACTGCCATACGAACGTGCCGCCAGAGCACGACGATAGCGATCTCGAGCCCCTGACCGATGAGGAAAGCTGCGGTGACTGCCACCGCCGGCCGCTGCGCGAGATTGGCCGAAGCGCTCACGCCGGCGAGTCGGCATGCGGGGATTGTCACGGCGACCCGCACTTCATTCATGAGGTTGCGGATCCTGCTTCGGCAGTTTCTGCCGTTAACCAGGTGCAGTATTGCGGTGCGTGTCACGATGAGCCGCCGGAGCTGGTCGAGAGCTTCCTGGTCAGCGAGCATGGCAAGGCCCTGCTTCTGTCCGGACTCGCTCAGGCGCCGAGCTGCGCAAGCTGCCATGGTGCGCACGACATACGGGGTGCGGACAATCCACGCGACCCAACGTCGCACGCGAAGTCGCCCGAGATGTGCGGCAGCTGCCACGTGGGCTTGCTGGAGCCCTGGCAGACAGGGAGCGCCCACGGCATGGCCTGGCAGGAGGGCAACGAGGACGCGCCCGTCTGCGTCGACTGCCATTCGTCACACGGCATTGCGGATCCGGCAGAGCGGGACACGAGGCTTGCGTCCGCCGGAAACTGCGGTGGCTGCCACGAAGAACAGCACCGGACCTTCAGCCAGGGCTTCCACGGCAAAGCCATCAATCTCGGCATGGCCGCATCGGCAACCTGCGCGGACTGCCATACGCCGCATCGGAACCTGCCGGCGGATCATCCCGAATCGACGGTGCACCAGGACAACCTGGTCGCGACCTGCGGCGCCTGCCACGAAGGCATAAGCGCGTCGTTCGTCAGCTTCGATCCGCACAATGATCCGACAGACCCTGACGACAACTTCATCGTCTACGTAGTCTGGGCGTTCATGATCGGGCTGTTGCTGAGTGTCTTCGGGTTCTTCGCCATCCACGATACGCTTTGGCTGCAGCGCGCGGTCGTTGGCGTCCTGCGCGGCGAGTACGAAGAGGAGGCCGAAAGCGGTGGGCAGTACGTGCGCCGGTTCTCGAAAGGCAATATCTGGCTGCACGTGACGATAATCGTGACCTTCCTGCTGCTGGCGCTGACCGGGCTGCCGCTACGCTTCGACAACGCCGCCTGGGCGCAGCAGTTGATCACGCTGCTCGGTGGACTCGAATCGGCGCGGATCATTCATCGCATCGCTGCTATCGGCACCTTCGCCTACGCGGCCATCCACCTCGGTCAGCTGTTTGCGCGGGCGGTTGTCCGGCGTGAGAAAGGTCTGTTCTGGGGGCCCAACTCGATGGTTCCACAGCCGAAAGACTTCGCGGACCTTGTCGGCAATTTCCGGCACTTCATTTACCTGGGTGATCGGCCGCAGGGAGATCGTTGGAACTACATTGAGAAGTTCGACTACCTGGCCGTTTTCTGGGGGGTGATGATGATTGGCCTGTCGGGTCTGATGCTCTGGGCGCCGATATGGTTCACGCAGTTCGTGCCGGGCTGGGTTTTGAATGCCGCATACGTCGTGCACAGTGACGAGGCGCTGCTGGCGACCGGGTTCATCTTCATATTCCACTTTTTCCACACGCATCTGCGACCCGAGAGTTTCCCGATGGACATCGTGATTTTCACGGGCAAGGTGTCGCTGGAACGATTCAAGGCGGAACGCCCGCTCGAATACCAGCGTCTTGTGGACAGTGGTGAACTCGAGAGCTACCTGGTTGATCCGCCAACCGCGTCCGAGCGACGCAACGCGTACTTCTGGGGATCACTGGCGCTGTTCATCGGCCTGGCACTCGCGATCGGGATTATCACCGCGCTGCTGACGTCCTCGCCCGCGCCACAGGCGCTGGAGTTCGTCGCGCAGGCGGGCCAGCCTTGATGCGGCTGGACTGAGGTCTCAGCGGATCGTTACCCGGTGGCGAGCTCGACCATCGCCCGCAGGACATCCCGTCGGCTGATCTGACCGACGAGGCGGTTGTCCGAGAGCACCGGGTAGCGGCGCAGCTTCGACTCCATGAACTGCTCGGCCAGGTCGACGATGCTCATGTCGGCGTCGACAGTCTTGACGTCTGTGACCATCAGGTCCGCAATCGGTCCGCCCGGTTCACCGTGATACGCAGACGCGAGCACGACTTTCATGCAGTCGAATTCGGACAGCATTCCGACGAGATTGCCGTGGTCGTCGACCACGGGCGCGCCCGAGATGCGGTTGCGAACGAGTACCGCGATGGCGTCCATGACGTCGGTATCCGGCGTAAACGACACCAGCGTCCCGGACATGAAGTTTCTGACGAGTGCGGATCGTATCGGCATGTGATTCCCCCTATCGGCCGCGTTTCCGGCATTGGCCGCTGCCGCTGCAGAGTTCACAGCGGCCGCCGTTCAGACCCCCACAGCTGCCCTTGATGGGCGCGCGGCCCGCAAGCACGCCGATGCCCATCGCTGCGATGACGATCAGGATAAGGACGAAGCTTAAGACGAGCGTAATTAGATTCGTCATCGCAGGGCCACCTCCTGGCCGAAAGTCTCCGAGTAACGTTCCACGATACCCTCGCCGTCGCGGACGAGGAAGTAGGCGGCAATGTCGCGTTCATCGGCATATTCGATGCCCGTCTCCGGGCCCATAACGAGCAACGCCGTCGCCATGGCGTCCGCGAAAGCGGTCGATTCGGCGATCACCGTGACCGATGCGGCGCCATGTGTGACCGGCCGGCCTGTCGACGGATTGATCGTGTGCGAGTACAGCGTTCCGTTGTGCTCGAAGAAGTTGCGGTAGTCACCCGAGGTGGCCATGCCGGTGTCAGTCAGGTCGGCGATTGACTGCACAGAACGCCCGTCGAGCCGCGGGGTCTCGATGGCGATCGCCCACGGCTTGCCGGCCGCATTCAGGCCGCGCATGCGAAGCTCGCCGCCGATTTCGACGAGGTAGTCCGTGATCCCGTAGGTGTCGAGCACATGTGCCACCTTGTCGACCGTGAAGCCCTTGCCAAACGCCGACAGGTCGACCTGCAGGTCCGGGACCTCCTTCCTGAGTGCCGGCCGTTCGCAGTCGGCGCCAAGGCGTCGATAGCCGACCGATTCGAGCGCCGTGTCGACGCTTTGATCGTCCGGCGGTTCGGTCAGTGACTCGACCGGGCCGAAGCCCCAAAGATTGACGACCGGGCCGACCGTCACGTCGAACGCGCCGCCCGTCATCTCGCTCAGGCCCAGTGCCAGTTCGACGACGGTGCAGAGTTCCGGCGAAACGGAAACCCAGTCCGTATCGCGAACAGCATTGAATTGCGACACATCGGAGTCTGCGATGTAGGTGGACATCAGCTGCTCGGAGGCGGTGAGTACGTAGACGATGTCGCTGCGGAGCTCTTGCTCGTCGGCCTCGCCAAGGTCGACGACCTTGATACTGTAGGTCGTTCCCATGCTCGGGCCGGTGAGTTCGTGATAGGGCGCCTGTTTCCCGCCGCAGGCGCCGAGCGCCGCCAGCACGGTGCCGGTCGCCAGGGCCAGGATAGATACCGGGAATCTCACGCGCATCAACCGCCGAAGTCGTCTAGCAGGATGTGATCGTGCGTAACGCCCAGGTCCTCGAGCATCGTAATGACGGCTGCGTTCATCATGGGCGGTCCGCAGATATAGTATTCGCAGTCTTCCGGCGCCGGGTGCTTCGAAAGGTACTGGTCGAGCAGGACCTTGTGGATGAACCCGGTTTTGCCCGCCCACTGGTCCTCGGGCAACGGCTCGGAAAGCGCCAGGTGCCATTCGAAGTTGTCGTTCGCGGCGGCGAGGTCATCGAATTCGTCGACGTAGAACGCTTCGCGCAGGCTGCGGGCGCCGTACCAGAAGCTCATCTTGCGGTCGGTATGCAGCCGCTTGACCTGGTCGAAGATGTGCGAGCGCATCGGCGCCATGCCCGCGCCGCCGCCGATGAAGACCATCTCGTTGTCGGTGTCCTTCGCGAAGAACTCGCCGAACGGCCCGGAGATCGTCACCTTGTCGCCCGGCTTCAGGCTGAAGATGTAGGACGAGATGATGCCGGGCGGGATCTTGTCACTCGCCCCGGGCGGCGGCGTGGCAATGCGGACGTTGAGCTTGATGACGCCGTGCTCCAGCGGGAAGTTCGCCATCGAGTAGGCGCGCGAGGTCGGCGTCTTCACGTGCGATTCGTAGCGCCAGAGGTTATAGCGGTCCCACTCGTCGTGGAACTGCTTGTCGATGTCGAAATCCTTGAAGTAGATGTCGTGCGGCGGGCATTCGACCTGTATGTAGCCACCGGCACGGAAGTCCAGCTCCTCGCCTTCCGGAAGCTGTACGACGAACTCCTTGATGAAGCTCGAAACCGAGCGGTTGGATACGACCTCGCAGTCGAATTTCCTGACGCCGAACACCTCGTCCGGGACCTGCACGCGCATGTCCTGCTTGACCGTGACCTGGCAGGACAGCCGCACGTGATCGGCGGCTTCGCGCTTGTTGATCAGCGAGGTCTCGGTCGGCAGGATCGCGCCGCCGCCCTCGAGCACCTGCACCCGGCACTGGCCGCAGGTGCCGCCGCCTGCGCACGCCGACGGCACGAGGATATCGGCCTCCGCGAGTCCCTGCAGCAGCTTCGTGCCGACCGGCATCGCGATATCGCGGTCCTCGTTGACGAGCACGTGCGCCGAGCCCGTCTGCACGAGCCGTGATCGGGCGGCAAGGATGACGAACACGAGGATCAGGATGATCGTTGTGAACAGGCCGATGCCGAGTCCGACTTCGGTTGCCAGCGAGCCGGTCACAGCTGGATTCCCGAGAAGCCCATGAAGCCGAGCGACATGAGGCCGACAATGATGAAGGTGATCCCCAAGCCCTGCAGTCCGTCCGGGACGTCGCTGTAGCGCAGCTTCTCACGGATGCCAGCCAGCGCGATCAGTGCGACGGCCCAGCCGAAACCGGAGCCAAGCCCGAACACGGTGCTCTCGGCAAGGTTGTACTGGCGCTCGACCATGAACAGTGTGCCGCCGAGGATTGCACAGTTGACGGTGATCAGCGGCAGGAAGATGCCGAGCGCGTTGTAGAGCTTCGGGAAATGCTTGTCGAGCGTCATCTCCAGGATCTGCACGAGCGCAGCGATGACGCCGATGTAGCTCACGAGGCCGAGGAAACTCAGGTCGACCTCGGGCAGCCCGGCCCAGCTCAGCGCGCCGGGCTTCAGCAGGAACTGATAGATAAGATGATTGACGGGTACCGTGATGACCTGCACCGCGATTACCGCAAGGCCAAGTCCGATCGCCGTCTCGATGCGCTTCGACACGGCAAGGAACGTGCACATGCCGAGGAAGAAGGTCAGCGCGAGGTTCTCGACGAAGGCGGCCTTGATGAACAGGTTGATGTAGTCCGCCATCACAGAACCTCGGTGCGGTGGACTTCGTGAATCTGGAAGTCCGGCTTCTCGACCTGTTTCGGCCTCGCCGAACGCACGGCCCAGATCAAGAGGCCGATGATGAAGAATGCGCTGGGCGGCAGCAGCATCATGCCGTTGGCCTCGTACCAGCCGCCGTTGCTCGTGAGCGGCAGGACCTCGTAGCCGAGCAGCGTGCCCGCGCCGAACAGTTCGCGCGAGGCCGCGACAACGATCAGAACCGCGCTGTAGCCCAGGCCGTTACCGAGGCCGTCGAGGAAACTGGCACCGACCGGGTTCTTCATCGCAAACGCCTCGGCACGGCCAAGGATGATGCAGTTGGTAATGATCAGCCCTACGAAGACGGACAGCTGCTTGCTGGTCTCGAACGCATAGGCCTTCAAGGTCTGGTCGACGACGATCACGAGTGACGCAATGATCGTCATCTGCACGATGATGCGAATGTTGTTGGGAATGTGTTCACGGATCGCAGAGATCGCGGCACCCGAGAACATCGCAACGGTCGTCATCGCGGCGCACATGAGCAGGGAAGGCAACAGCGACGTCGTCACCGCGAGCGCCGAACAGACGCCCAGCACCTGCAGCAGAATCGGGTTCTTGTCGACCAGCGGGTCGAGGAGGATGGATTTGGTTTCACTCATTGCGATCTGCCTCTCGAGCGAGTCTCGCGAGATAGGGCCCGAACGCGTGCGGCCCGGTCCAGTAGCGGACGAGATCCATGACGCCGCGGCCGGTCAGGGTGGCGCCCGACAGCCCATCGACGGCGTGCGGTGAGCCTTCCGGGGCCTGGCCGCGAACGACTTCGACAGCCGGGTTGCCGTCCGCGTCGAACAGCAGCAGCCCTTGCCACTGGGCCCGCCAGTCCGGGCGGTCGACCTGGTCGCCGAGCCCGGCGGTCTCGGCATGCTCGTAAAACTGCAGCCCGCGCACGGTCCGTCCGTCGCGTTCAACGGACAAGTAGCCGTACATCGTCGACCAGAGTCCGGCGCCGTGCACGGGCAGGATGACCTGCTCGACCCGGTCGCCATCGCGAACGACGTAGACGGGCGCCAGCGTCGAGCGCCGGCGAATATTGGCGATATCGAGCTCGGGCGGAATGTCGATGCTCATGTCGGGATCGTTGCTCGCCGCCAGGACGTCGAACGTAGCCGCGTCCGCGGCATCGGAATAGGCGCCCGTCTCGAGATCGATCAGTCGCGGTTCAATCGCCGAGAAGCGGGTATTGATGTCGATACCTGGTTCGTAGAGGCCAGCGACCTCGAGGACGATACGCTTGCGGAAGAGATCCTGGTTCTCGAGCTGCAGCGGGCGCAGCACGACCGCGCTGGCCGACACCAGGATCGAACAGACGAGGGCCACGCTGATCGCGACGATCAGCGTATTCGCGATGCTGTCGCGCGAGCGACCTGCTTGCTCATCCGCCATTGCGTTTAATCCTGCGTTTGATGTTGGCCTGGATCACGAAGTGATCGATGATCGGCGCGAAGATGTTGCCGAACAGGATCGCGAGCATGATCCCTTCGGGAAAGGCCGGGTTGATGACGCGTATCACCCAGGTCAGCACGCCGACCAGGATTCCGAAGACCCAGTGGCCGATCATCGTGTCGGGCGCGCTGACCGGGTCGGTCGCCATGTAAACCGCGCCGAAGGCAAAGCCGCCGAGCGCGATGTGCCAGTACCACGGCATTGCCAGCATCGGGTTTGCGCTGTCGATGCCGCTCAACAGAAGGGCCGGCACGATGATGCCGACAAAGCAGCCGACGATGATCCGCCACGAGGCGATGCCGGTATAGATGAGCATCGCGGCGCCTATCAGGCAGGCCGCGGTCGATGTTTCACCGAGCGATCCCTGGATCTGGCCGAGGAACGCCTGGGTGTAGGTGATGCCGCTGGCGGCGATGCCCTGCATGCCGTCGATGGCAGCAAGCCCCAGGGCGGTCGCGCCGCTGAAGCCGTCAACGGGTGTCCAGACCGCATCGCCGGACAGCTGCACGGGATACGCGAAATACAGGAAGGCGCGGCCGACGAGCGCCGGGTTGAGGAAGTTCTTGCCCGTGCCGCCGAAGACCTCCTTGCCGATGACGACGCCGAAGCTGATGCCGAGCGCCACCTGCCAGAGCGGCGTAGACGCGGGCAGG
Organism: Woeseiaceae bacterium; assembly: GCA_030066625.1. GTDB lineage: Bacteria > Pseudomonadota > Gammaproteobacteria > Steroidobacterales > Woeseiaceae > UBA1847. The sequence continues at coordinate 10,353 of JASJBG010000046.1, forward strand.
ATCAGTGCGTAGAGCATCGACGTAACGAAGAAACCTTCGTTGACCTCGTGGTTGCGTACGCTCGCGAACAGCACCTCCCAGAAGCCGCCCGCCGCCATCGTCACGACGTAGATCGGCAGGAAGTACAGGAAGCCGTGCAGGAAGTTCGCATACAGGCTGTCCGGGTTCGCGCCCGCGCCGAAGGCCGCCATGATGGCGCCGCGCCAGCCGGGCACGAGGTCGAAGCCCATGGAGGCCAGCGCCGTATTCGCCTGGAAGCCCGTATTCCACATACCGACGAACAGGCACGGGAATACCGCGAAGACGACGACGATCATGACCCGCTTCAGGTCGAGCGCGTCGCGGATGTGTGGTGAGCCTTTCGAGACGTCCGCCGGCGAGTAGAACAGCGTGTCGACCATCTCGAATATGGCTTCGTACTTCTCGAACCGGCCGCCGCGTGTGAACAGTGGTTCGAGCTTGTCGAGCGTTCGCCTCAGTGCACTCATCAGCCGTTAGCCTCGATTTCGTCGAGATTCATGCGCAGGAAGGGTCCGTAGTCGTACTTGCCGTTGCACGCGAAGGAACACAGCGCCAGGTCCTCCTCGTCCAGTTCCAGGCAGCCGAGCGCCTTGGCGCGGTCGGTGTCCTGCACGATCAGCGCTTTCAGGAGCGGCGTTGCGAGGATGTCGAGCGGCATCAGCGACTCGAAGTTGCCGATGGACACCATCGCGCGCGGGCTGCCGTTCTGGGTGGTCGTCAGGTCGAAACCGCGGCGGTTCAGCAGGTGGCCGGTAAAGGCCCGAGTCGTCGAGTATTTGCGATTGCCGAATCTCGCCCAGGCGAGAAACTCACGCTCGCTGCCCTCGCCGAGTACCGTGATCTGGTTCTGGTAGCGGCTCAGGTAGGCCAGCGGTCCGCTGGCACGGTGCCCGGACATCACTGAGCCGGAGATTACCCGGACCTGGCCCGGTAGCAGTTCGCCCGCGAGCAGGTCCTCGGTACTCGCGCCGAGGCGCGTCTTCAAAAGCCGCGGCTTCATGACCATCGGTCCGGTCAGCGCGACGATGCGCTCGGTGGGCAGGCGGCCCGTCGTGAACAGCCGGCCAATCGCCATGACGTGATTGAAACGCAAATGCCAGACCGTCTTCTGCTCGCTGACGGGCTCGAGGAAATGGATGTGCGTGCCGACGAGTCCCGCCGGGTGCGGGCCGGCGAACTCGACGTGCCGGAACGGCGCCCGCTCGGGGACCTCGATCGTCGAATTCGGTGCGGTGCAGACGTACACGGGGCCTTCGGTCAAGCGTGAGATGATCTCGAGACCCTGGGCGAAGGAGGTCGGGTTCAGCGCAACCGTGGCGGCGGGATCGGCCGCCAGCGGGTTTGTGTTCATTGCCGTGACGAAGATCGCCGCCGGCTGGTCCGTCGGCGCCGGAATGCGGCTGAACGGGCGGCCCCGAAACGCGGTCCACAGCCCCGATTCGACCAGGTTCCGGCGAATCGTGTCGGGATCGAGCAAGGCCAGCTGGGTGTCGTCGAAGCGGTCGAACTCCTCCGCCTCATCGCCTTCGAGGCGGATGACAACCGACTGCAGCGAACGCCGGGCGCCGCGATTGATCTCGATGACCTCGCCCGCGCCCGGTGCCGTGAACTTGACCCCGGGGTTACGTTTGTCGACGTACAGCGTTTGCCCGAGTCGGACGTGATCGCCGACCTGGACCGACATCTGCGGGCGCAAGCCGACAACGTCGGTACCGAGCGCTGCAACGGTGGAGACGGGTGCGCCTTCGTCGACCGTCAGCTCGGGCTTGCCGGTTAGCGGTATATCGAGACCTTTCTTGATCGTTACGCGCATCGATCAGCTCACAAAGATCGCAAGGTACAGCGCGCAGGCGATCAGCCAGATCGAGCCGAGCGTATGGATGCCGAGCGTTCCCTCAATCGCCTTCGTCATCGAGTCGCGGTCTGCCACGCCGGTCCTGATCCCGGCGGCAGCGCGAAGCGCGAGCACGACCAGTACGACGGGGACCAGCGGAGCGGCCAGCGGCAGGTCGCCGTTCACCGTCATCAGCACGACGATGACCGCCGCGAAAAGGTGAATTGCCGTATACAGGACGCTGGTCCCGCGCTCACCGAGCCGGACCGCAAGCGTACGTTTGCCGGTCGCCGCGTCGGCTGCGATATCCGGTACCTCATTGATCAGCAGGATTGCAGCAACCCAGGCGCTGATCGGCAGCGAGAACATTAGCGCCGCCGTGTCGATCGTGCCGCTCTGCAGCCAGGCGGCGCCAACGACCGGCAGCACGCCGAAGGCAATGCCGACCGAGAGTTCACCGAGCCCGATCGAGCTCAGGCGCACCGGACCGAGCGAGTAGAGGACCGCGAGCAGGACGCCCGCCAAGCCGAACCAGAGCACCATCTCGCCGCGCATCAGCAAGAGCAGCAGGCCGGCGACGGCCGCAACCGCGAGCAGGCTGACGCCGAGGCGGGCCATGTTGCCCTGCGACATGATGCCAGCCTGGATGAATTGCGATCCGCCCGTGTACGGGTAGATCCGGTCCTCGTTCTGCCGGTCCGTGCCACCCTGGTCGTCGCCGACGTCGTTGAGAACGTTGGCACCCGCGTGCACGCAGACAGTGGCCAGCAGCGCCAGGCTGAACACGCTGGCATCGAAGGCTCCGGCGACGGCGGCGCCCCAGGCGGTTCCGGCAAGCACCGGGAGCACCGAGGCGGGGAAGAACTTGGGGCGCGTGGCACCGAACAGACGCCGCGCCGTGGCGGCCGGCGTATCGCCGGCGTAAATCTCCGGAGACGGGCCCGTCGGCCCGGCCGTTTCTCGGCTCATCATCGCTCCTGAGGCCCCATCGTTCTCGTTTTATGGCATTGCCTTTGCAATCGCCGCGTATTTCGAGGGCCGAGGGCCTTTATAGCAGAAAGAGTTGACCGATCAGGTATCGCGTCGCCGCTTGCGGTCCGCTGCCGAACGGAACCGACCGGCCAGGAGGGCCACACCGATAATCAAGGGCAGGATGAACAGCAGGTGGTGCGGCGATGCAAGCTGATGTCCGAGTTGCTCGGCGACGCCATGATCGGCGTCGAGTACGTGCGCTGACGCGCTGCCCGTTGCCGTAACCAGGAGCATGAAGGTCGTAAGTGCTCGCATCGGTCTTCCCCCATTCGGGTTGTTGTTCTGAAAAGGGTAACAGCCTGATTCCCCAGTGGTCACTACATTAGGCAGGCACTCGCGAGACCGGAATAGGCGTTATTACGTACGCCTTCGCGGAAGGCCAAACCTTATGATCGAAGCTCGGTCGGACGCCGCGATTTCACTGGTCCGGCGCCTCGAAAACACTGCCACGGAGAGCGCAACGAATGTGCCTAGCAGTTCCGATGGAGATCAAGACGATAGACGGCTTCCTGGCCACCTGCGAAGCGCTCGGTGTCCGCCGGGAGGTCAACCTGTTCATGCTGAAAGACGAGCCCCTGGAGCCGGGCGACCACGTGCTCGTGCACGTCGGCTACGCCATCCAGAAAGTGACCAGTGAGGAGGCCGAAGCGTCGCTTCAACTTTTCGATGAGATCCTGGCGGCGGGAGCCTGAGCGGATCGGGAGATAAGGACATGTGCGAAACCTGCGGCTGCAACATCACACCGGGCAATGAGCACCTGCTGGCCGCCGGCGGCCACCTGGCAACGACGAGCAGCGGTCACGAATCGGTCGAGGTGCTTGAAGGGCTGCTCAAGGCCAACGACCACCAGGCCGAACACAATCGCGAGCACTTCGAGCGCCATGGTGTGCTGGCCGTCAACCTGATGTCTTCACCGGGCGCAGGCAAGACCTCGCTGCTCGAGGCGACCATCGAGGCGCTCGGCAGCGACAAGCGCATCGCCGTAATCGAAGGCGATCTCGACACCGAGAACGACGCGGAGCGGATTCGCAAGAAGGGCGTGCCGGCGATCCAGATTTCGACGGGCAGCGCCTGCCACCTCGACGCACACATGGTGCATTCGGCGCTGCACGAACTCGAGCTCGACGACGTCGACATCGTCTTCATCGAGAACGTCGGCAACCTGGTCTGCCCGGCGAGCTTCGACCTCGGCCAGCATCTGAATGTCGCACTGCTCTCGACCCCGGAAGGCGACGACAAGCCCGCCAAGTATCCCGTCATGTTCCGCGCGGCGGACCTTGTCCTGATTACAAAGTCGGACCTGCTCGCGGTGCTCGACGACTTCGATCCGGCGGCAGCCGGTGAGTGTGTCCGGCAGCTGGCGAGCGACGCGCCGCTCATGACGCTGTCGTCGAAATCCCGCGAGGGCTTCGACGGCTGGCTCGACTGGCTCGGGGCGCAGGAATGAGCCGACCCGCCGAATACTGGCTGGAGCGCCTGCACGGTTTCGCGAACAGTGGCCCCGTTCGCATCATGAACGTTTGCGGTGGCCATGAGCGCTCGATCTCCATGGCCGGGCTTCGCGGCGCGATTCCATCCAACATCGAGCTCGTACCCGGGCCGGGCTGCCCGGTGTGCATCTGCCCCGAAGAAGACGTATTCGAGGCGATCCAGATCGCGCTCAACGAGGACGTCACGCTGGTCGCGTTCGGCGACATGCTGCGGGTCCCGGTCAACGTGCCCCGCAAGGACCCACGTTCGCTCGAGCAGGCGAAGGCGGCCGGTGCCGACATCCGGCCGATTGCGTCGCCGAGTGAGGCCGTTCGAATCGCGAACGCGGACCCCTCTCGCGAGGTGGTGTTTTTCGCGGCAGGCTTCGAGACGACGACGGCGCCGGTTGCGGCGATGCTCGCCGAGGGTGTGCCCGAGAACCTGAGCGTATTGCTGTCCGGCAGGCTGACCTGGCCGGCTGTTGCGATGCTGCTCGATTCCGAAGAGCCGGGGTTCGACGCATTGATCGCGCCAGGTCACGTATCCACGGTCATGGGTCCCGAGGAATGGTCGTTCGTCGTGGACAAACACGGGATTCCCGCAGCGGTCGCCGGCTTCCGGCCAGATACCCTGCTCCAGGCGATGGTGTCGGTGCTGGAACAGCGCCGGACGGGCAGGCCTGGGCTCGATAACTGCTACCCCGAGGTCGTGCGTCCGGGCGGCAACCCCGAGGCACGCCGCCAGCTGGACGAGGTCATGCAGGTCACGGACGCGAACTGGCGCGGCGTCGGCGTGATCCCGAGCTCGGGCTTCGCATTACGCGACGCCTACGCGGCGCACGACGCGCGTCGCCGCTTCGAATCCTACGCCGACGATTCCCGCAAGCGGGTCGGTGAAATGCCGCCGGGCTGCGACTGCGCGCGGGTCGTGCTCGGCAAGATCTATCCGAACCAATGCCGCCTGTATGGCCGCGCATGCACGCCGCGCAAGCCGATCGGCCCCTGCATGGTGTCCGACGAAGGCGCCTGCCGAATCTGGTGGTCCTCGGGCTACCGGGACAACGAACACGAGAGGAGGCAGGCTGTTGGCTGACCCGGTCGAGGAACGCCTGGAGGAGTCCGCCGCGGCGCCCGTCGAGGTCGTCAAAGACGCACATCCGACGACCAGCTACGCGGTCCGGATGATGCTGGTGGGGCACGTGCAGGGCGTCGGGTTTCGCCCGTTCGTGTACCGGCTCGCGACCGAGTACGGACTCACCGGCTACGTCTGTAATCGCCAGGGCGAGGTTGAGGTCGTCGTCTGCGGTCGTCACGAGGTCATCCGCCGGTTTCGCGCCGACCTGATACGGCGAGCGCCGCCGTTATCGCGACCGCGCATCGTCAAGATCTCGCCGGTCGATACGGCCTACGACAGCTTCGACATCGTCGCCTCAAGCGGTGATGCCGAGGCGCGCGTATTCGTGCCGCCCGACTACTTCATGTGTGATGACTGCCGCGCCGAGCTCGCCGATCCCGGCAACCGTCGCTACGGCTATCCGTTCATCAACTGCACCCAGTGCGGGCCGCGTTATACGCTGATCGAAAGCCTGCCCTATGACCGCCCTAACACGAGCATGGCCGGCTTCACGCTGTGCCCGGAATGCGAAGCCGAGTACCAGACGCCCTCGGACCGGCGCTTCCATGCCGAGCCGGTTGCCTGCCCCGTATGCGGGCCGAAGCTCACGTTCAAGAAGCCCGTGCACTCGGAAACCGTCGAGGAGAATGCGGCGCTGGATGCCACGCTAAAGCACCTGCGGGACGGCGAGATCGTCGCGGTCAAGGGTATCGGCGGCTATCACCTGATGTGCGACGCGCACAGCGAAGCTGCCGTCGAAAAGCTCCGGCAGCGCAAGTTCCGCCCGGACAAGCCCTTCGCCGTGATGTTCCCGCTCGCCGGCAATGACGGCATGGACATCGTTCGCCAGTACGCCGACCTCTGCAGCGAAGAAGCCGAGCTCCTTGCGAGCCCATCACGGCCGATTGTGCTGGCCAGCAAGAAGCCCGGTACGGATCTCGCTGACAACATCGCGCCCAACCTCGAGGAGCTGGGCCTGTTCCTGCCTTACAGCCCGCTACACCAGCTGCTGCTGGACGCCTTCGGCAGCCCGCTGGTGGCGACCTCCGGCAACGTGTCGGGCGAGCCGGTGCTGATCGATAACGACGAAGCCGAGTCGCGCCTCGGTGACGTCGCGGATGCTTTCCTGCATCACGACCGGCCAATCATGCGCCCGGCCGACGATCCCGTATACCGGCAGATCGCGGGACACGTACGGCCGTTCCGGATCGGTCGCGGCTGCGCGCCGCTCGAGATGGAGCTGCCTTACGAGCAGCCCACACCGCTGCTCGCCGTCGGCGGACACATGAAGGGCACCGTCGCGCTCTCGTGGGAGAACCGCGTCGTCGTCTCACCGCATATCGGTGAAATGGACAGCCCGCGCAGTCTCGACGTCTTCGAGCGTGTCGCGTCGGAACTGCAGGCCCTCTACGGCGTTACCGCCGAACGCATCGCCTGCGATGCCCACCCGGGTTACACGACGCATCGCTGGGCCGAAGAGCAGGGACTGCCCGTCGACACGGTCTGGCACCATCACGCGCACGCAAGCGCGCTGGCGGCAGAGGCGGCAATTCCGGGAACGTGGCTCGTATTCACATGGGACGGCGTCGGCCTCGGCGAAGACGGCACCCTGTGGGGTGGCGAGGCGTTGCTCGGTAGCGCTGGCAACTGGCAGCGCGTCGGGTCGCTCAGGCCGTTCAGGCTGCCCGGCGGCGAACGAGCCGGACGCGAACCATGGCGCAGCGCGGCGGCACTGCAGTGGGAATGCGACAACGACTGGGCGCCAATTGCCGATGCGGACGGCATCGCGCACAGCGCCTGGGAATCCGGCATCAACTGCCCGCCGACCAGCGCCGCGGGGCGCCTGTTCGACGCGGCGGCCGCGCTGATCACCGGCAACACCCATGTGAGCTACGAGGCGCAGGGACCGATGCAGCTCGAGTCGCTGACACCTCACCGCCACCACGAACCTGTCTACCTGTCCCTGAGTCACGGTGACGACGGGATCTGGCGCAGCGACTGGCGCCCGCTGCTGCGCATGATGACCAACGATAGCCTGACCGAGGCGGACCGCGCCGGCATGTTCCACGCCAGCATGGCGCAGATCGTGCTGCAGCAGGCGCGGCGCATCCGCGAGAAATACCGGATCAACCAGGTCGGGCTCTGCGGTGGCGTGTTCCAGAATCGCGTGCTGACCGAGGAGGCCGTTCGCAAGCTCGACGAGTACGGCTTCCGCGTGTTCATCCCGGAGGCGTTGCCCTGCAACGATGCCGCGCTGTCCTTCGGCCAGGCGGCCGACATCGCGGCGCGCGCAGCCTGACCGAGATGGAAGACGACCACGTTTCGCTCGCGCACGGCAATGGCGGCCGTTTCATGCGCGAACTCATCGAAGAAATATTTGCCCGCCACCTGGGTGCCGACGAACTCGACGTCGAGGCGGATGCGGTACCCATCGCTCTGAACGGCGGCGAGGTCATGATCACGACCGATGGCTTCACGGTGCAGCCGCTGGAGTTTCCGGGCGGCGACATCGGCTCCCTGTCCGTGCACGGCACCACGAACGATCTCGCAGTCGCCGGCGCCAGGCCGCTCTACCTGACGCTAAACGCGTTCATCGAGGAAGGTCTCGAGATCGCGCAGCTCGACCGGCTCGTCGCAAGTCTCGCGAAGGCGGCGCGCGAGTCCGGCGTCCGGGTGACGGCCGGCGATACCAAGGTGCTGCGGCGCGGCGAGGGTGGCGGACTCTACCTCGCAACGACCGGTGTCGGGGTTCGCATGCCCGGCGTTCGGCCGTCACTAAAGCGTATCGAGGCTGGCGACGCGATCATCATCAGCGGCAGCGTGGGCGATCACGGCACGGCCGTGATGCTGGCCCGTGAGGACTTCGGCCTTACGGGCGACCTCGTTTCCGATGCGGGACCCGTTTTCGCGCTGACCGAGAGACTGATGGCTTTCGATGGCCTGCGATTCATGCGCGACCCGACCCGCGGCGGCATCGCGTCGATCGCACACGAGATCAAGCGCGCAACGGGACTCGGCGTACGTTTCGGCGCCAACGTGCCGGTACGCGACCCGGTGCAATCGGTTTGTGACATGCTCGGCTACGATCCGTATTACCTGGCCTGCGAGGGCCGGGTACTGGCCGTGGTCGCGCCTGACCAGGCCGATGCCGCGGTGGCGGCGCTCCGCGAGCTCCCGGAGGGCAGGGATGCACAGGTAATCGGCCAGGTCGGCGAGTCGGGTGACCGCGTCATTCTCGAAACCCCGCTTGGCGGGCAGCGTTTCCTCGAAGAACTCGAAGACGACCCGCTGCCGCGCATCTGCTGACGCCCATGCACGCGACCGGCGCCGTCAGTCACGGTGACCCGATAGCGCCGGTCATACTCGGCGTCACGAGCATCCTGCTGTTCGCCGTCATTGGCCGCGTGTTCGCCCGCCGGCTTGGCCAGCCCACCGTGCTCGGCGAGCTGCTGATGGGCATCTTGCTGGGCAACATCGCATGGATTCTCGGTGTCGACCTGATCGCAGTGCTGCGCGAGGGTCCGCGCGTTTTCGAGCTGGTCAACCAGGTGCTCGCCGGAGCACCGATTGCCGACGTCGCCATCGGTATCTTCGGCCCGGTCAAAGGTCCGGAGCTGGTCGAAATTATAAGAGGACCTGCCGGTGGCGAGGTCATGCAGGTTGCGCACACTGTCGACGTATTCTCCCGCTACGGCGTGATATTCCTGCTATTCATGGTGGGACTCGAGACCAATCTCGACGAGATGCGCAGCGTGGGCGGCGATTCGGTGCGTGTCGCGATCATCGGCGTCGTGCTGCCTGTGGGCATGGGCTTTGTGGCCGCCGAGCTGCTGCGCCCCGACCTGTCCGTGAACTCGAAGGCTTTTGTCGCCGCAACGCTCGCCGCAACCAGCATCGGCATCTCCGCGGAGGTGCTTCGCGAAACCGGCCGCAGCGCTTCACGCGAGGGCCGAATCATCCTCGGTGCGGCCGTTATTGACGACATCCTCGGCCTGGTCATCCTGGCCGTCGTGTCAGGCATTGTCGTCAGCGGTAGCGTTCATGCGGCAGAGATCGTGACCATGATCGCCGTGTCGGGATTGTTCCTGGCAGCGGCAATTTCGCTCGGGCCCGCCATCGTCCGCTTCGCCGCGAGAATCATGCGCAACCTCGACGTGGTCGAAGCCAAGATGTTTACATCCTACCTGTTCGTCATGGTCCTGGCGTGGTCCGCGAACCTGGTCGGACTCGCAACGATCGTTGGCGCATTCGCGGCGGGACTCGTGCTCTCGGACAGTCAGTTCGACGAGTACGGCAATGGCCAAAAAACCCTGACGATCCGCGACCTGATCATGCCGCTCGAGGTCGTACTCGTACCGATTTTCTTCATCCTGATGGGTATCCAGGTCAAGCTCGAGACCTTCATGTCATGGCCGATCGTCGTGCTGGCCGGCGGGCTGCTGGTGGCCGCCGTTATCGGCAAGCTGGCAAGCGGCCTTGGGGCGCGCATCCCGGCTGACAAGCTCGTCGTCGGCATCGGTATGCTGCCCCGCGGCGAGGTCGGGCTGGTGTTCGCGGCCATCGGCCGCACGCTCGGGGTGCTCGATGATGCAATGTTCTCGGCGATCGTGCTCATGGTCATCGTGACGACGCTGATCGCGCCGCCGTGGCTGGAGCACGTGATCCAGGCGCAGAAGGCGCGCGAGCACGCCGAGGGTGTAATCGATTAGTGGGGTAGCGGGCGTGGCTGCGCCGAAACGTCGAGCTCCAGCCGTTCCAGGATCATCTCGTCGCCGCTCACCACGTTGGTCCGGTAGTCGCCGCAGCCAGAGCACAACAGGCGGTTGGGTGGAACGCGTGACTCCTGGCCGCACTGGCTGCAGCGCACCACGACATCGGTGATATCCAGCTCGAGGTTTGCGTCTTCCGCGATCGTGCCTGCGGCAGCCAGCGGAAAGGCACGTCGCAGCAGTTCGGGCTCGACGCCCGACAGGGGTCCAATACTGACGCGGATCAGGCTGACGATCGCCGCATTGCGTTCCGCTGCAATGCGTTCGACCTGTTCGATCAGTGCGAGGCTCACGGCAGTTTCGTGCATCAGGCGCTCCGGGTGAACAGGTCCCGCCGGTTCATGGTCGGAGCCTCGGCGTCCGTGAACAGCTCGTTCATAATCTCGGCGGCCACGGCCCGCGCCATCAGCGCATCAGGGAAGTCGGCGACGGTTGTGAACAGCACGGCCGACAGGAGTGTCCCCAGGTTTTCGTCGTGCGCAACGTTGAACTCCATCCGGCCGGCCGGTAGCACGAGCTGCGACAGCTCGCCCTGCGGGATCGCGTCCCATTCATCGTTGCCGGGCAGCACGATGAGATTCATGAACCAGGGCGTGATCAACACACCCACCTGGTGTCCGTCGAAGTCTCGAAAATCGACGGCCTCGATGTCGAGCATGGGGTTCAGGAAGGGTAGCCCGGTCATACGGTCCGCGAGAATTCGCTCGTAGTGGCTAACCAGTTGTTCGACCGACGCTGCCACGCTCAACTCGACACGGGCAGAAAGCCCGATGGTTCGCCGTCGCATTCCGGGCAACGCCAGTAATCGGGCAGGGCGGTGAACGGGGTCCCGGGTTCGATCTGCTCGACGGGGTCACCCACAGCCGGGTCGTACAGGTACCAGCAGATGCGGCACTCGAGGCGCGTGCTGTCTTCGAGCCGCGCAGTTCCCGTGTCGGCAATCTCGCTCATGCGACGTCCGGCAGGTACGGGGCGAGAATTTTCTCGAGGCGTTCCGCGGAGTCGACAAGGTCTTCCGCCGCGGCGCGCACGACCTGCGGCACGTCGACGATCTCGAGCGAGTTCAGTATCAGCGTGCCCATCGAGTTGTAGTAGCGCACCCACCAGACGTTCGGCGTGGCCGTACTGATGATCTGGCACTTGCCATAGGCGCGCGACAGCACATCGATGGGTCCCCGACCAAGGCGTTCGTCGAGGAACTCGAGCTCCGGCTCGGACAACGGCAGCAGGCTCAAATTGATCGAGTGTGCTTCACCGCCGGCTTCGTATTCGGTGACGCGTGCCTTCAGTTCCGACAGGATCGGCAGCGCATTGACGATCTCGGCCGGGTCCGCCGGCTCGGTCGTGTCGATCGGCTGCGGGTTCGTCGGTTGGTGATGGAATACATGCGGTAGTTCGCCGACTTCAAGCAGGTCGGCGACGATCTTGTCACCGTCGAAGTACATCGTGCGCCAGAGACCTGCGAGCACGGATTCCTGCGTCTTCGCGACCTGGTTACCATCGAAGGTTATGCTGACTTCGCCTTCGCCAAGCACCTGGTTAACCAGCTCGCGACTGTTTGCGTCGAGTTCGCTCAGGTCGGCCAACACCGACGGCTTACCCGGCCGGGCTTCTGCCAGCGCGGCCCTGAGCCAGCCAACCGCTTCCAGTGCGCCCGGCAGTTCGGAGATTGCGCTGCCGTCGTCGAAATAGGGGGCCTTGTATATAGCCATGTCGCTCGGCATCGAAATATAGGAGAGCTTCTGCTCTTCTTCGGGCTGGCTGCCCGGCCCCATGACGCGTACCGGGATGTGTTGGATGCTCACAGTGCCATACTCCTTCGTATTGATTTGTCGGCAGCGATGTCAGGCCGTGACGACCGGAACGCTGAAGCCCGGCGCGCGCCGCGGCGCTGCGACCAGCAGCTCGGCGATCTTGTCCAGGTATTCGCCCCAATCCTGGATTCGCGTAATCGCGCCGACATATTCACCGCCGCGAACGAATACGAGCGACGGATAAGCCGAGAATCCGTATTGTTGTTTCAGTTGCTTGCCGTCGCCCCACGTGTCGGTAACGACGCCGGGCCTGAGCTGGTTGTCGAAGGCGGCCACGAGCTCCGGCAGGACGACCGCGACGTCGGTCGTGTCCTTGCTCGTCTCCGGATCGCCCGGGAAGAACAGTACGTTCATGCCGGCTTCGGCGACGAATTCGTCGTGATTCTCCAGCGTCACTTCCGCATAGTCGCAGTCGTCGAGCAGCCGATCGATCAATGGGTGGCTCATAGTCAGGACTCTCCGCAATGATGGTCAGGTTGTGGACGGAGTACCGAGCCGGGGGCGGCCGAGCTCGTAGTATTCGATCTCGAGTGCGCCGGGGCCGACGCGGTCGGCGCCGGGAAGCGGCTCTCCGCGAGAAACGGCCGTAATGCCCCACTGCCCGAGCGCGTTGATCGCAATGTCGACCGCCGGCCCAATCTGCTCGCGGACGACGTCGCGCAGGCTGCCGCCGAAGTCGTCGAGCCGCTCCGGTTGCACGCCGATGAGTACGATCTCGGCTGGGAGTTCACCCGATAGTTCCGCAGTCGACAGTACCTCCTGGAACCCCGCCTGGTGCATGCTCATTTTCTTGATGCCCATGTAGCGCGGCACGTCGTCGCCCTCGACGACTTTGAGGGTGCCCGGTGGCAGGCCGAAGTCGACCGCATCGAAAATCAATAGCCGGTCGGCGCCACGGACCCATGGCAGGAGAAATATCCCCTGTGTGCCGCCGTCCATAACGCGCACGTTGTCCGGGAACTCGTAGCGCTCGTTCATGAGCTCAACAGCTCGAATGCCGAAACCTTCGTCGGCCCAAAGAACGTTGCCGATGCCGAGCACCAGCGTATCGAACGTCGCCGGCTCGCCGTCCGAGGTTGTCGGGTCGACAGCGCTCATTGCGGCTCCATGGGGCCGTCGTCCTTGAAACGACGGTAGCCATCGATCATGCCGCTGACGCCGTTCTGTCGCGACGCAAAGTCGGTGCGAACCACGACGTAAATGTGGGTGATGATGAAGAACACCCACATCCACATGCCGAGAAAGTGCCACATCCGCACGGCCTGTGAACTCGGCTCGATGACGAATACCCAGCCGAACATGATGTCGGCCCAGCTGCCGGCACCGGTGCCCTGGCTGTATAGCGCGAAACCGGTACAGACCATGAACAGCGACAGCAGCACGTTGATGGCCCAGAGCGCGAGCTGCGCAAGCGGGTTGTGGCCGATGTTCTTGCTGGCCTTGCGCGTGAAGAAGGAATAGAACTTCACTTCATGCCAGACACGCTTCCACCAATCGCGACTCCACAGCGGCACGATCAGGAGCTCGCGGGCGTACTCGTTGCCCACCAGCGACCAGTAAAAGCGGACGACGAGCCCCACCGCAAAGACCATCGCGGCCGAGAAGTGAATCAGCCGAAAATTGCCCATCAGGAAGTGATCACTCGCCTCGCCGCTCATGGATGGCAGCGGATAGGCAATAAAGTAGCCCGTCGTACAGAGTACGATGATCGCGATGGCGTGTATCCAGTGCCAGATCCGGACCGGCACCTCGAATACGTAGAACGGCCCCTTCGTATCCTTGCCCTCGGGCATCGATTCAGTGCTTGTAACCATTGTGCCCCCTTAGCGAGCGTTCCTAGCGAACCTTGATTGCTGCCAGTTCCTCACCGTCGTGCGAGATAACGTGCGTCGAGCACGCAAGACAGGGATCGAAGCTGTGTACCGTGCGCAGGATCTCCAGCGGCTGGTCCGGGTTCACCATCGGCGTATTCATCAGCGATGCCTCGTAGGCACCGATGTTGCCAGCAGGGTCGCGCGGCGATGCGTTCCAGGTTGTCGGCACGACGCACTGGTAGTTCTCGATCTTCGTGTCCTTGATATGGATCCAGTGGCCGAGAGCGCCGCGCGGCGCTTCGCCGAAACCGACACCCTTGACGTCGCTGTCCCAGGTCGACGGATCAAATTTCTCCATGTTGGCCGTCGCCGTGTCGCCGCGCTTGATGTTGTCCATCATTTCGTCGAAGACCTCGCGCATCTTGTGGCTCTGCCATGAGCTCTCGAGACCGCGGGCCGCGGTCCGGCCCAGCGTGGAGAACAGCGCCTCGATCGGCAGGTCGAGTTCGGCCAGCGTCCGATCCACCTGGTCCTTGATGTCCTCCTGGCCGCGGGCATAGGCGATGAGATAACGGGCCAGCGGGCCGACTTCCATCGCATTGCCGCGCCAGCGCGGTGCCTTGAGCCAGGAGTACTTGCCGCCCTCATCGATCTGCTCGATGTTGGTCCGCGTGCCCTTGGCGTTCGGGCCGAGCTCGTAGCGCGGCTCCGTGATGCCGTCCCACGGATGCAGGCCGACCGCCTCGTCCGGATAGTCGTACCAGGAGTGAACCACGAATTCCTGCACCTGCTCGGGATCGCGCACGTCGACGTCGTAGACTGTCGACAGGTCGCCATTTAGGATCGCACCCTGCGGCATCATCAGGCTGGCGTTGGTGTGGTTGTTCGCATACGCCGGGAACTCGCCGTACGACAGCACGTTCGTCGATGAGAGGCCGCCGCCGTAGTTCCAGTCCTTGTAGAAGGACGCGATGGCCTTCAGGTCAGGGACATAAACCTGGTCGACGAAGGCGATCGTCTGGTCGATCAGGTCGGACACGATATTCAGCCACGCCATGTTCACCGCGCCGACGGCACCGGCCTCCTCGATGTTGATCGAGCAGGGCATGCCGCCAACGACCCAGTTCGGATGCGGGTTGCGACCGCCGAAGATCGTATGAATCTTGACGATCTCTTTCTGGAAGTCGAGTGCCTCGAGATAGTGGGTCGTCGCCATCAGGTTGGCTTCTGGCGGCAGCTTGTAGGCCGGGCTGCCCCAGTACGCGTTAGCGAAGATGCCCAGCTGTCCCGATTCGACGAACTTCTTGAGCCGGTTCTGCACGTCCGAGAAGTAGCCTGGCGAGGACTTCGGCCACGGGCTGATCGCCTGCTGCAGTTCCGAGGTTGCCTTCGGGTCGGCGCTGAGCGCGCTGACGACGTCTACCCAGTCGAGTGCGTGCAGGTGATAGAAGTGCACGACATGGTCGTGAATATGCTGCGCCAGCATCATCAGGTTGCGAATGTGATTCGCGTTGGTCGGAATCTCGATGCCCAGCGCGTCCTCGACCGCCCGCACCGACTGCAGCGCATGCACACCGGTGCAGACGCCACAGATGCGTTCCGTGAATGCCCAGGCGTCGCGCGGATCGCGGCCCTGCAGGATGACCTCCAGTCCGCGCCACATCGTTCCCGACGATACGGCGTTGCGGATCACGTTGTTCTCGTCAAGATTGACCTCGATCCTGAGATGACCCTCGATGCGGCAGATCGGATCGACGACGACACGCTTGCCGCTGTCGTCGAGCTCGAATCCGTTCGGCGTCGTTACGCTAACCATTGCTCACCTCCTCGGCCGGCTTCGACTTCTTGCCGGATGCCTTCGATACCACCGTACCTACCGCGTGTGCTGCGACGCCGATCGCCGCGGCGCCGGCGAGAGCACCGCCGATCTTGTCGGCGTTCGCCTCGACGTTGCCGGCAACCTTCAGGTTTGTGACGGCGCTGTAGAAGCTGCCCTTGTCCCAGAAATTGTCTTCAGCGCAGCCGAGGCAGCCGTGGCCGGACTTGACCGGCCAGGAGAGACCGCCGTTCCACTCGATGGTGGAGCAGGCGTTGTAGGTCGTCGGTCCCTTGCAGCCAACCTTGTACAGGCAGTAACCCTTGCGCGCGCCCTCGTCGTCGAAGGTCTCGACAAACTGGCCGGCGTCGAAGTGCGGTCGTCGGTAGCACTTGTCGTGCAGCCGCTGGCCGTAGAACATTTTCGGGCGTCCCTGCCGGTCGAGCGGCGGCAGCCGGTCGAAGGCGACCATGTAGGTGATGACGCCGGTCATGACCTCGGCGATCGGCGGACAGCCCGGCACCTTGACGATCGGTTTGTCGAGGATGACTTTGTGGATCGGTGTGGCCTGCGTCGGGTTCGGCTTGGCGGCCTGCACGCAGCCCCATGACGCACACGAGCCCCAGGCGATGATCGCCTTGCAGTGGTCGGCCATATGCCGGAGCTTCTCGACGTAGGGCCGCCCGCCCTGGATGCAGTACATGCCGTCTTCGTTGAGCGGCGGATTGCCCTCGCAGGCGAGGATGAACTCGCCATCGTATTTCTCAATTGTCTGCTCGAGCAGTTCCTCGGCCTGGTGGCCAGCGGCTGCCATCAACGTATCGCTGTAATCCAGCGAAATCATCGACAGGATCACGTCTCCGGCGAGCGGGTTGCCGGAACGGATAAACGACTCGGAACAGCAGGTGCACTCGAGGCCGTGCAGCCAGATAACCGGTGTCCTCGGCTTGGTTTCGAGAGCATGGGCAATCTCGCCGGCGAACTTGGGCCCAAGGCCGAGACCGGCCGCGGTCAGACTGCAGAACTTAAGGAAACTCCGGCGCGTGATGCCATGGCGGCGCATCACATCGTAGAAGGTCTCGCGGGCACGCATCGCAACTCTCCCCTTGACTGAAAAGGGCTGCCTGCCTGCCGGCTTTTTTGGTTCTTCCCCTTCGCTGCCGGCGTGGCCACACAGCTTCACCGAGTGTGCAGTTCACGCGATTGCCGCGGCATTGTGGTTGTTACCTACAAGTTGCCGCCTGCGTTGCGAATGATTTTTATTCCAGCGATTGTCGCGTCAGTTCGCCTTCACCGCGTGACCGCCGAACGCGTT
>JASJBG010000196.1 GCA_030066625.1 Woeseiaceae bacterium
GTTGAGCCGAAAGTCTTCGATTTGCTGGTCTTCCTGATACGTAACCGCGACCGGTTGGTAACGCGAAACCAACTGTTTGATGAGCTGTGGCCCGGCCGGGTCGTGTCGGACAACGTGTTGAGCAACGAGGTCAAGCTGGCGCGTGCGGCGCTCGGCGATGACGGTGCACAGCAGAAGTTCATCCGAACCGTTCGAGGGCGCGGCTACCAGTTCGTCGGTGACGTCAATGAGATCGACGCCGGGGCGGCTCGGCAGCACGCCGGTACCCCGTCCCAAAGGCCTTCGACATCCGAACAGCCATCCGCCAGCGACAGCCTGAAACCCAATTCGATCGCGGTTCTGCCGTTCGAGAATCGTAGCAATCTGGACGAGGACGCGTTCTTCACTGATGGCTTTCACGATGAACTGATCAACCAGATTTCCAGAATACGAGACCTGGCGACGATTTCCCGTACCTCGGTCATGGCCTATCGGGACAGCAGCAAGAGCATTCGCGAGATCGGGGAAGAGTTGAATTCTGCAAGCATTATCGAGGGTGGCGTGCAGCGTGCTGGTGACCAGATCCGCATCAACGTGCAGCTGATAAATGCGGAGAAAGACGAACACGTCTGGGCTGAAGCGTATACGCGTCAGCTTAGCGCAGAGAACATCTTTGCAATTCAAAGCGAAATCGCCCTGGCGGTGGCCGCTCAACTGAAAGCAGTGCTGTCGCCACAGCAACAGCGCGATATCACCAAAACGCCTACTCAGAACATGGCAGCGTTGGAGGCCTATTACCGTGGTCGGGCCAGTTCGAGCCTGGCAACCAGCAAAGGCCACAGCGCGGCAATCGAGCATTTCCGGAGCGCGATCGATCTCGACCCTGATTTTGCTGAAGCTCATGCTCAGCTGGGAACGGCGCTACTGGAAAAAATCCATGTCGGCGGACTGCCTTTCAAGGAGCAGGTGGCGCTGGCAGAGCCGGTTATCGAACGGGCACTCGAATTGAACCCCGAACTCAGCGAGGCGTACGAAGCACTGGCTTTCCTCGACATCTTCAGGGGCAATCAGCCGGCATCGGAAGTAGCCTATGAGCAGGCAATAAAGCTCAACCCCAACAATGCGAGCGCACATCGGGCGTTCGGCTTCTTCATGAGCTGGCAGCGTGCAAAGCCTCAGCGAGCTTTTGAGCTGTTGAACAGGGCGAGGCTTCTCGATCCTCAGAACCAGTACACGTTGGCGCTGTTGGGGCAGGTACTGATGGAACTGGAACGCTTTGAAGAATCGCGATCAGTGCTATTTGACGCGATCGATGGCGGGCCGAACGTCGCAGCGGCCTATCAGTTTCTCGGCTACCTGTATTCCTGGAAACTCTACCGGCACGACGAGGCCGTCAAGGCCTATCGTATGGTGTACTTTCTGGATCCCGAGGTGCCGTGGTACGCCCTGAACCTGGCGCTGGCTTACTACGAGTTGGGTGTGCCCGATCGCGCCATCTTCTTTTACGAGCGCTATCTCGAAATATCCCACGATGAAGCATTTACATTCCTCGCTCGCCTTAACCTCCACGCGTTGCGTGGCGACCACGAGCAGGAACAGCGGCTTTTCGACGACTTCAAAACGACATGGTCTGGCCGAGAGCCGTGGGGCAGGGATCCGTGGGTAGATATTCTCCTCGGGGATCTCGACGCACGCTATGGTCATCCGGAGCTGGCCGTGGAGCGCTTCGAAACGGTCTATCCGCAGCTTGCAGCGCCGGACGCCGACGTCAATGCGAGCGACAATACGTTCAAGCTGGCAATCGCCTACACGACTAACCTGTATCTCTGCGGCGACACAGACAAGGCGGCGCCGCTGTCAGACAAGATTGTCGAGATCCTGCCGACCAAGAGTCGCTATCGGTGGCGGGGCATAGGAATCATGGATGCCTGGCTGCACCTGTCCATGGGCGACGAACTCAAGGCTATGGAAGCCTTGAACGATTGGCGGGCCCTCGGCGGTTGCCTGGATCTTCGCCAGGCCCGGGTTTTTTCAAATACCCTGTTCGACAGACCCGAGTTTCACGCGTTGAACAACGGGATACTCGACGATCTTGCCGAGCAACGGGCTAATCTTTCTCGCATGGAAGCTGGCGGTGAGCTGGCACCGATACCGGAATAGCCACACGCATCATCCAATCAGTCCGCACTCTCCGTTGCGAACTTTTGGGCGGACTGCCCGGGATCAATAAACCAGGAACATGCCCGAGCCGCTCGATGGGACAGCGGGATCCGATGGGATGATGACGGTCCCCGTTTCGTAGATCTTGCGACCTTTTAGTGACCTCAAATCGCCATTGGCCTCCATGACGATGCCGTGGCCATCCCAGATACCGTCTTCACCGTCCGGGATCACGGTCTTGCCGGCACTCTCGCCCGCGAGGATCAACTCTTCACCATTCCAAAGCTCCCACTTTGCCAGGTAGTAACCGACCTTGCCGCCCGAGTACGCGCCCTCGGGAACCGGCGGTGTTTCGGGGAACCAATACCTCAGTTCACCCGTGAGGTCGCCGCTAACGCTCGCCTTCCATGCAAGCACCCATCCCTCGTCATCTTGTTCTCCAAGATGGTCGACGGACCGGTATTCAATCCGCGACGTAAGCGGCTTCTCGAGGACATCGGAATCATCGGCGAATATCGTCAGCCCAGGCAGCATCACTAACAGCAACACAAGCACGGGCGTCAATGTCAAAATCGAATTGGGTTTCATCTTTCAACTCCTTTCATTCAAGAGTAGGAGATTTCGGCGCTACCCCCAAATCAGCGCATCCCGCCGACCGGCCCGGTGGTACCCGTGCTGAACCTTGTGGCAGCATCGAATCTTTGCGTTTCGGACTACCGCCATGCCCCGTTTCTCCTTCGTGATCGTCTTTCTGTCACTGCTCCGCCTCGCCGTAGCGGCCGAAGGCCCCATGGATGCGAGCGAGTCGGACCCGAACGCCCTCGGCTGGATGCAGGGCTCCCCGCCGCCCGCCGACAAGCTGATTGGCCAGCCCGACTCCAACTACTTCAGCTTCCCGAAGCTGCGCTGGACGGTGTGCCATTTCCGGGAACTGCTGCCGACAAAGGTGATGAGCCGTGGCCTTGGCGCGCCGGTAGCATTCGAGCGCGCTCCCGATCCTGCAATCGACGAGCTGACATTCACGCCGCTGGGCGGCGATGCGCCCATGACCTGGGAGGCCTCGCTCGCCGCAAACTACACCGACGGCATCGTGATCCTGCACAAGGGCCGCATCGTCTACGAACGGTATTTCGGCTGTCTCGACGAGGCGGGTAAGCACGGTGCGATGTCCATGACGAAGTCGCTCACCGGGCTGCTCGCGGAGATCCTCGTGGTTGAAGGCGAACTCGACGAGACCGCGCGCGTCGCAACGATCGTGCCCGAGCTTGCCGACAGCGCGTTCGGCAACGCCACGGTGCGTGAGGTCATGGATATGACGACCGCGCTCGATTTCAGCGAGGACTACAACAATCCCGAAGCGGACATCTGGATCTACAACGCTGCCGCAAATCCGCTTCCCAAGCCGGCCGACTACGACGGGCCGCGCAGCTACTTCGAATACCTGCCGAGCGTTCGCCAGGCGGGCGAACATGGCGAGGCATTCGGGTACAAGACGGTGAATACCGACGTACTCGGCTGGATTGTCGCCCGGACCACCGGACAATCGCTGGCCGACTCTCTGTCCGGGCGTGTCTGGAGTCGCATCGGCGCCGAGCAGGACGGCTACTTCACCGTTGATTCAATCGGCACGCCCTTCGCCGGCGGCGGCTTGAGCGCCGGGCTCCGCGATATGGCTCGCATCGGGCAGCTAATGCTCGATGAGGGCGTCAGCCATGGCGAGCGGCTTTTCCCGGCGGACGTCGTGAACAACATCCGGGCTGGTGGCGACAGGACGGCTTTCGCGAAGGCCGGCTACGACACCTTGCCGGGCGGCAGCTATCGCAGCATGTGGTGGGTGTTCCATAACGATCACGGGGCCTTCGCGGCGCGCGGTGTGCACGGGCAGACGGTTTACGTCGATCCCGAGGCTGAGATGGTTATCGCACGTTTCGCGTCGCATCCCGCCGCGAAGAACGCTGTTATCGACCCGACGTCCCTGCCGGCCTACCAGGCGGTTGCGGAGTACCTGCTGGGCAGGGAATAGCGATGGGGCAGGAGCTGACAGCGCTGTCATAATTTGTCAATATATAGCGTCAGTCTCGCTGACCCGGAAAACAGGGATCCGAACAATGACCGATAAATATCCCACGCTGACCGAAATGGGTGTCGAGAGTCACTCGCAGATCAACAAGTACTACGTCACCAGTATCAACTACGTCGACATCCTGCGGATCGCCTATGACCGGCCCGAGGGATCGCTGCTACCGGACACCCGGAGCTACAAGTTCCCGCGCGTTGCCGGTAAAGCGAAGGACGAGCAGTCCAAGGAGACGACGGCGCCGCGCATGCATCCGAAGCTGCGGGACGCGATCGGGGAACTGGACAAGATCATCAGCGCGCACTCCAGCAAGGAGACGATTGCGGCCGAAATTCTTGCAGAGATTGCGCTGCTGGAGGAAGACATCGCTTTTCACAACGAGGCGATCAAGACACTGGTGAGGAAGATCCCCGATATCGAGTGTTGATTCCGTCGCTGCCCGGAACGGCAGCGCAAATCCACTTCAACTCGAAATAATCGAGCCTGAACAATCACGTTCGGGTGTGCAGGCACCGCCGGCTTCTGCCATACTGTCGGTCAAAATAACCGTGCGAACACGGAGCTGCAGATGGTTTTCGAGGGGTCGAACGTAACCGCGCTGCTGAACTCAACTCCCGACGCGATGGTCTTCGTCGACGAGTCCGGCACCATTAGCTTTGCCAATCGGCAAGTTGAATCCATGTTCGGCTACGAGCCCGATGAGCTCGTGGGCCAGCCGGTCGAGCTGCTTTTGCCCAAGCGGCTTCGGAACAAGCACGAGGGCTACCGCGGCGCATTCGCCAGCGAGCCGCGCCGGCGGGAGATGGGCGCAGGGCTTGAGCTGTTCGGCCTGCGGCGCGATGGCACCGAATTCCCGGTAGAGATTTCATTAAGTCCCGTCGAAACGGAGCATGGGCTGCTTATCGCCGGTGCGATCCGCGACGTCAGCGACCGGGTACGCATTCGAAACGACCTGGCGGCCGCACGCGACGAGGCGGAGCGGGCCAACCGCGCCAAAAGCTCATTCCTTGCCGCGGCGAGTCACGATCTGCGCCAGCCGCTGCAGACGCTCAACCTGCTCAATGCCGTGTTGCGCAAGACAGCCAACTGCAATCACTCGGTGCAGGCTGTCGAACAGCAGGCGCAGGCGCTCGGCGCGATGACGGACCTGCTGAATTCGCTGCTGGACATCAGCAAGCTCGAGTCCGGCGCGATCACACCCGACATTGCCGACTGCCAGGTCAGGGACATATTCCGGCGGCTGTCGTCCGAGTTCCGCACCCAGGCGGAAGCCAAGGGCCTGGAACTGCGTGTCGACGACTGCGAAGACGTCGTTCGCACCGACGCAGGCCTTTTGTCGCAGATCATCCAGAACCTCGTCGCCAATGCGATCCGCTACACGCGCGAGGGCCTCGTGCAGCTGCGCTGCCTGCACATGAACGAGACCGTTCGCATCGAGGTCGCCGATACCGGCATCGGTATTCCGCGCGAGGAGCTTGGTTCCATATTTGAGGAGTTCTACCAGCTCAATCGTGAGCCCGGCGAGTCGCGAGAGGGCCTGGGACTGGGTCTCTCGATCGTGCACCGCCTGGCGGAACTGCTCGATCACCCGCTCGACGTGCAATCAACACCGGGGCAGGGGACCTGCTTTGCGGTAACGCTGCCCAGGGGCACGAGCCGCCATGTCGCCATGCAGGGTCAGCTGGGCTCGCCAACGGAATCTGCCGACGCGATCCGCGTCATGCTCATCGATGACGACCTGGCGGTCATGCGTGCCACGACGATGCTGCTCGAAGCGGAAGGGCACGAGGTCTCGCTAGCGGCCACCGCCGACGAGGCGCTTGCCGTCGCCGAGGCGCGGGGCGTGCCCGAGGTCATCGTCGCCGATCTGCACCTGGGCGAAGGCCTGAGCGGATTGCAAACCATCGAACAACTGCGTACTCTCGCCGGCGTTCAGATTCCGGCCATCCTGGTCACAGGCGATACTTCGTCAGCCGTCAGCGAACAGGCTGCCGACGTACCGGCCTGCAAGGTGCTCAGCAAGCCCGTGAACGCCGATACGCTAATGACGCTCGTCGGCGACGTAGCGGCCAGCCGGACCGACCACCACTAAATAATCCGCAGGTACCGCCGTGCGCATCGACGCCATTGAGATCGGGGACAATCCGCCCGAGGATGTCAACGTCATTATTGAAGTGCCGATGGGCGGCCAGCCCATCAAGTACGAGTTGGACAAGGAAGCCGGCACGCTCGTTGTAGACCGTTTCCTGTACACGCCGATGTCCTATCCGGGCAACTACGGCTTCGTTCCCCACACACTGTCAGACGATGGCGACCCCATCGACGTTCTCGTGGCCAACACCCGCGAACTGGCGCCCGGCTGCGTGATCAATGTCCGGCCGATCGGTGTCCTGATCATGGAAGACAACGCCGGCCAGGACGAAAAGGTCATCGCCGTGCCGTCACGCAAGACGACGTCGCGGTACGATCACCTGAACGAGTACGACGACATGCCGGAGATTACGCTCAAGCAGATCGAGCACTTCTTCGAGCACTACAAGGATCTCGAGCCCGGCAAATGGGTCAAGATCGGTGACTGGCAGGGTGCCAGCGATGCCCGCAGGATGATCGTCGAGGCGATCGAGCGCGCGAAGGGCGCCTGAAGCCGGTCAATCAGAGTCCGGCGTAGAACGACTCCATTTTTTTCCGCTCGTCGGCGTCCGGCATGCGGCCCTTGGCCGCGCCAATGTTGTCGTCGACGTGCCGCGCTTTGGTCATGCCCGGGATCGCGACGGTTGCCGCCGGGTGCGACAGCGCGTACTTGAGCAGGAACTGCGCCCAGCTGTCGGCAAACTCGCTCGCCCATTCGGGCAGCGGCTGGTCGCCGACCTTGTCGAAGATGCGACCGCCACCGAAACCGCGGTTGATCATCACGGCGATGCCGCGATCGGCCGCGAGCGGCAACAGGCGCTCCGCCGACTCGCGCTGCTCGAGCGAGTAGTTCACCTGGATGAAATCGAGTTCTTCCTGGCGCATCACCTTCTCGAATTCCTCGTACTGACTCGAACGGGAGGTCGTGATGCCGATGTGGCGTATGCGCCCGGCGTCCTTCCACTCCTGCATCAGCGGCAGTGCGGCCTGCCAGCCGCGGAGGTTGTGGACCTGCATGAGTTCGAAGAGGTCGGTCTTGAGCTTGCCGTAGGACGATTCCATCTGCGCGCGAGTCGCCTCCTGACCCTCTTCCTTGTCGGCCTTGGTGGCGATGAACAGGTCGTCGCGAATACCGAGTTCTTCGATCAGGTCACCGAGCACGGTCTCCGAGTTGCGGTACATCGGCGCGGTGTCGATCACGGTGCCGCCGAGCGCATGGAAGCGTGCGAGCGCCTCCTTGAGCGGCGCGCGCTCGGCCTTGGTGGCCACGCCGTAGCGGTTGGTGCCGAGGCCGACGATTGGAATCATCTCGCCCGATGACGGGATCGGCCGCTTGATCAGTTCGTGGCCGTCGGCCAAAGCGGCAGGCCCAGCAACGGTCAGCGCTGCGGCACCGAGCGTCGCCTTGGTGAATTCGCGTCGGGTGAGTTTCATTTTGTCCTCCGGTTGGCAGGAGACGCACTATACTATTCCGCCGGCGGGAAATCTGCGCGCTAAGGAGCCCAGGATGCCAGGTCTGTATTTCGAGGAATTCTCGGTGGGTCAGGTCATCGACCACCCGATTCGGCGCACCGTAACCGAGGCCGACAACGTGCTCATGACAACGCTGACGCACAACCCGGCGGCGCTGCATCTCGATGCCGAGTACATGAAGAGCACCGAGTTCGGTCGGCCGATCGTCAACAGTTGCCTGACGCTGAGCCTGATGGTTGGCATTTCTGTGAATGAGACGACCCACCTGACGGCGGTTGCAAACCTTGGCTGGGACGAAGTGCGTTTCCCGAAACCGGTGTTTCCGGGCGATACGCTCAGGATCCAGACCGAGGTCCTCGAGCTGCGCGAGAGCAAATCCCGGCCCGACAACGGCATCGTCGTATTTGCGCACCGCGCGTACAACCAGGACGATGACCTCGTTGGCGAGTGCCGACGATCCGCTTTGATGCTGAAAAAGCCGAAATGATACGCAGCTTCCTGTTCGTCCCGGCCGATAGCGACCGCAAGATCGGCAAGGCGCTCGATGCCGGCGCAGACGCCGTCATCCTCGATCTGGAAGACGCGG
>JASJBG010000043.1 GCA_030066625.1 Woeseiaceae bacterium
TCCGAGGCGGCCGCGGCCCAGGTGCGTGCGGCGGCCAAGGCGCTGGAGATCGCGCGGCTGAATCTCTCCTACACGCGGCTGACGGCGTCGGAAGACTGCTCCATGGCATCTGTTGACGTCGAAGAGAACCAAAACGTATCGGCGGGCCAGCAGGTTGGCATGGTCAGCTGCGGCACCGACTTCGAGGTCGAGCTCGGCGTGCCCGAGGGCGTCATCGCGTTCGTCGAACGGTCGACGCCCGCCACCGTGAGCTTTAGTGCCATCGACGACGAGCGCTTTACCGGTGAGGTGACCGAGGTATCAACGACGGGCAGCGCCGCCGTATTCCCGGTCGTCGTTCGTGTCAACGAGGAACACCCTTCGCTACGTTCCGGCCTCGCGGCCGACGTCACGTTCCAGTTCAGCACTGAAACCATGAGCGATACTTTCGTACTGCCGCTGGCGGCCATCATTAACGATCCGGACGGTGTCTACGTCTTTGTTGCAAGACCCTCGGAAGTGGAAGGCGAGGCGATAGTGACCCGCCGACCTGTTGAGCTCGGCGAGATAACGACGAACGGCGTCGAAGTCGTGGCTGGCGTGACCCCGGGCGACAACGTGATTATCGCGGGCGTTTCGGTCATTCGCGCCGACCAGCGCGTGCTGCTGCAGTAGGACGGCCGAATGGGCCTCACCCAGCTCGCCATCGAGCAGAACCGCATCACGCTGACGGTGATTGTCATCATCGTGCTGTCCGGCGTGTTCGCCTACCAGGGCATTCCGAAAGCGCAGGATCCCGGTTTTACGATTCGCACAGCCGTCATCACGACGCGTTTCCCGGGTGCCAGTCCGGAGCGCGTCGAGCAGCTCGTGACCGACAAGATCGAGAAGAAAGTTCAGGAAATGCCCGAGGTGGACAACATCACGAGCGAATCGCGAACGGGTATCTCGATCATCTTTGTGAACTTCAAGGAAAGTTACAGAGTCATGCGGCCCATCTTCGACGATCTGCGCCGCAAGGTAGATACGGTTGTGGAGGACCTTCCACAAGGTTCGACAATTCCTACGGTCAATGACGAGTTCGGCGACGTGTTCGGCAGCGTGTACACGTTGGCTGGCGACGGCTTCAGCTATGCCGAGTTGAAGGAGGTCGCAGACGAGCTGCGCGACGTGCTGCTGAAAGAACCGGATATCGCCAAGGTCGAGATTCACGGTGCCCAGGACGAGGTCATCTTTGTTGAGTACAACAATTCGCGGTTGTCCGAGTTTGGGCTGTCGCCGCAGCAGCTGGCGGCGTCGCTGGCGTCAGCGAATATCGTCTCCTCGGGCGGCAACGTCATCAGCGGCCGGGAACGCATCGCACTTGAACCCACCGGCAACTACGAGTCACTGAACGACCTGCGTCGCAGCGTTATCCAGCTGCCGAGCGGATCGCTGGTCTATCTCGAGGACATCGCGGAAATCTACCGCGGCTACAAGGACCCGCCGCAAAGCGTCGCTCGCGTCAACGGCGAACCGACGCTGGCATTGGCGATCTCGATGCGCGAGGGCGGCGATATCCTGAAGCTCGGCGATCGCCTGAACGAGATCATGCCGGAGCTCATCGCACGCTATCCGTGGGGCATCAAGATCGACAAGGTGTGGTTCCAGGCGGACCTCGTACGCGCCAACGTTAACAACTTCACGCTGAATCTGCTGCAGGCGATCGGTATCGTCATCCTGGTGATGATCGGCTTCCTCGGCATTCGCACCGGGCTCGTGGTCGGCGCGCTGATTCCGACGACGATTGTGTCGACGTTTTTCGCGATGCAGGTTTTCGATGTAACGATCAACCAGATCTCTCTCACCGCACTGATCATCTCGCTCGGCCTGCTCGTGGACAACGCCATCGTCATGGTCGAGTCGATACTCGTGAAGCGCGAGCAGGGCGCTGGCGCCGTGGAAGCGGCGGTCGAGGCCGGCAAAGAGCTGCGAACGCCGCTGCTGATCTCGTCGCTCACCACCGCGTTTGCGTTCATGCCGATTGCGATGGCGAAGTCCGCGGTCGGCGAATACACGGCGGACATCTTCTACGTCGTCGCGATGACGCTGTTGCTGTCCTGGCTTTTGGCGATGACGTTCATCCCGATGCTGACGACGATTGCGTTAAAGGTCGACAGGGTCGAGAAGTCTCGCGACGAGGCGTTCGAAGGACGCTGGTACGCGATGTACCGGCGCCTGCTGACGGCCTCGCTCTACAACCCGATACGGTTCAGCGCGATCGTGGTCGCTGCGTTCGTACTGGCGATTGTTGGCATGGGCCAGGTGCGGCAGGAGTTCATCGCGCCGTCAGAGGACCCGATCTTCACTGCGAAACTCGAGATGCCGCTGGGTACGTCGATCGAGACCAGCCAGGAGGTCATCAGCAGTGTCGACAGCTTCGTTGGCGATACCTTCTCCAGCGGTGAGAACGCGCTGGTCACCAACTGGCTGACGTTCATCGGCGACGGCGGGCCGAGATTCCAGCTCAGCCTGAACCCGCCCAACCCGAACCCGGCCAATACCTTCCTGATCGCCAACACCTTCGACGGGCGTGACGTCGAAGAGGTGATGCAGGGCATAGAGCAGTTCGTCCGCGCGAATCACCCCGATCTCGCGGCGCAGGTCAAGCGGCTGGACAATGGCCCGCCCGTCGACTACCCGATCATCGTACGGCTCTCCGGCTTCGACTTCGACACACTGTACCGGCTCGCGGACGAGGTCACGGGTTACCTGTACGAGCTTCCCGGCGTCTCCGACGTCAAGAACAGCTGGGGCCTGCAGACCAAGAAGCTCAAGGTCAGAGTCAACCAGGAACTCGCCCGCCGGTCGGGCGTCACGAGTGAGGACGTTGCCTACTCGCTGCAGGCGGGCCTGACCGGAATCGACCTGACGCAGTACCGCGAGGCCGACGAGATTATCCCGGTCACGCTGCGCACGGAAGCAGCTTTCCGACAGGACATCAGCAAGCTGGAGGGTCTCACCGTGTTTTCGCAGAGCACGGGGCAGAGCGTGCCCCTGAAGCAGGTTGCCGACGCCGTGCTCGATTTTGAGCCGGGTATCATCGAGCGCCGCGACCGGGAACGGACCCTGTCCCTGAACGTGCAGCTCAAGCCCGGCGCGACGGCCGCGGAGATCGTTAAGGAGTTAAGGCCCTGGCTCGAGGATGCCGCGTCCCGCTGGCCGCTCGGGCACGAACACGAAATCGGCGGCGAGACGGAGGAGTCGGGTGACGCCAATGCATCGATCGCCGCCGAGTTGCCGACCGCCGGCATGCTCATCGTGCTGCTGCTGGTCGCCCAGTTCAATTCGATTCGCCGCCCGGTGATCATCCTGACCACCATTCCGCTCGGCCTTATTGGCGTGACGTTCGGGCTGCTGGTGGCCAATTCGACGTTCGGCTTCTTCACGATCCTCGGCCTCATCTCGCTGTCCGGCATCATCATCAACAATGCCATCGTCCTGCTCGACCGGATCGCCATCGAGATTCGCGACTTCGGGCGCAGCCAGAGTGAAGCGATCGTCTATGCGGCGCAGCAGCGCCTGCGACCGATCCTGCTGACGACCGCGACGACGGTGCTCGGCATGACGCCGCTCTTGTGGGGCGGCACCGCGATGTTCAAGCCGATGGCGATCACGATCATCTTCGGGCTGGCCTTCGCCACCGCGCTGACCCTGCTGGTCGTCCCGGTGCTTTACTCGCTGCTGTTCCGGGTCTCGCTGCCGGCACGGGCCTGAGCGCGTGTACTGAACGAAGGGGTCGACAGCTCGGCGGGTGCCGAATATCTTTACAGATCTTCAACCATGGATCGCTAAGTTGTTGATATAAAAGGCCGGCACGAATCTTGCCGCGATTTATTTGTAATCAATCATCAACGTCCGGGTGAACGCCATGAGTCCTTGCCGCGCATTTGCCATCAGCCTTGCCTTCCTGCTGGCTGCCCAAGCCCACGCAGTCCCGATCCAGCTCAACGAAACCGACTTTGCCAATGCAACGGCTTCCTTGTCGGTCACCACCGAGGATTTCGAGGGGTTCTCGACCGGCCTTTATGCATCTCCGTTCACGTTTTCGAATGGACAGATGTCTTCGGTTTCGCCGCTTATCACCGCTAGCAGCACCTTTTGCGACACGGGCCAGTGTCTGCTCGACAGCACCGCGCAGGGCACCGAAGAAGCCAGAGTCTTTTCCGGCTTTGCGGCGGATACCGATTACTGGGCCACGGATCTCAGGTTTGTTAGCCCGGCCGACCTGTTTGACGTTGTCGTAACCGGCAACAGCGGAGTTTTGAACCTCAACGGTGTTTCGCTCGTGACGATGGCAAATCTCGGATTCGTTGGCTTCTACGACCCGCTGGGGCTGCTGTCGATTTCATTCACGAACCTCGGTACACAGGGTGGGCTGGGCAACTACTCCTTCGACAACATTCAGACGGCGTCCGAGGTCCCGGAGCCGGCGACGATTCTGCTCCTGGGTGCCGGCCTGATGGGCCTGTCTGCTCTGCGCCGACGCCGTATTTCTAAGTAACGAGGCGAGTTGAGCCAAACTGTCGCGGGACACTCATCGGTCCCGCGGCACCATCTGTTCCACGTTTCGAATACACCACCCTGGTTTTCGGACCGATACCGTAAATATCAGCATCCGGCTGACTTCGCCGACAGCCGGTCCTTGACTTCGCTGCTTCAATAGGTAACCTATTAGTTACCTATGAAGCCTGAATCCATGGACAAGCTGTTCCAGGCGCTCGCATCCGCGCCGCGCCGCGAGATCCTCGACATCGTTCGCGATGCGCCCGGGTGCAGCGTCACCCACGTGTGCCGCTACTTTGACGTCAGCCGGATCGCGGTTATGAAGCACCTGGCCGTGCTGGAAGAGGCGAGGCTGCTCGTCTCCGAGAAACAGGGACGGACCCGGCGTCTGTACTTCAACGCGACACCGATCCAGATGATCTACGAGCGCTGGACGACGGAATTCAGCGCGATGTGGGCAGGCAGGCTGACCGAGTTCAAGCGCCGCGTGGAAGGCGACAAAACATGACAAGACAAGGGTCCGGCCCGAGGTCCGGCCAGCGACCCGGAGAGGAGGAGAGAGCCATGAACGAAACGACATCGCAGGCGATGCCGGCGGACACCGCCGGCACCGACGAAGCTGCCGACCGTAGCTACTTCCGGGTGCATATACAGGCGCCGATTCACAAGGTCTGGGCCGAGTTGACGCGCACGGATTCCGTGCTGCCGTTCTTCTTCAACAGCGTGTGCCGGACACCCGGCCTCGAGGTCGGGGCGCCCGTGCGCATGGTGTCGAAAGACGGCAAGTACGCCGCAGTGGTCGGTGATGTCGTCGAGTTCGATCCGCCGTACCGTTATTCGCATACCTTCAAGTTCACAAGCCAGGACGACCCCGTGTGCACCATTCACTACGTCCTGAAGGAAGTCGACGGCGGCACCGAGTTCACGCTGATCAACGACGGCGTGCCGGCCGGTACGAAGTCCGAGAAGTACATGCAGTCGGGCGGCGAGTTCATCGTCAACAACCTGAAGGCCTGGGTCGAGACGGGCAGGCCAACGCTGTCCGGCCGGTTTGCCCTGTTCATGATGGGCCTGACCGCGGGCCTGACACCCAGCCAGTGCCGCGCCGAAAACTGGCCGTTCGACCGGGATATCGGCCGTCCCTGACGGCCCTGCCGAGGGGCCTGAATCGTGAACCAATCGGCCCCGTTTCGGTCGAATAGGAGTAGACTGGACTAGGGGGCAGAGTCCTATGAAATTACCTATTTCGATCCTGAGTTTGCTGGCTCTCACCGCCTGTGGCGGGCAGGTCACCACGGCCGGGCCGGGTAAGGAAAACGAGGCGGTTCTCGACTTCGTCGCAACCAGCGAATTGCCGGCTCACGAGAAGATCCAGCTCGAAGAGCAGATCAAGTACATCTACGTCAATGACTACTTCGTCGTGGTGCCGACGCGCCGCGGCAAGTACCTCGTCGAGTTCCGGGGGCGCTGCAGCGAACTGCGCCGACCCAAGTGGACGTCCGACATGATCGACCATAGGGTGAGTGCGCGCCTGCTGTACGCCGACCACGACACGATTCGCGGCTGCCGTATCGGCGTGTTCTACGAGCTGTCGGAGCCGAAGTTCAACGAACTCGCCGCGCTCGGTGATGCGCCCGGCGCCGAATCGTACTTGCCCGAAAAAAGCTAGGACAGCTTCTCGGCCAGGAAGTCGAACACCCTCCGCACGCGTCGGCTCGTGCGGAGTTCCCGGTGCGCGACCAGCCAGAGTTCGATGTCGAACGACGTATCCAGGACGCGGACGACGTCCGGTTCCGCGTCGCCGACCTCCTCGGGCATGACACCGATGCCGACGCCGGCCCTGGTCAGTTCCCAGTGCACGATGTGGTTCTCCGTAATAACCGGGAAGTTCGCCTGCGTGACCTTGATGCCGCGCTCGCTCAAGGCCTCGATCATCTGGTTGCCGCGACTGATACCGAGGAACTCGGCCTTCTGGATTGCCTCGATCGTGATCGTTTCGCCGAGCGTCTCCAGATAGCCCGGTGCTGCATAGAGTCGCGCCGTCGAGTCCGCGAGGCGTTTGCCGATCAGGTCCGGCTGGGTAGGCCGAAACGCGCGGATCGCGATATCCGCCTCACGCCGCTTCAGGTCGCTCGCGCTGTTCGACGCGATGAGTTCGATCTCGATGCCGGGCTCCGCACGCCGCAGCTCGGCGATCAACGACGGCAGGCCGAAGGTCGCCATGGCCTCGGTTGCGGAAATACACACGTTGCCTTCCAGCGTGCTGGACTGGCCAGAGGCGCTCAGTGACAGGCGACCGGCCGCTTCGCCCATCGCGCGCACGTGCTCGACGAGGTCGAGACCGGACGGCGTAAGCTCGAGGCCCCGGCCACCGCGTTCGAACAGCGCGACGCCGAGCTCGTCTTCGAGTGCCGTTACCTGTCGACCGAGTGTCGGCTGGGTCATGCCGAGCGCCCGCGCCGCGGCCGACAGCGAGCCTTCCTCGGCCGTGACGAGAAAGGCCCGCGCCCGGTTCCAGTCGAAATTAATCCCGCGCCAGTCCATACGAATACGCATATCAGAGTTGTCGAAAACGGGATTCTACATCGATTTACGTATAGGTATCGTGCGCCGCATCGATTCACTGACTGACAGGAGATCGGCATATGAAACGGTACTTGCGGCCCTATGTGCCCCGAAGCATCGAGGGCATTTGCGACATCAGTAGACCCGCGGACGCGGGCATCGCACTATCGGAACTTCTGCGCGTGGCGTTTCTGCTCGCCCGCGTGGTTGCGGAGGTCGGTTTATGACGGACACAAAATTCTGGGACAGGATTGCCGAGAAGTATTCGAAGCAGCCGGTTGCCGACCAGGCGTCCTACGAGAAGAAGCTCGAGGTCACGCGGTCGTACTTCACGCCCGAAACGGAGGTGATGGAGTTCGGCTGTGGCACGGGCTCGACGGCGATCGCACATGCGCCGCACGTCAAGCACGTTCTCGCGACGGACGTCTCTCAGAACATGGTCGACATCGCGCGGGAGAAAGCGGCGGCCGCTAACGTTGGTAACGTCACTTTCGAGCGCGCAACGCTCGACGACATGGATCTGCCGGACGGCAGCCTCGACGTCGTACTTGGGCTGAGCATCCTGCATCTCCTGGAGGACAAGGAGGCTGCGATTGCAAAGGTCTATCGGCTGTTGAAGGCTGGCGGCGTATTCGTGAGCAGCACAGTCTGCCTCGGCGACAACATGAGGTGGTTCAGGTTCGTCGGCCCGATCGGCCGATGGCTCGGCTTCATGCCTTACGTATCGGTATTCACTAGCCAGGAGCTCGTCGACAGCATGAAGGCGGCGGGCTTCGGCGTCGATTACGAATGGCGACCGCCGGGCGGCCGGGTCCTGTTCCTCGTCGCGAAGAAGCCGGGGTAAGCGGACAACGTGGTTAGCGACTCGAGCACGGCGGGAAAACCGTCACTGATCCGGGCGATCGGCTGGGCCGGCATCGCGCTGATCGTGATCAACTCGATGGTCGGCGCCGGGATTTTTGCGCTGCCCGGCGCCGTCGGTCCCGTGGCCGGCAATCTGAGCCCGTGGCTGTTTCTCGCCATCGGGGCGCTGTTCCTGACCGTCGTACTGTCGTTTGCCGAACTGGCGAGCTACTTTCGCGACTCGGGCGGTCCGGTGCTGTTCGCGCAGACGGCATTCGGCCCGCTGGCGGGGTTCAGTTCGGGCTGGCTGCTCTACATCAGCCGGCTCAGCGCCTACGCCGCGAACACGAACGCGATGGCGCTGTACCTCGGCGCCTTCTGGCCCTGGGTTGGGAGCGGCGCCGGACGCGCTGCGTTCATGGTGGCGGTGGGTGTCGTGCTGACCGCTGCCAACTATGTTGGCGTTCGCAACGGCGTCCGTACGCTCGCGATATTCACGGTGTTCAAGATCACACCCGTCGTCGTCCTGGTGCTCTTGGGACTGAAGGAAGTGACCGGCGATGCGCTGCTCCCGGCCGAGCTGCCGACGATCGACGATTTCGGCGGGCTGATGCTCCTGATCATCTATGCGTTCGTCGGCTTCGAAGTCGCAACCGTGGTCTCCGGCGAGACGAAGAACCCGCGAAGAACGCTGCCGCGTGCGCTGGTCGTGACGGTTGCGGCAACGTCGGTGCTCTATTTCCTGATCATGCTGGTATTCGTTGCAGTCATACCCGACGGTGAGCGAGAAGGACGCTCGCTCGCCGACGTCGGCCGCGTGCTGGCCGGCAACGCCGGCGCCGTGATCATTGCGCTGACCGCTGTGTTCAGCATTGGCGGCAATCTAGCCTCCAACATGCTGTCGATGCCGAGGCTGACCTACGCGCTTGGCGAACAGGGCCTGCTGCCGGCCTGGTTCGCGCGCGTCCATCCGACGTTTTCGACGCCGGGCAACTCGGTGCTGCTGTTCGGCGTCGCGGGGCTCGCGCTCGCGCTGTCCGGCACCTTTGTCCTGCTCGCCGGTGCGAGTTCGCTGGCGCGGCTAATCTGCTACTCGATAAGCATCGGCGGCCTGCCGCGGGTACGGCGAGCACTGGGCGAGAGCGTGGGTGATGATGCATTCCGGCTGCCGTTCGGCTGGCTCATCCCGGGAATCGCGCTGGCGCTGTGCGCGTTCATCGGTGCCACGGCACCGGTCGAAGCCTGGCTGCTGGCCGGCGGACTGCTGGTCGCTGGCTGGGCCCTGTATTTCCTGTCGCGGCGCAACGCCGGTTACTGAACGAGGTCCCAGTAAGGCCTGCCGCCGAAGCGCTCGTCGAGCAGGTCGACAAACAGGCGGACCTTCGCCGAGAGATGCCGGTGGCGTGGGTAGAGGGCGGACAGCACGATCTCGGGCGGGCGGTAATCACTGAGTACCGATCGGAGTTGGCCTTCCTGCAGCGACTCGCCGACGAGAAAGGTCGGCAGCAGCGCAATGCCCTGGTGATTCAGAGCGGCGGCTTTGAGCACGTCGCCATTGTTCGAGTACATCACGCAGTCGATCGCATAGGACTGTTCGCCGTCCGGTCCGTGCAGGCGCCACTGCGAGAGCGTGCCGGAGTAACCGTATTGCAGGCAGCGGTGATCCCTGAGCTCTTTCGGTGATTTCGGTTCGCCGGCGGACTCCAGGTACTCGGGCGACGCGCACAGGACGCGCACCGCGGGCACGATTTGCTTCGAAATCAGGCTGGTCGCGTACAGGGGCTCCGCGATCCGCAGCGTGATGTCGAAGCCTTCCTCAATGGGGTCGACGAAGCGGTCGTTCAGCACCAGCTCGACGTGCACATCGGGGTACTCGGCCATGAACTCGGCAACGACGGGGGCGAGGTGTGCCGTGCCGAACGACATCGGCGCATTGATGCGCAGCGTGCCGGTCGGGTGCTCCTGCAGCTCGGTGACCGCCGAAATGGCCTCGTCGACGTCGGCCAGTATCTGCAGGCAGCGATCGTAGAAGGCGAGGCCGGTCTCGGTCGGCGTGACTTTGCGCGTGCTGCGCCGAAGTAGCTGCGCGCCGAGCTCGTTCTCGAGGTTGATCACCGACTTGTTGACCACGGACCGCGACAGGCCCATGGTCCGCGCCGCGGCGGCAAAGCCGTTCATTTCCACGACCTTGGTAAAGGCGCGCATGCTCTCGAGTTTGTCCATGGCCGCGAGTGTCCCTGGTTTGATTACAAGACTGCACCCACAGGTGCGATTGTAAGTATCGCAGCTACAATAGGGTGAGCAAGGCATTCAGCAGGATCAGAATGTGGCGACGGCTGAAACGGGTTGGCGGAACTCGTAACCGTGTGGCCCTTCCAGTCGATCCATATCCAACGTCAGCGCTGGCAGACGATCCAGTAGCGTGTTGATCGCAATCCGCGCTTCGGCGCGGGCGAGGTGCGAGCCCAGGCAGTGATGCGGTCCGACCGCGAAGCCGACATGCTGTACTGCGTTCGCCCGGTCGAGGTCGAACGCGTCCGGGTTCTCGAACTTCGACGGGTCCCGGTTCGCTGCCGACAGCATACAGTTCACCGTGTCACCGATGCGCAGCCGGACGCCGTGTAACTCTGTGTCCACCGCGACATGCCGCGTCGCCGACTGGACGGGTCCCAGCCAGCGGATGGTCTCCGTGATCGCCTTTGACAGGAGTGACCGGTCCTCACGAACTCGCTGCAGGCTCTCGTTGGTCGCAAGCGAGTACAGCGTGTTCAGTATCAGCGCATCGACGGTCGATATTCCGCCGAAGAAGATGATCAACGCGTTGCGGCGGATTTCCTCGTCCGACAGCCGCTGCTCTGCCGGCGCGGCTTTGAGCGCTGCCAGCAAAGAGCCCGACGGGTCACCGCCGCCTTCGTTAATGGCATCGAGGTAGGTCTGCACGAGTGAGTGGAATTCGTCGGCGGATCGATTGCCCGCGGCTCGTATGGCTTCATCGCGTGTAAAGTTGCTGAGTGCGGCTTCGAAGGTGTCGTACCACTGCCTGAGTCGGGATTCGTCCTCGAGTTTCAGCCCGAACAGGCTGAGCATGGTCAGCACCGGTAGTCGCGCGGAGAAGTTCGCGCGCAGCTCGACTTCTCTTTTGTCCGCGAAATCGTCAATCAGTGAATGCGCGTGCGAGGCGATACGCTCCTCGAGCGAATTGCGAATCGACGGCGGCAGAAAAAACGGCCGGTGCGGTGCCTTGTAGCGTTCGTGAGCGGCGCCGTCGACGGTCATCATGTGTTCGCCGAAAGTATCGTAGGGGAGGGAAGCCTCGGTGCCGACGATATAGTGGATATCATCCTTGAGCACTGCGCTGACGTCGTCGTAGCGTGTGACGAGATACATGTTTAGCGCGGGCACCCACGAGACCGGCTCAGACTCGCGCAATGCTGCAAGCACCGGGTTGGGATCGCGACTCAGTTGTTCGAGTTCGACCGCCGCGCCCAGCGGGAATCTCGACGCGCGCTGCTCGTTGTCAGGCAACGTAGTCATCAGGAGCAGTAGAACCGCTCGACGACGTGGAAACAAGGCTCTAACATGTGCCGCTGTTGTTTCGCCGTTTCGGCCGAAGGAAGATCATATGGGTGCGCCACGCGGTGAGTTCAGTTCCCGATTGGGATTCATCCTGGCCGCGTCAGGTTCGGCCGTCGGCCTAGGCAATATCTGGGGATTTCCGACCCAGGCCGCCAGTAACGGTGGTGCCGCATTCCTGCTGGTCTACCTGCTGCTCGCGTTCCTCATCGCGTATCCGGCTTTGATGGCGGAGCTCATCATCGGCCGTCATGCCAAGGCGAATGCAGTGACGGCGCTGCGCTCGATATCCAATGACAGGTTCACCTACAACCTGGGCTCGTTCACGGGCTACCTCGGCATCGCTACGGCAAGCGTCATCCTTGGGTTCTACGCCATCGTCGCGGGCTGGATGTTTGCCTACGCAATGGTGCCGGTCAGCGACCTGCTCGGCATGGGTGGCTTCGCTGACTGGCTGACCGGTTTCGCTGTCGGCCGCAACCTCATCTTCATGACGCTGTTCATGTTCGTCACGATTGCGATCATCTGCGGCGGCGTACAGAAAGGCATCGAGAAATGGTGTACGCGCCTGATGCCGTCACTGTTATTCATTCTCGTGGCGCTGATTGTCTACGTGCTGACGCTCGACGGTGCCGGCGAGGGCCTGAAGGCGTACCTCGTGCCCGACTTTTCGCGGATCGCCGATCCGCAGCTCGTCATCAGCGCGATGGGCCAGGCGTTCTTCTCGCTGTCGCTCGGCGTCGGCGGCATGCTGATCTACGCGTCCTACGTCAGCGACAAGGAAGACATCGTCTCACTTGGCCGCTCGGTCACGCTGCTCGATATCGGTATCGCGGTCATGGCGGGGCTGTTGATTCTCCCGGCGATGTACGTCGCGCAGAACAACGGCGTCGCGATCTACGACGCCGCCGGCAACCTGATCTCCGAGGACACGCTGATCTTTGCCGTGCTGCCGGCGCTGTTCGAGACCATGGGCACCGCGGGTATCTTCGTGGCCCTTGCGTTCTTCGTGCTGATGTCGATCGCGGCCCTGACCTCGTCGATCTCGATGCTGGAAGTGCCGGTGGCCTATGCGGTCGAAAACCACGGCCTCGAGCGCAAGCGGGCGACCTACCTGGCGGGCGGCGTGATTATCGTCCTGAGCGGCGTGATCATCCTCAACTTCGAAGCGTTGTTCGGTCTCGCGATCGCCGCGTCGACGCGCTACGGTCAGCCGCTGCTCGGCTTGCTGCTGTGCGTATTCGCCGGCTGGATCTGGCACCGCGACGGTGTATTGAACGAGCTGAAGAAAGGCAACCCGGATGCGGAGCAGGGTCCGTTCTGGAAGATCTGGCCTTTCTATGTGCGAACGATCGTGCCGGCGGCGATCATCATCGTATTCGTGCAGTCGCTGCGCTGAGCAGAACTACTCGTCGAGAATCACCTCGAAGCTACCGTAGATCATCCGCATGCCGTCGAAGGGCATCGGGTTGTTCTCGGGCTGCAGGCGCTCGTCCGCCATGACTTTTTCCATGCCGGCGTTGCGCGCCTCGCGTGACGGCCACACGATCCACGAGAACACGACCGTCTCGTCATCCTTGCACTTGACGGCCATCGGGAATGACGTGATTTCGCCGTCAGGAACGTCATCTCCCCAGCATTCGACGACGCGAATTGCGCCGTGGTCCTTGAAGACGGCGACCGCGTCCCTGGCATGGCGCAGGTATTCCGCCTTGTTGGCGGTCGGTACGGCCGCCACGAATCCATCGATGTATTGCATGTCAGATACCTCGTTTCATCGTCCGTTTCGGATGGTACTGGTCATAGCATAGCCAAAGAAGAAACCCCGCGACGGCGGGGTTTCTTTTGTCCGGCGCGGTTTCTTAGCCGCTCAGGACGACGCTGCCAAGGGGATGTAGGCAGGTTCAATGTCGGCAACCATACGGGAATTGGTTGCCACTTCGTGCTCCCAGCGCATGCCGAGGCTGATGAAGTGAATCCGGGGATCGCTTAGCAGATAGCGTAGGCAGCATTCGCGCACCTTGTTGCTGCCGACCCATCCGGCGTCGAGGATGCCGGCGAGCGTCTGCAGGGTCCGCGAGGCCAGCGGCTTGATGATGCTGACGCCGAGGCCCTTCTGCTGGCAGGTGTTCAACAGCGTTGATACGGCGTCTTCGTCCGCAACGCTGCACTGCAGTTCGACGACGTCGAACTCGCCAGTTGCGACAAGCGGCAGCGCCTTGACCGGGTCCGAGACGACGAGGCCGAGGTAGCGGACGACTCCGCGCTTACGCAAACGAACCAGTGCATTGAGAGGATGTTGCATCTGATCCAGGTGATCACCCAAGTAGACGATATCCAGGTGATCAGCGCGGAGCCGCCGCAATGAAGCGGAGACGCTGTCGTTGACGGCGTCTCCGTCCTTCGCCTGACAAAGCCGCGAAGCAAGCAGGGCGCTCTCCCGCCGGTCCCGCAGTGCCTTGCCGAGCAAAGCTTCGGCCCGGGCGCCACCGGCGCCCGACGTCGTGTCGAAAATGTTAATGCCCGCGTCGAGCGCCGCGTGCACCGTTCGGATGGCGAAGACCTCGCCGTCATAGCTGGACGGGTCCCAGCCTCGTTCGCGTTGGGTAACGCCCAGCGAGTGGCAGTCGAGGCCCAGTCGGGAGACCTCGAGATCCGTATTGCCAAGGCGAACGTAACGCATATCGCTCAACCCTCACCCTCGCTGCTTTTCGTGACCAGGAAAGTACCGCTTTCGTGCAGGCGTTCGCTGCAGTCTTCCGGCGCCTCGTTCAGCCGGCGGATGTAGACATGCTTCAGCGACTTGATGCGTGCGCGCAGCACGTTGTACATCATCTTCGGCATGTCCGGCCGGGCGACCACGAGGCTCTGGTACTGCGGGTCCTCGACATGCGCGAGCTCATCGAGGTGCTGGTTCAGAGTCATGAACTCGTCGTCGTCACCGCCGACCGTCACCAGGACGAGCGGCAGCTCAGCGCCGTCGTCCGGCTCAATCGTCAAAGTTCTGGCCGTCATAGTCATAGTCGTCGTCCCTGTCGTTGTGTCGTTCGAGTCGTGTCGCGACGATCGCGCCGCCGTCCTCGAACCCGTTGACCTCGATCGTGTCTCCTACACTGAGGTTGACTGCCGTGAAGCGACGGACCTCCTGATCGCTGTCGTCTTCATAGCTTGTTTCTGTCGTTACCCGGACCAGTATTCCGCCGACCAGTACCGAATCGCCGTATACGGCATCGACCCGGCCGCCGACCTGCGTATCCGCGCTGCGTTCGAACTCGACGCGATCCGCGACCAGCACGCCGGCAGAGTTCATCGCACCCTGCACTTCGACCTTGCGGTTTTCCGCGAGCGAGAAGAACGAGCCGTTGACGAATGCGGTGCGCCAGCCGATGCGGACCGGCGTGCCGCCGATGTCGAATTCCATCCACGAGCGGCGATCAGAAACGAGTCCCTCGACGTCGGCATTGACGCTGTCGCCGCCGCCGCCATCGATGCCTTCGATCGGCGGCGCAACCTGGTCTGCCTTGATCGTGTTGCCGTCGAGCGGCGTGCCGAGGATCTCGACGCGGCTGCCGACGGTCGGCGAACCACCGTCGAGATCGAACAGGTTTGCATCGCTGTAGTCGACCTCGAGGTCGTTGACCGTGAATGTCATCGAGCTCTCGTCAACGCTTTCGATCGTGCCGGTTACATCTGCGGTGTCGGCGGATGATGCGCCGAAGTAGGTGGCAACGACGTTGCCGTCGGCATCGACGAAGCCGGAGACCTCGACGCTGTCGTTCTGGCCGAAGTCTTCGAGCGATGCGCCACCGGCGAAAGCCGTCTCCGGGTCGATGAGCACGGTCTGGCCGAGAATCGTGGCGCTGCCGGCGTTCAAGTCGATCGCCGAGATCGGTCCTTCGACGAGATCGTCGTAAGTAACTACCCAGGCGACGCCGGAGTCTCCGTTGCGGGTGCCGTACACGGAGACGACCTGGCCAATTTCGAGATCCGACTCCTGGCCGAATTCACCGTCGATGATAAAGAGCGCGTTATCAGTAGCGAATCGGGCACCGTTTACGTAAACGCTGCCGAACGCGGTCACGGTTCCTTTCGATGTGCCGGGAGCGCCCCCGCCATCGATGCCGGCGCTCGCCCGGTGCATTGCACCACCGAGCGCGATAGCTATCGCTAATCCGGCGAGTGTCAAAGGCTTGTTAGCGTTCATTGCTGCGTCCTCTCGTCGTTGTCCTTGTCTTCAATCCAGTAGGTGCCGAAACCGAGGCGTATAGCTTCTGTTGCCTCTTCGTCCTCGTGTTCGGTCAACCACGCATCCACGCGTTCGAGAAATGCCTGACCTTCTTCTTCGATAAATGCCCGGAATGCCGGAACGACACTCGCGGGAATTGCGGTATTCGTTGCCCGACGCTCGAAGCGGCTCGGGTCTTCCTTGCTGCGGTGCAGGTTGTAGGCGACGGTCTGGCCCACGTCTTCCATCACGCTGCCGGAACGCAGTACCTGTTCCGGATCCGTCAGCACGGGGATGTAGGTCCGCGCTTTCGCGACCAGCCGACCGTCATCGTTTGCATCGACGCAGCCGACGTGGCGTAGTTCCTTCAACATCGTCGTGGCAGGTACGTCGCCCGAGTAACGCGAGCAAAGCGTTTCGAACGACGGGTTGCTGCCCGACACGGCGAGTGCCCTCGGTTTGCCGGATGCATCGATGAAGTCTTCGTCCGTATACCAGCCCGACAGAACGCGGGTGGCGTGGTTCATCCGGTCGAAGCTCGTCGCTTCCTCCTGCTCCAGCAGATCCCGAAGCCTGCGCACCTCCCGTCGCGAAAAGCCGGTAAGGATCGCGACTCGCGACACGTTGGTCGGTCGGCCGCGAATGCCGAAGTCCGTAGTGGCCACCTCTACATAGGTGGCTTTGCAGACCTCGACGAGCTCCTTCCAGTTGACCCCCGCCTTCAACAGGATGCGCGCAATAGGCCGGAACAGGATCCGGAGCGCCTTGAGCGTAGTTGTCTTTGCTGTCTCCATATGTGAGACAAATTATCTCACTCATGGCAAAGGGTCAAAATTCCACGGCGATTATTTTGGTTGCGCCGGTAACCCGAGAAAATACAGAAACTTACAGCCCGGCTCGCTCAGCCCGACTTAAGTTTATGTAAACTAATGAGTTATCGGGCGCGCGGTTGCGCGTATCAGGGGGCTCCGGACCGCCCAGAGGGATTACTGTTGATGAGCAACGCCGAATCAGGCCTTACACCTTCGGAGCTGGGTGAACTCGAGGCTCGCCTGCGCGACAAACGCGCCGAGCTCGAGTCGCTGCTGGGTTCGCTCTCGCAGATCACGGGGACCAAGCGCGATTGCGCGATCCTCGACATGGCGGATTCGGCGAGCCTTGCCGAGATGCAGCAGCGGGCCCGGTCGCTGACCGAGCAGCACACCGAGACCATCCGCGAAATCGAGGCGGCGCTCCGGCGGCTGGAAAGCGGGCGCTACGGTTTGAGCGAGGTGTCCGGCGAGCCGATCGGCTACCAGCGCCTGCGGATCATTCCGTGGGCACGCACAGCGGCAGTGGACGGCTGAAGCGACTGCGCGGGAAGGCGCTTAGTCATCCAGCTCCGCTTCTATGCGGCGCTTCACGTCGAACACCCTCGATTCGGCATCTTCCAACACCGCTTCGAGCTGCGTTACCAGGTCCAACTTGAGCAAGACCCGATTGCGAAACTCCTTGTCGGCGACGAATCCGAAGTCCGCGATCTGCGCGTCGTCGGTTTGCTGCAAGCCGGTCAACTCTCCGTAGAAGGAGAGCAAATCCATATGATCGACCATGTAGGAATCGACGTTCAGTTGTTGCACGGTCGTCA
Source organism: Woeseiaceae bacterium (assembly GCA_030066625.1). Lineage (GTDB taxonomy): Bacteria > Pseudomonadota > Gammaproteobacteria > Steroidobacterales > Woeseiaceae > UBA1847. Next base: position 17,358 of record JASJBG010000043.1, read on the forward strand.
GGTCCGCCTGCGTCAACCGCAGCTGCTCCAGGCCGGCCTCCATGCTCGAAAGCGCCTGTCGAAGGTCCGGGTTGGTGAGGAGTGCCAGCTCGCCGGAGTGTTTCAGGTCGTCGTAGACACTCATCTCGGGATGGAACGCCAGCCCGAAAAGCAGACCGGTTCGAAGCAGGTCGGAGGTTTCGTCATAGGGTTCGTACGGCGGCTGCAGACTGAGAATCTCACGCAAGGCCTTTGCCGCGCCTGCGGTCTTTTTGTGAATCGCCGAAATCGCCGCGAGCGTTTCCCCGGTGTCCGCGTACAGGGCGGTCAGCCGTGCCGTCTCTCTTTGCGCATCGCGTCGCTCGCCGACCCATGCGTCGGCCCAGAGCGCGATGGTCACACCAATGACGATAAGCGCGAATTCAGCAGCGGCGTGTTTCCAGTTGCTGTCGGCCATTATTCTTCGAAGTAACGCCATTCCGTAAGACCTACGCCAGGTACAGCCCCGGGATGCCAATCGTATTGCTCGATCCATGGGCTAGCGCGGCCGGCCAGATGCTGCCGCGCGCTGCCAGCGTCAGTCCGCCGAATATGAGTCCGTTAATACCGGCGCCGATAATTCCTGCCGGGCCCTGGTAGGCATGCACCAGGCCAAACAGGACTGCCTGTGCAACCAGCGCAATGCCGAAAGCAATCCGGCTGTCGCCGAGGCTGAACGCGATCCCACGCATCAGCACGATCCTGAACGCCAGTTCTTCGCCGAAAGCGGCCAGCGTCCAGCTGAGTGCCAGCAGCTTGATCAACTCGGCGGGCGAGCCTGCGACGCCCGAAAACCGTTCCAGGTCGCGTGCCTCGCCAACGAGCCGTTCGAGCAGCGGATCTACAACGAAACCGATTAGCTGAATGAGCGCGACACCAATTGCCGCCAGGGCGAGAAACCTTGCCGTTTCGAATTTCAGCCCGAAGCCGAGGCGATTGAGCGGAACGCCAACACGCGGCAGAAGCACCGCGGCCAACACGGTGACGCCAATGTAAACAACGGTTGCGTACCCCGTGAAAGGCGCCGGATTCTCGGTGTGCAGATTGAGGTATCGCAGCGTGCCGGACAGTGCCAGGCCCGCGCCAAACACGGCGACGATTCCGGTGACCGTCCAATCGATGCTCGTTGTTTGGTGTTCCTGTTCGGTCATCTGTCAGCGTCGCGGCCGTAGTCAGACTTCCAGATTGTCTCACGGCACCGCTTATGTCGCATTTCGGCGACATGCGCATGACATAAGATACTGGTTTTCATAGGGAAACCGCGGTGCGTGCGGCGTTTCGTTGACTCAATGTTCGGAGCTGTGAAACGCTCCGCGGTGATGACAAAGGCACGGCGCCCAAAGAGGCGCTTCGCAAAACCACCGGTCTTACAGGGAACGATAGCGGGGTTACCATCATGAGTTTCATGCTCGGCATTACGCCATGGCCTGTGGCATCGGCACTGCTCTGGATTGTCCTGATCGTGCTGGCGCTCTACCTGGTTCGCGCGACCGCGCACTCAACGATCGATGCGGCGACGCTGGCGCTGTCGCGCGGCTTCCGGCTCGCGTCCAGGGCCGTTGCGCGCTCCGAAAAACACCTCGCGGCGCGCAATCGCGATGTACTGCTTGCAGCAGGTCGCGAGGCGAAGGAGCGGATCATCGAGCGCGAGTTCGATCGCATCAACGACTCGGTCCGCAAGGATCTCGCCAACTACTCGGCGCTGCATCGAAACTTGAGTGAATCGATCGGGCGTATCGAGAAAGACCACCAGGAGGCCGTCGACGTCCCGCCCGACCCGCCAGGCTGGGTCAAGGCCGTCGAGGCCGTCGCGGACCTCGACTCACGCGAAGGTCGCGTAAAGGTTGGCAATATCCTGGGCGACATTCACAAGTCGCTGGTCAAGGCGCACAAGGAAGCGATGGTCGCCTACCACAAGGCCAGCGCGACCCGTCACCGGCTGCTCAGGCATATGCGCCCCGAGTGGCGCAAGATCCAGCAGACGCTCAACCAGGTCGGCAAGAACGTCGACAGCCTGCTGAGTCGGTCCGTGACGATCGACCGCCTGATGCAGGAGTACGAAGACATCGTTCGTGACAAGGACCGGGCGCTGTCGGTGCTGTCGTCGTCGTCGCTCGTCAACTTCTTCGTTTCGGCCTTTGTACTGATGATTGCGATCGGTGGCGCAACGATTAACTTCTCTCTCATCGCACGGCCGATGGCGGAGATGGTCGGCGGTACCAACCTGATCGGTGGTTTCCGGACGGCTGATATTGCGGCGCTCGTCATCATCATGGTCGAGATCTCAATGGGGCTGTTCCTGATGGAGTCGCTGCGCATCACGCGGCTGTTCCCGGTGATCGGCGCGCTGCCCGACAAGACCCGCGTGCGCATGATCTGGATCACGTTTACGATCCTGTTCCTGCTCGCCAGCGTCGAGGCCGGTCTCGCCTACATGCGCGAAGTGCTGTTGCACGATGAGCTGGCGACGAGCGCGCTGCTGCGCGGCGACGCCGCCGCTACGACGGCAACGGGCCAGTACCTGTGGATCACGACCGCCGCGCAGATGGGCATGGGCTTCATCCTGCCGTTCGCACTGACCTTCGTCGCGATCCCGCTCGAAACCTTCGTGCATTCGCTGCGCACGATCGTCGGCCTGATCGGCCAGGGCATCCTGCGGGTGACTGCTTTGTTCCTGCGACTGCTCGGCAACGTGTTCAAGTACATGGGTGTACTGCTGAAGCAGATATACGATCTGCCGCTATTCGTACCACTGTGGCTCGATGAGCGTATGAAAAAGCTGGGCGATCGTGAACCGGAACTCGGGAGGATAAGCTGATGAGAATCCTGTTACTGGCAAGCGCGCTGTTGCTCGCGTCCTGTTCCGGCGAACGCCAGCCGACCAACACGGGCGTCTACATGTTGCTCGATACCTCCGGCACGTACGCGCAGGAACTCGAGAAAGCGGAGCAGATCATTCGCTACACCTTGTCGCGGCTCGATGCCACAGACGCCTTCGCCGTCGCCCGAATCGATACGGGCAGTTTCAGCGAGAAGGACATCGTGGCCAAGGCCTCGTTCGACGACCGCCCGAGTGCTGTAAACCGGCAGAAGCGGGTATTCGCAGAGCAGGTGCGCAGTTTCGTCGAGAGCGCCGACCCGTCGCCGTACACGGACATCACGGGCGGCATCCTGCAGGCCGTCGAGTTCCTGAACGAGAAAGGCACCGGCAACAAGACGATCCTGATCTTCTCGGACCTGAAGGAAGACCTCGAGGAAGGCTACGTGCGCGACATCGAGATCGAGCTGGCAGGCTTCGAGGTGATCGCCTTGAACGTCACCAAGCTGCGTTCGGACAACATCGATCCGCGTGAATACCTTGGCCGTCTCGAGGAGTGGCAAGGCCGCGTCGAAAAGACCGGCGGCAGCTGGCGCGTCATCAACGACCTGGATAGCCTCGAAGGACTTCTGTAGGCGCGTTCTTGCAGGTACTCGGTGCCGGCGATCGTCGCCGGTCCGTGAGCACGAGCAGGTTTCCCGAAAGCACCAGCAGGGTGCCCGCGATCATCGTGCCGTCAATCGCGAGGCCTTCGAACAGCGTTGACAGAACGAGCGCGACGACCGGGAACATGACCATGGCGTAGCCGGCCTTGTGCGCACCGATTCGACCCAGCAGCGTCAGGTACGCGCCAAACGCAACGATGGAACCGAAGACCGCGAGATAGAGCAGCGAGCCGATGTAGGCTGGCGACGCGTCGAACGTAAACGGTTTGCCTTCGATCATCGCGATGACGGCGCTGAAGCCGGCACCGTACAGCATGCCCCAGGCATTCGACTGCATGACCGGCAGCTCGCGCCTCTGGGCGGCCTGCGACGCCATATTGCCGAGCGACGCAATCATCGCGCCGAAAACCGCGAGCAGTGATCCGAGGAATACTTCGTCGCTGAGCGACAGTTCGGCTACCTGCGGTGCGAACAGGGCAACGATGCCGGCGATGCCGAGGATGGCGCCGCCAACGACGCGCCGGCTCGCGCGCACGCCGAAGAACAATCGCGCGTTGACGATGTTCATCCACACCATCGTCGAGAACGCGATCGCCGTAAGCGCCGACGTGATGTAGACCTGCGCGTAGTAGGTCACGAGGTAGTTCAGGCCGAACAGCAGCAGGCCGAGCAGCGCAAACCAGCCGTGCTCGCGCAGCGAGAAGCCTAGCGGCAGCCGCCGCCAGTAGCACCAGCCGAACAGCAGCGCGGACGCACCCGCATACCGGTAGACGATCGATACCTCGGGCGCCACGACGCCGAGCTGGAACTCGATCGCGAACCAGGTCGAACCCCAGATCAGGACCGTCAGACCATAGAGAACCGCGTTGCTCATCAGCAGGCCCTCCCGTCGATGTCGTCAACGGCGTCCTCGAACAGTCGCGCGCTCAGGTTGCGCATGCGCTGGATCCGGATGGATGGTGCCAGCAGCTGCTCAACGAGCAGGCGCCACCGCGACGGATGGCTAACGGGCAGATTGAACCGTGACGTACGGCTTTCGACATTGGCCGACCGGTATTCCGTTTTCATGAGCGTCCTCCCGCTGTGGTGTTCCGTGCACTTGACTCTAGGGAAATTCTGTGGGTATAACAGAATCAGTTTTTCGGAAATAAGACCTGAACAGTTATGCTTAGTATCGACAAGCAGGGCGACACCTTCCTGTATCGGCAAGTAATTGATTTAATAGCTGAAAATATCGACTCGGGGACGCTGCGGCCGGGCGACCGTTTGCCCTCGCTCAGGAAGATGAGCAAGACAGCGGGGGTCAGTATCCCGACCGTCCGCCAGGCCTACGTCGAGCTCGAGCGCCAGCGGCGCGTCGAATCGCGGCCGCAGTCAGGCTTCTACGTGCGCCACCGGGCCGGCAACGACCTCGTCCGGCCAACGCGCACCAAGGCGCTGAAGCCGGTGCCGCTCTCCGGACGCTCGCTGATGGAGCGGGTCTACGACGGCGTCAACGACCCCGACCTTGTGCCGCTCGGTATCGCCAATCCGTGCATGGCGCGGCCGGCCGCGAAGACGCTGCACCGGTCGATGAAGCGAGTCATGGCGCGCGCCGAAGAGCGCAGCCTGGGCTACGCATCAACGCTCGGCGAGCCGACGCTCCGGCGACAGATCGCCTGGCACTACCTCGATACGATCGGTGTGCAGGTCGAGCCCGAACGCATTTGCATCACCAACGGCGGCCAGGAGGCCCTGCTGCTCGCACTGCGCGCGGTGGCTTCGGCCGGCGACGTCATTGCCGTCGAGACGCCGACGTATCATGGCCTGCTGGAACTGATCGACAGCCTCGGCATGCTGGCCGTCGAGGTAGAAACCTGCCCGGAAGAGGGCGTTACGCTGGCCGATCTCGTGCGGACACTGGACGAACACCCGGTGAAGGCATGCATGTTCTCAACCACGCTGGGTAATCCGCTGGGCGTCACGATGCCGGACGACGACAGGCGCAGGCTGGTTCGCATACTCGAGGAGCGCGATATTCCGCTGATCGAAGACGATGTCTACGGTGACCTGCGTTTCGACGGCAGCCGGCCGGTTCCGGCGCAGTTCCTGGGGCGCAAGCTCAGGGCGCTGACCTGCGGCTCGTTCTCGAAGACCGCGGCACCCGGCTACCGCATCGGTTGGATCGTCGCCAACCAGGACATCGATGAGATCGCGCGGCTGAAGCGCGCGTTCTCCTGCTCGTCCGGTTTCCTGCAGCAGCTGACGTTGGCGGACTTCATGGCGTCGGGCGACTACCAGCGCCACCTGAAGGCGCTGCGGCCCGTCCTGCGGCGCAATGCCGAGCGCATGGCCGCGCTCGTTGCCGAGCACTTCCCGGCCGAAACACGAACGTCCCGGCCGCTCGGTGGTTCGGTGCTCTGGCTCGAGCTCGACCGGCAGGTGAGTGCGGAGACGCTCTTCGACGATGCCATTGAGGCGGGTATCAGCATCGCACCGGGCCACATCTTTTCGCCCTGCGATTGCTACAAGAATTTCATTCGGCTGAGTTTCGGCCACCCGTGGGACGAACGCACTGACGAGGCGATTCGCTGGCTCGGCCAGAGGGTCAGCCAACTGGTCGCCTCGCAAGCAAACGGCCGGCACCCAAAAAAGGGCCGGCCGTGATCGACGAACGCCGTGCAGCGGGGGACTAGCGGATACGGCGAATCGTGATTCTCGCGACCGGGTTGCGCCAGTCGTAAGCATCGGGCGCGAGGTCGGCAATGCCGTGCACACCGTTGTGGATGTGGACATAGCCCTCGGCGTCTTCGGTCGAGCGCAGATTGCCACTGTCACCCGGGCAGGCTGGTCCGGGGATGAACGCGCAGTCTTCGTTATTGCCTTCGCTGCCCGCGTCGTAGCCGAGCGCGTAATAGGTACGCGTCGAGTTGCGGCCGAACGGCAGGAACTCGGAGTCGATGGCGATCAGCGCATCGTTGGTGTTCACCATCATCGAAACAACGCTCAGCACATTGAAGCCGCGGCGGCTGCTGATCTCGTAGATCGCGGAGCCTCCCGGCGGGATGGGCGCACTCGTCGACTGGGCTTCCGCTACCTGAGGCAGCGTCGACACGAGGTCGGCGAGTGGCGCGCCGGCGCCGTCTTCAGCCACGATCGCGAGTTCGTCGAGCGCGGGCTGGCCGACTTCGAAGAGGGCGACGGAGCGCTTGTGGGTGACGAGCACCGGCGGGCTGAACACCTGGCCCTTGGTGATGTTCGTAATCGTAACTTCGTAGGTCCTGTTGTACTTCCTGTAGTCATCCGCGTTCGCGGTGGCGGCGAACAGCAGTGCTGAAGCCAGCGCGAGCAGGGACAAGCGGGGATTGAGTTTCACGTCATTATTCTCCGGCAGTTGATTGGAAACGGGGTCGGGATGGAACGCGACCAATGAAAGCACCGACCCCGTCGCCGGATATCACGCAGAGATCACGAAAGTGTTCTTATTCGGGTTTGTCAGGCGTAGTGCGGATAGACCGCCCGGAACATCCTCGCCTCGATGGCAGCCAGCAGGTCGTCGGGCCGGGCCATGTCGCTCAGGCCGTCGGCAAACGCAATCTCCGCGACGTCGTACGCAATGCGCGCGGACACGGCGCGGATACGTGACAGCGGAGGATAGACACGGCCCTCGCCGAGATCCGCGTCGGTGACTTCTTCCGCGAGCGCCTTGGCGGCGGCGAGGAACATCGTGTCGGTCACCCGCTTCGCACCGCTGACGATGACGCCGAGCCCGACACCCGGGAAAATATAGGCGTTGTTGCCCTGGCCGGGTTTGAAGGTCCGGGTGCCGATCGTAACGTCGCCAAACGGGCTGCCGCTCGCGAACACGGCTCGCCCTTCGCTCCAGGTATAGGCCTCCTCGGCGGTGCATTCGGCCTTCGACGTCGGGTTCGACAGCGCGAAGACGATCGGTCGCTCATTGATCCTTGCCATCGCCTCGACAACCGGCCGTGTAAACAGCCCGGCCTGGCCGGACACACCGATAATCGCGGTCGGTTCGAGCGCCTCGACCGCGGCCGCGAAATCACCGATGGCTTCGTGCTCATGCGCGTACGGCTGCTTCGTTGGATCGATGGTCTCGCGGCCCGCGACGAGCAGGCCCTGCGTATCGACGAACCAGCAGCGCTTGCGGGCGTCGTCGGCCGGCACGCCGCGTTCGGCCAGTGCCGCGACAAACGTGTCCGCTATGCCGATCCCCGCTTCGCCGGCACCGAGGAAAAGCAGCCGCTGTTGCTCGGGCTCGATGCCCGTAATCCGCATCGCGGCAATGATTCCGGCTACCGCTACCGCGCCGGTGCCCTGGATGTCGTCATCAAACAGGCAGTACTCGTCACGGTAGCGTTCGAGCAGGCGGAACGCGTTCGTCTTGCCGAAGTCCTCGAGCTGGATGACGATGCCGGGGAACAGCTCGTTGGCCGCGGCCAGGAACTCGTCGACCAGCGCGTCGTAGCGCTCGCCGCGCGAACGTCGCCGTTCGAGGCCGATGTAGAGCGGGTCATCCAGCAGCGATTCGTTGTCGGTACCGACGTCAAGCATGACGGGCATGCACTCCGTGGGATCAATGCCGGCACAGGCCGTGTACAGGGACAGCTTGCCAATCGGGATGCCCATGCCGTCCGCGCCGAGATCGCCGAGTCCCAGGATCCGCTCGCCGTCGGTGACGACGATGATGCGCGCTTCCGGGTGCGGCCAGTTTGCCAGCAGTTCACGCACGCGACCGAGGTCCTCGATGGAGATGTACAGGCCGCGCGAAGCTCGATAGATGTGCTGGAACTGTTGGCACGCCTTGCCCACCGTCGGCGTGTAGATGAGCGGCATGAGTTCTTCGAGATTGTTCGTCAGCACGCGATAGAACAGCGTCTCGTTTCGGTCCTGCAGTGCGATGAGATATAGGTAGCGTTCGAGGTCGTTGTCCTTGGCGCGGACGTTCAAGAGGACACGCTGTTCCTGTTCGGCCGGCGAGTGCACCCGCGGTGGCAGCAGGCCGAGCAGGCCAAGCTCCTCGCGTTCGGCCAGGGTGAAGGCCGTACCCTTGTTGCGAACTGGGTCGTGGAGAATCTTAACGCCGCGATGAAGCAGCCGTTCGTCCGTCATCGGTGGCTCCGCTGCCCCGGATGCGATGGGTCATCCTCGCTGTCGAGGCATTGCGGACGATACGAGACTTAATGTCCGCCACCCATTTCGGATTCCACCTAGAGCGCACCAAGATTCAGGCACTTTCGCGCGTAACATATTGTTCGAGCTTGCATTGTCGGGTGCCAAGCGTATGCTGGATCGAGCATAACAAGTGGGCGCTCGAACGCCCCGGGCCCGGCGTCGCAGCCGAGCGGCGCCCGCCGAACAAAAAGAAAAGGGGATGGCCGGAATGACCAGAAGAACCCGACTCAGCGCGCTCCTCGTCGCGATTGCCAGCGTCGTACTGCTACCCGGACCGGACATCGCCAATGCAGCGATACAGTCGAACAGCGTGTCGGCCGAAGTGCGGGAGCGCATCGAGACCGACGGCAAGGCCCGCGTCATCGTCAAGCTCAGGCAGGCACGACAGCAGGCGATCAGCAAGGACTCCCGGCTGGCGGCGGCCCCGGCCGAACGCGTTGCCCGGATGCGCGCCAATGCCTCCAGGGTACGCGAGCAATTGCGCGGTACCGGCTATCGTGTTCGCCGTGAGTTCGCTTCGGTTCCGTATATGGCGATCGAAGTCGATGCAGCAGGCCTCGCGAGGCTCGAAGCGATGGGCGCGGAAGTGGAGGGCGTCTACCCGGACGTCCTTATGAAACCGCAGCTCGGCTCGAGCGTCGTCCAGATCGACGGCGATATCGCGCAGGCGGCAGGATTCGACGGCACCGGCAGCGTCGTTGTTGTCGTCGACACCGGCGTCGAGAGCCAGCATCCATTCCTGAGCGGCAAGGTAGTGGCGGAAGCCTGCTTCGCCGCGAACGAGACCGGCATTGGCGGCGCGTGCCCCAACGGCCAGGCAACCCAGCTGACGGCCGGCGCCGGCGAACCTTGCCCGTTTGCGGCACTGGCCTGCCGGCACGGCACTCACGTAGCCGGAATCGCGGCCGGCAGCGGCCCCGACTTCACGGGTGTAGCACCGGGTGCCGACATTATCTCCATTCAGGTTTTTCATACATCGGGGATTTGCGAGGGCTCGCCGTACTGCGCGCTGGCTTACACAAGCGACATCACGGCAGCGCTCGAGCATGTGTACACGATCCGGGACCAGTACCCGATCGCTTCCGTCAACCTGAGTCTCGGTGCCGGCAGCTACACCGAAGCCTGCGACGATACGTTTCCGTCGATGCGCGACGCGATCGACAACCTGAAGGCTGCGGGAATCGCCACGGTGGCAGCATCGGGCAATGCCGGAACCGCCAACGCGATCATTTCGCCGGCCTGCATTTCGTCGGCCATCAGCGTCGCGGCCGTCGATGACGACGATCGCGTCGCGAGCTTCTCCGCTGTATCGACGGACCTCGACCTGTTCGCCCCGGGCGTCGGTATCGAGTCGTCGATACCGGGCGCGGCTTACGCATTGTTCAGCGGCACGTCGATGGCGACGCCGCATGTTGCCGGCGCGATCGCCGCGATGCAGCAGCACAACCCGACGGCGACGGTTGATGAGCGGCTTGCGACGCTCGAGTCCTCGGGCAAACCGATTCTGGACGTGCGCAACGACATCACGCGGCCGCGAATCCGCGTGGCGGGCGCCGTCGGCATCGAGAGCCCGCTGCCGATTGCGACCAGCGTCGTTCCGAGTGTACTCACCGCGTGGGGACCGACGACAGCGATCACGGTGCACGGCGCCGACTTCACGCGCGCATCCTCGGTGCTGATCAATGGTGCCAACATTGCGTCGACGTTCGTCGATGACACGATGATGAGCGCCGACCTTCCGCTGGAGATGCTGCAGACAACGGCGGCCGCGCTGGATGTGCAGGTGTCCTCGCCGGCGCCCGGCGGCGGCGTGTCCGCGGTCGTGCCGCTGTCGCTGGTACAGCCGTCGCTCGCGGCCAGCGTGACGTCCGCGTTTCCGGGCGACACGATCGATGTCACCTTGACGAATGCACCGGGGCGTGAGTTCGACTGGCTTGTGCTGGCGTCGACGTCCGCGGCTCCGGAGACCTACGTCGACTGGACCTATATCCCGGCCGGCGTGTCGAGCTTCGACTGGTCGGTCACGGCGCCGGCCGTGCTCGACACCTACGAAGTTCGGCTCTTCTCCAACGGCAGTTACTCGGTCATTACGACGACTGAGAGTATCAGCGTCGAGTCTCCGGCTCCGGAATTGCATGCGCTGTCCGAAACGCGTGTCGCGGCCAATTCGGGCAACCTGACGATGACGCTCAGCGGCGCGAACTTCATCCCGGAATCGCGGGCGCTGGTCGACGGCGTCGCTCGACCGACGACGTACGTCAGCGATACCCGACTGATCGTCGATATCCCCGCGTCCGACATTGCGACGACGGCGTCCGCGCTTGCGATATCTGTCTACTCGCCGCCGCCGGGCGGCGGTACGAGCGCGGCGCTGACGCTCGCGATCGCGCATCCCACGTTGACGGTGAGCAGCACAGCGGTTGCCGCCGGCGATGCCGTGACCGTCAACCTGAATGACGGGCTCGGCGGCAGCGCCGACTGGCTGGTGCTGGCACGTGTCGGGGACAGCGACGGCACCTACCTGCAGTGGACCTACGTTGGCGCAGGCTCGTTCTCCACGACATGGACCGTCACGATGCCCTCTGCGCCGGGTGACTACGAGTTCCGGCTGTTTGCCGGCAGCGGTGAACGCCTGGCGACGAGCCCGGCGGTGACCGTGGGTTCTGAGCCGCC
>JASJBG010000197.1 GCA_030066625.1 Woeseiaceae bacterium
ATCGCCACGCTCGAGTTGACGCGGGCCACGCCTGGCAGGCGCGTCAGCGCTTCCTTGTGTAGACGTTCGAAGTCCGCCATGTCGGCGACGACGACGCGTAGCAGGTAGTCGAACTCGCCGGTCATTAGGTAGCACTCCATGACCTCGGGGATCGAACGCACGGCTTCCTCGAACGCGGCCAGCTCCGAGTCCTCTTCGCGGTGCAGGCCGATGTGCACGAACACGTTGCCGGAGAGCCCGGCCTCGGCCTGGTTCAGGAGCGCCGCGTAGCGGTCGATCATGCCCGACTCCTCGAGCGCGCGGACTCGCCTGAGCGTTGCCGATTCCGACAGGTTTACGGCCTGCGCGAGCTGCACGTTCGACATGCGGCCGTCCTGCTGCAGGGCCTCGAGAATCAGCCGGTCGTATCGATCAAGCGCCATGGCGGTTTATTGCGTCGTAAGTAAAAGTCCGGACAGAAACTGCCACAGAAAGCCCGTAATGTCACTTGATTCGCAAGCAAATATCACGCTTCGCGGGGTATCGTGTACGTATAAGCCACAATAAATCCACCGCGTTGTCTGGGAGAGAGCAATGAGAGTCGGGGTACCCAAAGAGATCAAAACACTGGAATTCCGCGTCGGCATGACGCCGGCTGGCGTGCGCGAGCTCGTCAGCGACGGCCACGAGGTCTTCGTCGAGAGCAATGCCGGCATGGGCATCGGCATGAGCAATGCCGACTACACGGCCGCCGGTGCGACGGTGCTGGACAGCGCCGAAGAGGTATTCGAGAAGGGCGAGCTGATCGTCAAGGTCAAGGAGCCGCAGCTCAACGAGTGCGAGATGCTCCGTGAAGGCCAGGTCCTGTTTACCTACCTGCACCTCGCCGCCGATCCGGCACAGACCAAGGCCCTGGTCGACTCGGGCACGACCGCCATCGCCTACGAGACGGTCACGGGCTTCGACGGCTCGCTGCCGCTCCTGACGCCGATGTCGGAAGTCGCCGGTCGCCTGTCGATACAGGCGGGCGCATTCGCACTGCAGAAAGCCAATGGCGGCCGAGGTGTGCTGCTCGGCGGCGTGCCGGGCGTGCAGCCGGGCAAGGTCGTCATCATCGGCGGCGGCGTCTCGGGCGCCAACGCGGCCGACATGGCCGTGGGTCTCGGTGCCGAAGTTACCGTGCTGGACCGCTCGCTGACGGTGCTGCGTCACCTTGACGAGGTCTACAACGGCCGCGTGAAAACCGTTTACTCGACCAAGCAAACGATCGACGAGCTGACGGCCGAAGCCGACCTCGTCGTCGGCGCCGTGCTGATCGCCGGTGCGGCCGCACCCAAACTGGTGACGGCCGGCCACGTCAAGGAAATGCTGCCGGGCTCCGTCGTCGTCGACATCTCGATCGACCAGGGCGGCTGCTTCGAGACCAGCCGGCCGACGACACACGCCGAGCCGACCTACGTGGTCGACGATGTCGTGCACTACTGCGTGACCAACATGCCGGGCGCCGTGCCGCGGACGAGCACGTTTGCTCTGACCAACGCGACGCTGCCGTTCGTGAAGAACCTCGCCAACCACGGCTGGATCGATGCACTGACGCGCGACCCGGGTCTCGCAGCCGGACTGAATATCCACGCGGGCCACGTCAACCACGAGGCTGTCGCCCATGACCTCGGCTACGAGTACCGCTCGCCGGCCGATGCGTTGAAAGCGGCCTAGTCCTCGCGAGTCAGCACGAGGAACGACTGTCGGGCCCGGTATACCAGCCTGGCGCTGGCGGCGAGGCAAATCGCCAGCATGGCGGCGATCGTGATGAGTGCCGAGCTCCCGGAAAGTGCCGGGTTGTCTAGCACCATCGCGATGCCGTCGGCGAGATGGAACAACCACGCGACAACGAGGATGGCGGACAGCTTCAGGCAGATGCCGCCCACGAACTGAGAAAATTGCATTACGAACTCCTTGATTGAGTGAAATTCAGTACCAGTATATTGGCCGCGCGACCGATTTCCGGAGGCGAGCCCGAATCGCTGGTCTCTCTAGAGTTTACGGAGATTTGAGTTGTAGCCTGTTTACCCCTCTCTCCTACAGGTACAGGCACTCGAGGCCGGGCACTGCCCGGCCTTTTTTTGTGCAGCGCCCGCGCGCTGCTATGCTCGCCCACTTCTCAACAACAACACGAAGGGGTAGGCATGCAGGTTTTCACACGGGTATTCGTTAGCGTCGTCGCGCTGTTCGTCTTCGCCGTTCCGGCTTTCGCCGATCACGAGGACGGCCAGAAGGCCATCCTCGTCACGGGCGCCAGCACCGGCATCGGTCGAGCAATCGCGGAACGTCTGGCTGCCGACGGCTATTTCGTCTACGCGGGCGCGCGCAAGCAGAAGGATCTCGACGCGCTCAACGCGATCGACAATGTCCAGGCGGTCAAGCTCGACGTCACGATCCAGGAGCAGATCGACGCGGCCGTCGCCACGGTCGAGGAGGGCGGCAAAGGCCTGTACGGCATCGTCAACAATGCCGGCATCTTCATCGGCGGCCCGCTGACGGATGTCTCGGTGGACGAGCTCAACTGGCTCATGGACGTTAACGTTTACGGTGTGTACCGGGTTACCCAGGCATTCGCGCCGATGATTATCGAGTCGGGCGGCCGCATCACGACGATCGGCTCGATCTCCGGGATTCTCGCCGGTCCCTTCAGCGGCCAGTACGCGATGTCGAAGCACGCCATCGAGGCATACACGGATTCGCTCGCGGCCGAGATGGAAACAGTCGGTGTTGCCGTCAGCGTCATCGAGCCCGGTAACTATGACTCACGCATCGCAGACACCGCTATCGAGCGTATGACGTCGAAGAACGAGCAGTACGCAGCGGCCGGCTCGCCGTTTGCCGAGCGCTACCAGCAGTGGATCGATCGCGACTGGGATCGCAGCAAGTACAAGGCGCCGGACGAGGTCGCGGATGCTGCCGCCAGCTTCTTCTCGTCAGAGAAACCGCTCAGGCGTTACATGGTCGTGCCGGCCGAGGAAGAGGCAGGCTGGACGATCAACCAGGCGATGACCGAGATCGCGCAGCTTAACCATGGACAGGCTTACAAATACTCGCGGGATGAAATGATCGAGATGCTGGATGCCGCCATGGCGGCCGCGGAGGAGTAGCCGCGGATCAGGCGATCTTGCGGCCGGATTCGCGAAGGATCTCGACGGCGTAGTCGATGAGCAGCTCGCGGGCGCGGTCCTTGTTCTCGATGTCTTCGAAGATGCTCGGGAATTCGGCTTCGAACTGGCGCAGTACGCGGTCGGTGGTTTCCCGGTTGCGCATGGCGATGAGCTTGGTGAGCGCCTCTAAGTCGTTCTGCTGCATGTAAGGAAACCCGGAGTCCGTTGCCGATACCTTATTTATCGGCCGGGGTCCGGGTTCCTTGAGCGTTATGGAGGCGGTTGAGCAAAAATGCCCGACACGCCTGTAGGAGCGGCTTCAGCCGCGATGCCATACCATTGAGGCGCGATCGCGGCTGAAGCCGCTCCTACAGCGACTGCCGCCGAGCCTCATTTGATTCGCGGCTCGCGGTGTGGCCCCGGGGCGGAACGCGCTCCTACGCGCGTTGCATCAGGTCACGCGGCCAGCCGTGCCCAAGGTTCACCTGTAGGAGCGCCTTCAGGCGCGATATTGAGCGTTGCTACGCCGCCAGGCGCGTTCCGTCGTCCGCAACCAGCGACGCCAACACGCGACGTGTCCCCGAGAACGGTCGACGGCCGTGCATCACGAGGAAGTTGTCGATCAGCGCCACGTCACCGGCCTGCCAGGCGATGTCGAAGGACAGCTTGTCGGCCAGGTCGATCGCGATCTGCATGCTCTCCGCCGGGATCGGCGTGTCATCGCCGAAGCGGATCGACTTGTCGGTGTCCTTCCAGCCGCGGAACGCGGCGATGAGCTGGTTGAAGAACACCTTGCGGCCATCGACCAGCGTTCGCACGGCGGGCAGCTTCGGTGTCGTCGCACGCAGCTCGTCGTTGTCCAGCCATTCGAAGCTGTAGCCGAGTTCACGCAGCCGGTCCTCGGCTTCCTCCTTCGTGCTGACGCTCAGCGTGTCGCGCCAGGGACGTCCCTGGCCAGACTCGGCATCCGCTACGGCCGGCATGGAGTTCGAGTAGCGGACGCCCAGGCGTTCGCAATCGTCCACGAACCCGGATGCCGCTTCCTCGAGCTGCCTGAGCAGAACGTCGGAACGACAGATTGGTGTCTCGCCGTCGGCATCGGGTGCTTTCTCGCAGCAGAAGAACAGTCGCGACGGGAACAGCGGCGTCTGTGCCATTTCATGGTGAAGGAAGATCGACACGTCCGGCGGCGCCTCGTTGGCCGTGAACACGAGCTCGGTGCGATTGACCCGCACGGCGTTCGAGAACGACTCCTCGTAGGTAAAGCTGTCGAGGCCGAAGGCGCGGATGAAGGTGTCGAAGTCATCGGCGCCGTCCACCGGAAAGCCGCGGAACAGGATGGCGCCGTGCGCCGACAGCTCGTCGATGAGCCGCGGGGCCTCCGCGCCGATCCAGGCCGTTACGTCGGCCATGGACGCGCCTTCGGTCTTCAACCCGTAAACGAGCGGGAAGGGTTCGGGATGGAACTGCTGGCCGTCGACGGCGAGCGGTTCGATGTCCAGGGTGGTCATGGTGAGTCTCTCAATCGTAAATGGGATAGAACTTGCCGAACGCCGCCTCGGTGAAGACGCCGGTGTCGTTGAAGCGGCGGTCCTGGTTCAGGGCCGAGATCGCCGCCATTTCTTCGTCAGTCAGTTCGAAGTCGAACAGTGCGAGGTTTTCGACCAGGCGCTCCTTCTTCGTGGTTTTCGGGATGATCGACGTGCCGCGCTGCACGCCCCAGCGCAGCACGACCTGCGCAGGCGTGCGGCCGACGCGTTCGGCCGCGGCCGTGACCGCGGCTGCCGTCAGCACCGTGTCCGCATTGGTCGCCATGTCGAGCTCGACGTAGGACAGCGCGCCGAGCGGCGAGAACGCCGTCACCGCGACACCGAAATCGCCCGCGAGCCGGATCAGCTTTTCCTGCGTCAGGAACGGGTGCGACTCGATCTGCAGCATCGTGGGCTTGATGCTCGAGTAGGCCATCAGGTCGATCAACAGTCCGGAGTTGTAGTTGCAGACGCCGATCTGCTTCACGAGCCCGGCAGTCACGAGTTCTTCCATGCCGGCCCAGGTCTCGTGCAGCGGCACGGGGTCGGGTTCCATCACGGGATTCGGTGCGTCGGGATCCGCAAACCACTCTGGCGGGTAGCGCTCGTCGATCGGCACGTACTTGAGCGAGATCGGGAAGTGGACCAGGTACAGGTCGAGGTACTCCAGCCCCAGGTCCTCGAGCGACTTCTCGCAGGCCGGGCGCACGTGCTCGCGGCGATGGTAGGTGTTCCAGAGCTTCGACGTGATCCATAGTTCCTCGCGCGTGCACAGCCCATCGGCGATCGCCTTCGCAATGCCTTCGCCCGCTTCGCGCTCGTTGCCGTAGTCGCACGCGGAGTCGATGTGTCGATAGCCGACCTCGATGGCTTCGTAGACCGCTTGCGCTGTGTCCTCGCGGTCTATCTTCCAGATGCCTAGCCCAACGGCCGGCATTTTTTCGTTACCTACGGCGATCGTTGTCATCGCTTCCCTGTACTCCTCAACAGTGTCTACAAAATGCCGTCGAGCCCGTGCTGCTCGACGAAAGTGTTCATTTCGACTGGCTGTCCGCTCGCGACCGAATCCTGCGCCGCGGCCGCGATCACGATTGACCACAGGCCCTGCAGCGGCGTGGCTGCGTCCGAGGCCTTGCCGTCGAGCTGGTCCGCGAACTCGATGTGCTCGTGGAAGGTCGAACCGTTGTGACCGCTCTGTTCGATCGGCTTCGTATAGCCAACCTCGATCTCGCGCGATGCGCCGTTCTCGCCCATTTCAATGGAGACGTGCGAGCGAGCGCTATCGTCGCGCTGGAAATCAAAGCGCTCGCTGGCGACGAGCCGGCCCTTGTCACCGCAGACGACGAGCTCCTCGTAGAAGTGTGGGCAGAACATGTTGAGCGTGAAGTTCGCCCGCACACCATTGTCGTAGTCAATGATGACAAACGCGTGGTCGTCGATGTCGCACGGCTTGCCCTCGTATTCGAAGTCGACGAAGTTCACTGCCTGGCCGCCGCTCGCGTATACACGCGTGGGCCGCCCGCCTGCAAACAGCGTCAGCAGGTCGAAGTAGTGGCAGCACTTCTCGACCAGCGTGCCGCCTGAGCACTCCGCAAACTTGTTCCACTGCTTGACCTTGTCGAGGAACGGCGGCCGGTACTCGCTCATGGCCAGCGTCTTGATGTCGCCGACCGTGCCGCGCTCGAGCGCTTCATGACGCGCCTCGGCGTAGGGTGCCTTGTAGCGATACTGCAGGCCGACCTGGATGAAGCTCGGGTAGTCGCTCGCGATCTCGACGATGCGCTTCGCATCGGCCACCGTGGTCGCCATCGGTTTCTCGAGGAAGATCGGCTTGCCGGATTTCGCGGCCACCTCGAGCACGTCGATGTGCGTGAAGTTTGGCGTGCAGATCATCAGCGCGTCGGCAGCCGGGTCGTTGACCGCCGCCTCGAGGCTGTCGAAGCGTTTGAGTTCTGAATCGCTGTAAGTGGCGAAGGTGTCGGCGGCAACGTCCATCGAGTGTGCCTGCTCGTCGTAGATGCCGTTGATGGCGACGCGGCCCAGCATCGTCGCGACCCGCATGTGCTCGTGGCCGATCGTGCCCGTGCCGATCACGTTGACGCGGTGGCGGGGCTCGGCCTGGGCATAAATGTAGTGGTCGGCGCCGGTGATGTGGCGCTGTGCCGGGGCGCTCTCGAAGAAACGCAGTCTGGGTTTGTCTGGCGGGGTCATTATGCGGCTCGACGCTCACAGGGTAGCGCCGCCTCCGTGTAAATACAAACGTTTGTATTCTGTGAACGGCGCCGATCGGGTAAGCTGTGGCGACGATGAGCAAACCGGCCTGGGAATCCCGCCGCGTCACGATCAAGGACATCGCGAAGGCGGCCAATGTCGACCCGTCGACGGTGACGCGGGCGCTGAAGGACAGCCCGCGCGTGAAGCCCGCGACCCGCGAAAAGATCGCAGGCCTTGCGGCCGAGATGGGCTACGTGCCGAACATGGCGGCGCGGACGCTGGTCAACCGCAAGAGCGGCCTGGTCGGTCTCGTCATCCCGGACATGACCAACCCGTTCTTCCGCGACCTCGCGAAGGGCATCGAGGACGAGGCGGTGAAGCACGATCTCCGGATCCTCATCAACGACACGCGCGGCGTCGAGTCCACCGAACGCGAGGCCGTGAACCTGTTTCTTGCGCTCAAGGTCGATGGGCTCATCGTGCCGATGGCGCGCTGCACCCAGCAGTACTACGAAGAGCTCAACGCCGCGGTCCCGGTCGTGCACGTCAATCGCGACGACACGCCGCACCACGTCAGCTGCGACACGGTCGAGGGCTCGAGCCTCGTCATGCAGCACTTGTTCGAACTCGGTCACAGCCGCATCGGCTTCGTGCGCGGGCCGGCAGGCCCGGGCCGCGAGCCGAAGATGCACGCCTACCGTACGGCGCTCGAGGCGCGCGGTATCGACTACGACCCGGACCTTATCTTTACCTTCGACGGCACGCTGGAAAGCAGCAACGCGATCACCGGTCAGCTGCTCGAGCTCGACGAGCCGCCGACCGCCGTGTTCGCGCACAACGATGTGAACGCGATAGCGATGATCCATGCACTGCGTGATCGCGGCGTGCGCGTGCCCGACGATATTTCGATCGCCGGTCACGACGACATCCAGCTGGCCGGGTGCGTCGACCCGCCGCTCACCACGGTGCAGTGGCCGATGTATGAACTGGGACAGCAAAGCGTGCGCTACCTGTATAGCCTGGGTCACGGTCAGGACCCGCGCGAGCCGCAGGTCCCGCAGCCGAAGCTGGTGATCCGGGAATCGACGGGCAACCCGAGGGTTGCCCGCCAGGTTCCCGGCTGAGGAAGCGGCCTAGTAGGCCAGCCGGAAGTTAAGGCCGAAGTAGCGATCCGCAAGCCGCGGGATCTGGTAACGGAAGCCGTCACCCGAATACGTGGTTGCGAACTGCTCGTCCAGCAGGTTCTTGCCGATCAGCGTCACGCTCAGGCGATCGTCCTCGCTGTACCAGCCGAAGGCGCCGTTCAGGATCGAGTAGTCCGGCAGCAGGAACGGCACTTCGTCCGTCTGGCCGATGTTGCCCGAGAGAATCTCGTCGGTGAACACGTAGCTGCCATCGAGCTGGAAACGGCTGCCGTTGGCCAGCGGGATTTGCCAGCTGCCACCAGCCGTGATTTTCGTGTCCGGCGCGAACGGCAGCGGGTCGCCGCGGGTCGTCTCGGAATCCGAGAACGCCGCACCACCGGTAAAGCTCAGGTAGTCCGTCGCCTGCCACAGGAAGTCGAACTCGAAGCCGCTCGTCTGCACGGTACCGCCGTTCGTGAAGCCGGTGATCGTCGTGCCGTCCGA
>JASJBG010000198.1 GCA_030066625.1 Woeseiaceae bacterium
GGGCGAGGCACGGCCCGAGGTCGGATAGTGCTTATTCGAGCAATCCGCCGGTGTCATGCACGGCGCCTACGTGCAGTGGTACCTCGGTGGGCAGCAGCACGATATTCGGCGAAACCTCCTCCGCCAATTCCGCGCCTTGCATGACACCGGCGGATTGCTCGAATAAGCACTATCCGACCTCGGGCCGTGCCTCGCCCCACCTGCCCGTGCTGGCCTCGAGCGGCCGAACTAAAGCATGTTCAGGCTATAGTTGATTATGATCCGCAGGTCTTTGCGATCCGCTGCCGGACTGCCGCGATCGGCGTCGGCCCAACGAACCCGAAGCCATAGACCTTTCAACGGGCCTCTCTGCGGCTGGTAATCGGCCGTGAAGGCGATTTCTTTGGAGTCCGGGAACGCCGTGCCGTCAGGTGCGATTGCCCCCCGTCCGTCCGTATAAGTGGCAACGAAGCTGACGGCGGGAAGATCGAAGTCGGCGAAGTTCTGGGACAGCCCGATGCGCCGCGCCTGCTCACCTGCTCGATCGAAGTCGAAAATCATGCTCGACGTAAATGCGGGCGAACCGCCGAAGGGGCGCTGTATGTCGCCGCCGCGGCCGGTACCGGTCCTCGCAAGCTTCAGCACAGTACCTTTGTAGCTCAATGCGATCCGCGCACCCCAGAAATTGGTGTCGAAATTCCCGATTCGCTCATCGCCGTTGCTGAACTGGCGCGTACCCTGGGCCGCAAGCTGAATCGCCCATGCCTCATCGAAGGACTGTTTGAAACTCAGTTCCGCGTAGGCCGTGGTGAACAGGTCTTGCGTGTGCAGCACTATGCCGCCGACATTGACCAGGGGCGTAACGTTACCCCTGGCGCCGAGGATCTCGGTTCCCGACTTGTCGCCTGCCACCCCGGCGGCCTCACCCATAGGGACGAAGCGATCCGAGTCACGGCGTTTGAATTTCGCAATGTGGCCGGCAATGAACTCGAAATCATCGCCCAGATGCTTGACGACATAGCCCTCATGCGTATTGGGAATCATACGGATATCGAGCCGATTCAGGTAAGGCAGGTTAAAGTCCTGGCGATACAGGCTCAGGAGCCAGTTATTGGGGAAGTCATAGCGAAGCCAGGTGCGACTCAGTACGGAGATATCGGCAGGTTCTGGAGCGCCGGGCTGTTTCTCGTCGATGCGGTCGTTCAAGACGCTTGACGTGTGCCAGGAAGCTCCAACAGACCAGCGCTCGTCGAACTTGCCGCTCTCGAATGCCAATTCGGTGCCGACCTCGAACACCTGCTCGAGAGGGCCGAGACCGGTAACGCGGTCAAAGTCGAAAGCTCGCACATTCAGGCTGAGCTGGCTGTCCGCCCAGAACGGGTACTCTCTGCCGAATCCGTCCTCAGCGAGTGTGTAGGCCGGCAGCTCGAGTTCTTCGTCAAGCTCATCAAGTCCGAGCTGGACGTCTTCAGCGGACTCGGGTGCGACATTCTCGGCCCGCCCGTACTCACCAGCGTTTCCGACCTCTGCGCAGAACGCAAACACCACGACGCAGAGCCCGAGGCGGCTGCCGGTCGCGTGCGCCAACAGCCTATAGTTTGTCCAGTACAAACTGAATAATGACGGCGTTGGAGACATCGATAAAGAATGCGCCGACGAGAGGCACGACCATGAAGGCCTTTGGCGAGGCACCGAAGCGCTCGGTTACCGCTGTCATGTTGGCGATCGCCGTTGGCGTGGCTCCGAGGGCCAGACCGGCATACCCTGCCGACATTACAGCCGCGTCGTAATCTCGCCCCATTGCGCGATAAATGACGAAAACGACGAACAGGCAAGCGACGACGACCTGGGCGACCAGTATGAGGAACAAGGACGCACCTAGATCGGCAAGCGTCCAGAGCTGCAGACTCATCAACGACATCGCAAGAAACAGCCCGAGACTCAGTT
Source organism: Woeseiaceae bacterium (assembly GCA_030066625.1). GTDB lineage: Bacteria > Pseudomonadota > Gammaproteobacteria > Steroidobacterales > Woeseiaceae > UBA1847. Next base: position 1,927 of record JASJBG010000198.1, read on the forward strand.
CCGAAATCAACGCAAGCGACAGGCTGCGCTCTGGCCAATGTGCGCGAGGAAACCACTTCGGACCCACGTTGGTCACTATGATGCCTGCGAACAGGCAGGATACGAAGGTGGGCAGATTGATGCCGCTCGCCTCCAGCAGCGAATTCAACGATTCGCCCAGACCAATGCTGACCGCGAGTATGAATATCGTTCGGAGCATATTCTCGTAATTCACCGGGGTCGCATCGATCTCGTGCGGCGTACCGACTGTGAGCTGCGGGTCATCGCTCGGCGTGAGTCTGTCTCGTTTGATCAGCTGTTGCGCGATCGGGCCGCCAATCACGCCGCCCATGATAAGCCCGAAGGTCGCACTGGCAATACCGATCTCCATGGCGTTGCCGATACCGTAGTCCTGCGCAAATCGCGGTGCCCACGCAATCGCTGTACCATGCCCGCCGCTCAGCGACACCGAGCCGGCTATCAACCCGACCTCCAGCGGTTGCCCCATCAAGGCAGCGACACCTATTCCGGTGATGTTCTGCAGGAAGAGATAGCCCACCGCCAGAACGAGCATAATGACGAGCGGCTTGCCTCCCTGCTTGAGCGTGTCCAGCTTGGACGACAGACCAATTGTCGTGAAGAACACGACGAGCAGCGTATTGCGGAGATCCAGCGCGAAGCGGACCTCGGTGTCGAAGAGCATGTAAAGAAGCCCGAACAGAACCGAAGCGATCAGGCCGCCCGACACGGGTTCCGGGATATTGTAGTCCTTTAGAAAATCACTGCGCTTCGTCAGGTACTTGCCCAGCGCCAACACCAGGATTGCGACGATAACGGTTTGTCTGGCGCTCAGTTCCATAGGTATACCCGGTTACAGGACTCGCTAAACGGTTGCTTGGTCAGGACAAAGGCTGCCTGTTTGATCAGCTTCGGGGTGCATCGCCTTCGTCGTAGCTTCACATGCCGAAAGACCAGGTGGCGCGTGCGTAGAAGTCGAAGTTGTTTTGGTCCGAAATCTCGAAGAGGGGCTGTTTGAGATCGTAACGCCACCGGCCACGAACGTCGAGCGTGATCCGATCCGTGGGCCGGAACATGTAACGCGCCTCGTAAAGCTCTTCGTTCGGCGTATACTGCGGCGACAGCAACCAGCCTGCTTCAGTGCGCGCGTAGTTTACCCCGAAACTATGTCGCGGCAGGAAATCCATGACACTCAGCGTTACGGCCCACGCCAGTCCGCCGGCTGTGCCGCTACCGGCCACCCCAGCAGCCGATTTGTCTGGAGTATTTCCCGCATAGGCCAACTCGCCCGAGGCGCGGAGCCGCCAGCCCACATCTCGAACTGGCCAGCGCAGCGCCAGGCGCCCGACGAGGCCCCAGTAGTCTTCGCGGACCGGACTGGCGAGGCCGTCTGCTGCCAGCGACGAAGGCAAGTAGGAAATACTCAGCGCGCGCTGGACGATGCGCCGTAGCGTCTCCTTGCTTTCGAAAGCGACATAGTAGGAGGCACGTGACTTGCCAGACGAATTGTCCAGCGGCAAGCGCCTGACATTGCTTGCCCCATCCTTGTCGTTGTACTGGACGATAAGATGCGAATCCCAGCCCCGGGCGCCGCGGTAGGTCGTATGCAATCCGTCGGTCCAGTTGACGCGCAGATTATTGCTGTCGTTGCGATCCATGGACTTCGAATAGACACCGCCACGAGCAACAAACTTGGTTTCCATGCGACCCACGGCTATGTCATAACGATCGCTTTTGAACCACTGCAGGAACGCGGAGTCGATCGTTAGCTCTCCGTCCCGCATGCTAGCCCCGCCGGAAATATTCGGCTGCACCAGGAACTTCGGTGAACAGTCTTCAGTCGAGCACAGACCGGCGACTCGAATCGATCCGCGAAGGCCCTTGGCGAACCGTCGCTCGGCGGCAAGCCGCCAGCGAAGCCTGAGCACGTCGGTTCTGCCGAAGCGTACGTCCTGCAAGTCCTCGCCATCGAAGAGATAGCTCAGACGCATGTCGCCGGAAAGGCCGGTGCCGTCATCATCGAGCATGGCATCGATCGAACTCTGCACGTCTATCGCCAACTCGTCGAGCACCTCATCGAAGGACTCGCCGGCTTCGGCCCCCTGCTCGGTTGCTGCCGTGATTGTGTCTCTCTCGACCGGCGACTCGGTGACCTCGGCCGGTAACGCGTTGACCGACACAGCCAGTAGCAGCGATGCGAACAGGCTTCGTTGACGCCGGCAGCGCTTTGGGGCCTGCAAACAACTATCAATCAGGGCTCGGCACATTTGTTAGAGCTGTTTCTCGGGCAGGATCTTTGACGCCCAGGCGAGGAACCTGCGCCAGGCCCCGGCATCCGGATCGGACGTCCGCAGGACAACCTCATCGCCAATCTTCGCTTCCCAGGCCAGCCGTCCCTTTTCGTCGAGCGACAGCCGGTAAGCAACGGCGGCAATCCTCTCGTCAGCGGTCTCTGCCAGCAGGCGGCCCAGGGACTCGGACTCGATCAATACTCCCACTTCGGTGTTGACGTCAATCGCCCGCGGGTCAACGTTCAATGACCCCGCAAAAATATACCTTCGGTCGATCAATATTCCCTTCGTGTGCATCGACAGAGCCTCAATGGCGGAGTCACCCACGACGCCGAGATCGGTGTATTCCGGTGCCGCAGTCGACCGGACTTCATACAGTTCGACGCCGGCCCGTAGAAGCGGCTTGCGATAGCGCTGATACGCACCGTGTACGGGTATATGGTTGTTCGACGCCAGCGAGTTGGTCAGTATCGTGACGCGGACACCACGCTGGCGAAGAGCCTCGAGATAGGCAAGACCATTTTCGCCGGGGACCAGGTACGGGGTAACGATCAGCACTTCCTTCTCTGCCTCATCGAGCACCCGCGTCAACTCGGAGATCACATAGCGATAATCGGTACCCGCCTTGGTCAATAACTTCTCAGGGTCGTCGGTGATGACTTGAGCCGTGCCAGTCTGTAGATCTATCGTCTCGTCCAGAACCGCGTCGAGAATCGACTCGCCGCGAACATCCCGGTACGCGGACGCAACAGCGTCCTCCATGGCGGCGCGGGCGCGCCGCCTTTCGCGTTCGAGTTTGTCCTCGGAGAAGCGCTCGGCGTAGGCCGACATCGGCACCGACAGTTCGTGATTCCAGAATCGGTCGAAGGTTAACGACGTCTGCCGGGCGACATCGCCAACGAAGAGCATATCGAAATCAACGAATTCCTTGTTGCCCATTAGCTCGAAGTATTCGTCGCCGATATTTCGCCCCCCCACGATACCGTAGCGGCCGTCAACAACGAACGTCTTGTTGTGCATGCGCCGGTTCGCTCGTTTGAAATGGCCAATCAGGTTCGCGAAGTAGATGCCGCCGCGGCCCACGGGATTGAAGATTCGAACCTCGATATTGGGATGCATGTCAAGCAAATACAGATTCGCATCCTTGACGTCGGTCGCCAGATCGTCGAGCAGAAGCCGGATGCGAACATCACGCTGCGCGGCGTCGACGAGCGCAGACGCGAACAGTGCGCCTGACGTGTCGTCCTTCATGATGAAGTACTGCGCATCGACGGATAGCTCCGCTGCCTCGATCATTGCCAGCCGGGTGCCTAATGCGGCACTGCCGCGGCTGATTGGCAGAAAGCCGGAAAGACCCGGGTTGTCCCGCTGCCAGGCGTCTGCGGCCCGCGCCAGCGAGGTGCCGTTGTCAGGCCCGATCGCTGTGCTCTCGTCCTTATCGACATCGTACAAGCCCGCAGCGCAGCCTGGCAGTGCCGCACAGACCAGCAGCACAAAAGCAATGCGCGCGAACAGGCTGCGAGGCATGGCGAGTATCCGCAATGGTGCGGGCGGAGCAGCTGTCCATCTACTACCGAGCTTCGTCAATGCAATCTACCTGTCCGGTCGCCGGTCGGCACGGGTGACGCCGATGATTTCCGCGCCATAGAGCACGATGCGCGCCGCAAAGTACATCCAGAGCAGCATGACGATGATCGACGACAGCGATCCGTACACCGCACTGTAGTCCGCCGCCTGGTCGACATACCATGCAAACGCGCGCTTGCCGATTTCCAGCGCCAGCGTGGCCGCTGCGAGCCCCGGCAATATCTCACTGAACTCTGGCCGATGGTACGGAATCAACATATAGACGACGGTCACGAGGCCCCCGGTAATAGCTATCCCTACCGTATTGCCCGCAATAATCTCGATCAGCCAGTTGATGCGCGGGTCGACGAAGCTCAGCTGTTGTTCCGCAAGAACCTCGATAATTGGGGCAATGGTTATCGCAATGATCACAAGAACGGCCACGAGTACCGTGAGCATGAAGTAACGCAGTGGCGACAGGTATGCTGCGTGATCACGGCGCAGTCCCAGCGTCCGGTTGATGGACCGACTCAAAACCCCGACCAACTTGCTGGCGGACCAGAGCAATACGAGGATGCTGGTGATGCCGGCAGCACCGCGTATCCTCACTACCGATTCGATGTTGCGAGCGACGAACTCGGCGCTCGCCGGTAATGTCTCGATTATCAGTCTGTTCAGACGCAGCTGCAGATCCTCCGAACGCAGGAAATGGCCGCCCAGCGAGACCAGGCCCAGGAGCAACGGGAAGATCGACAGAAACGTGTAGTAGGCGATACCGGCAGCGATATCCTTGCTCTGGTTCTTTTGACTCGCTTCGGCTGCCCGAATCAACACACCCAGCACGGGCACTTCGCGGGCACGCTCCCACAACGCAAGGATGAAGGTTCGCGCAGCGGTCGCCTGCCCCACGATCAAGGCCTAGAACACGACCTGCAAGTGGCTTGGCAGGACGCTGAAACGGAGTCTCTTCTTCTTCACGGGCTCACCGTCGAGGTTGCAGTGCAGTTTCTGGTCGGATTCGATCGTGAACTCGGCCAGCTGCCGGTACAGGACGTGAGAATTTTCCGGATTCATCGGGTCGTCGAACTCATTCTTGATCGATGCGAGATTGACACCCTTATCCAGCCGAATCGCAGTCAGGTCGAGCAACCCGTCATCAATCTGCGCCCTCGGGGCAATGTCGAAACCGCCGCCGGCAAAATGATTGTTGCCGACAGCGGCGAAGAGGAAACTGCCCTCCTCCGTCGTCTCACCGGGCACAATGAGCCGCGCCGGATAGGGCGTCAAATCCATCGCTCGGACGAGCCCCATCAGCGAATATGCGGCGCCGCCGAGGGCTTTCTTCAGTTCGATCGGCGTGGTCGCGGTGATCTCGGCTCCGAACCCGAGGCTCGCGACATTGACGAAGGCCCGTCCATTCAACACTCCGACGTCGATAGCACGCGGCTGCCGCTCGCAGGCGATACGCAGGCACTCGGCCAGGTCTTCGGCCGGCAGGCCGCAACCTCGAGCGAAATCATTGGCTGTACCGAGGGGGCATATTCCCATCGCTACTCGCGGCTTCGTTTCTCCGTTGCCAACCAAGGCGTTCGCAACGCCGTTGATCGTCCCGTCACCGCCGCCCGCGATGATCCGGTTGGCGCCGTTGGCTATTGCCTCGGCAACGACCCGTCCTTTCTCCGCCTTGTTGAAAGGAACGAGAACGCGGAACTCGCAGCCCATCTTCTTTGCTTTCTTGACCGCCTCCTTGACGCGCGGTTCATCGGCGGATTTGCGGTGCAGTACTAGTACGGTTGACTCATTCATGAATTATCGTGGATTTCAGCCGTTTCAGGCGAATGTACCGACAATCGGAAAGAAACACCAATCCCGTTCAGGATGAGGAAAATCAGGGCATTGCACCTGCCTGAGCGCCACCAAACGCCTATGCGCGGCGGGATTCGGCATTGCCCTGAACGGACTTCCGGTACTCACCCGGGCTCGTGTTGGTCCAGCGCTTGAACGCACGACTGAAGACACTCTGGTCCGCGAAACCGAGCATGAATGCTACATCCGCCGCCGAGTACTCCCCACTTGCAAGGAACTCCCTGGCGAGGGACTCGCGGGTCTCGGCCAGTACCTCGCGATAGGTCGTATCCTCTGCTGCCAGCTGGCGCTGCAGGGTGCTGGCACTGCGAAACAGTTTCGCCGCAACGACCTCCTGGTCAGCCTCGCCGGACGGCAGCAGGCGAATCAACAGCGTTCGAACCTGCGTGGCAACGTGGTCCTTGTCGAAGCTGTCCATATACGCCGTCACGATGCGATCTGTCGCATCCAGTAGTTCGGGCATGGCTCCGGGAAGCTGCGCGTCGACGGCGGACGCATCGAACCAGAGCACATCGGCATCGCAGCCGTAGCGGATTGGGCAGCCGAAAAGCTCCGCGTAGGCTTCAGGATGCCAGTCTTTCTCAGCGACGAGTTCTACCTTGTCCGGACGCACTGGCGCTCCCGCCGCGATGCTGCACATCTTTAGCAGCGCGGAAATATTCAGGTCCCGGCCGTGCGCCAGTGGCATTCGCTCCCGGTCCGGGTATGCGGCACGAACGCGGTACTGGTCCTTGTCTCTGTCGAGCGTGATCTCCGAAACTGCGTTGGTCAATACGGACTGGTACCTGATCAGCCTTTCAAAC
>JASJBG010000199.1 GCA_030066625.1 Woeseiaceae bacterium
GCGCCAATGCTAGCACTCGCGCGTCAGTCGGACCTCGGCGGCAGCTCCCCGGGCAGGTAGAACGACAGGAAGGTACGGCACAGCGCCTGCGCCTCGGCGATGCGCTGCTCGCCGATGGCGCCATCCACGCGCACCGCATCCGAGAACGAGGTATCGCAGATCTGCGTATAGAAGGAGATCTTGTCGTTCCAGTCCGGAATGTCCGGCATCTCGAAGTAGCGATCGAACAGCCCCGCGATGCAGCCGCTCAGTTCGATGACGGCCGTGCGATAGCTGGCCGGCGAATTCGAGCGGATGCGCGGCATGACCTTGAGCGTCTCGGCGGTTGCCGTCCAGTACTGGCTGGCGCGCTCGACGATGAAATCCGACAGGAGCATCCACGTCGTCGGCGACTCGGCGGGCTCTTCATCGCTTAAGAAATGAACGAAGTTGTTGATCCACTCGCCCGCCAGGTCCTGCATCAGGTCGTCGATACCGATGTAAATGCGGTAGGCAGAGCCGCGGGATACGCCAGCCGCTTCGAAGACATCGCTGAATCGCACGCCGCCGTCGCCGTTGATGGACAGCAGGCGTTCGGCCTCGCGCAACAGCTTCTCGCGATTCAGTCGGCCGCGGCTTCTCAGGCGGGTAATTCTGTCGGCGGATCGGCTCATAGCTTTGAAGTAGACCGGGTCCAGGGGGGATTTGTTACAGCCGCTCACCGCGGCCGTTGCAATCTGGCGCGGTGCGGCCGACACTGGCCGGCCACCCAAGCAGCGGAACAGCAAACATGGCAGTCAAATTCGACTTTTCGGGCAAGCGCGTCTTCGTCTTCGGCGGCACGAGCGGTATCAACCTGGGCATTGCCAAGTGCTTTGCCGGCGCAGGTGCTGACGTGGCGGTCGCGAGCCGATCGCAGGAAAAGGTCGATGCGGCCGTGGCAGAGCTCGAGGCGCTCGGCAGCCAGTCGGCCGGCTACGCGCTCGATGTGCGTGACGCCGAGGCGGTCGCCCAGGCGCTCGAAACCCACGGTGGCAGCCTCGACGTGCTCGTCTCCGGTGCGGCCGGCAACTTCCCTGCCCTCGCCAACGACATGTCGCCGAACGGCTTCAAGTCCGTCGTCGACATCGACCTGCTCGGTTCGTTTCATGTGCTAAAGGCCGCTTTCCCGTACCTGGCCAAGCCCGGCGCGTCGGTCATCAATATCTCCGCGCCGCAGGCCTATCTCGCCATGCCGATGCAGAGTCACGTGTGTGCGGCTAAAGCCGGCGTCGACATGCTGACGCGGACGCTTGCGCTGGAATGGGGTCCGGCCGGCATCCGCATCAACAGCATCTCGCCTGGACCCATCGCCGATACCGAGGGCATGCGTCGGCTTGCACCATCGGAGGCCATCGCCGAGCAGTACAAGGCAAGCGTGCCGCTCGGTCGTTTTGGCCAGGCCAGCGAAATCGGCGATGCCGCGATGTTCCTGTCATCGGACGCCGCGGCCTACGTTTCCGGCGTCGTGCTGCCGGTCGACGGCGGCTGGTCGGTGGCCGGTGCAAGCGCCGCCGCACTTGCGATGTCGCAGCATGCGGGTCGTTGAGAAAATCGCAATCTTCGAGTGACCCCTGTTCTAAGGGATTAGTTCCATAACCAAACGTTCGAAGCGATTCGGCAACCGATTCCCTCCTCGCAGCATCTAACGGGGTAAGTACGGAACAAAACGTCCGTGCTTGTGACCCGTCAAGAGTCAACAACCGAATCCGCAAGAGAGTTCGCTTGGGAAGCTTTCTTTCTTCTGGGTGGAAACAAACGAGGAGAGGGGATATGAGAAAGACCATCGTGGCGGCCATGTCCGCATTGCTATTGGCGGCGATTGCCGCTCCGGCGCATGCATCGTCGAGCCCGCTCGGCGCAAGCATTTCCGTGTCGTTTGCCGACCTGAACATCCACAATGAGGCCGGCGCCAAAGTACTGTACGCACGACTTCAGCGTGCCTCCGCATCCGTCTGTGAGCTGGATACGTTCCGCGAGCTCGGTTCGCTGGCCCGCGTCGCCGATGCCGAAAGCTGCTATGCCGAGACGCTCGACAAAGCCGTCACCCGCATCGACAGCGACGCACTGAAGAAGATCCACTCGAGCTGATTTCCCCGCAAGGAATCCGCGCTTGGGTGCTGTTCCGCGGAGAGATGAGAGCGCACTCCGTTGAACGGCGGCTTTGGCCGATGTCACCCTGACTAGGCATCTGCCAAAGAAAAAGCCCGTACTCTGGCGAGTACGGGCTTTATTTTTTGCACTAACGTGCTGCGACTAACTAGTCGGTCGCGGCAACGGTGCTCTTCGCGCTCTCGGCAGCTTCCGCCATGCGCACGTCACCGTAGGCGATATCGAAGCGGTCGAGCGTCATGACTTTCGTCCACGCGTCCACGAAGTCGTTGACGAAGCGCTGCTCGCCACCGTCTTCTGCGTACACTTCGGCGATTGCACGAAGCTCCGCGTGCGAGCCGAACACGAGGTCGACCGGCGTGGCCGTCCACTTCAGCTCGCCCGTAGCGCGATCACGACCTTCGTAGATGCCTTCCTGGCTCGACGACTTCGTCCACACCGTGCCCATGCTCAGCAGGTTGGCAAAGAAGTCGTTCGACAGCGCCCCCGGCTGATCCGTGAACACGCCGTGCGACGAGCCGCCGGCATTCGCGTCGAGGGCACGCAGGCCACCGACCAGTGCAGTCATCTCGGGTGCCGTCAGCGTCAGCAGGTCCGCCTTGTCAACCAGCGCCTCTGCCGGCGAGCGCAATGCGCTTTCGCCGTAGTAGTTGCGGAAGCCATCGGCACGCGGGCGAAGGACGTCGAACGACGCGATGTCTGTCTGCTCCTGCGAAGCGTCCGTGCGACCCGGAACGAATGCGACCGTGATGTCGTGGCCGGCAGCTTTCGCAGCCTGCTCGATAGCGGCAGCGCCGCCGAGAACGATCAGGTCAGCCATCGACACCTGCTTGCCGCCGCGCTGCGAGCGATTGAAATCGCGCTGTACACGGCCGAGGCGCTTCAGGACTTTGTCGAGTTCATCGGGGTTGTTGACGTCCCACTCGACCTGCGGAGCAAGCTGGATGCGTGCGCCGTTGGCGCCACCGCGCATGTCGGTGCCGCGGTACGTCGATGCCGAAGCCCAGGCGGTGCGAACAAGTTCCTGCACCGTCAGCTTTGTGTCGAGAATCTCGGCCTTCAGAGCCACGATATCGTCGGCATCAATCAGCTCGTGATCGACGGCCGGTACCGGGTCCTGCCAGATCAGCTCTTCGGTCGGAACTTCGCTGCCGACGTAGCGGGCACGCGGGCCCATATCGCGGTGCGTCAGCTTGAACCAGGCCTTGGCGAAGGCGAGCTCGAACTCTTCCGGGTTTTCGAGGAAGCGCCGCGAGATCTTCTCGTACTCAGGGTCGAAGCGGAGCGACAGGTCCGTCGTCAGCATGACCGGGGCGTGTCGCTTGTCCGGGATATGTGCGTCTGGCACGAGGTTCACGGCCGCGGGATTCTTCGGAATCCACTGAGTGGCGCCAGCAGGGCTCTTCGTCATCACCCACTCGAACGCGAACAGGTTCTGCAGGTAGTTCATGCTCCACTGTACGGGTGTCGTGGTCCATGCGCCTTCGAGTCCGCTCGTGATCGTGTCTTCGGCGTTGCCTTTGCCGCAGGAATTGGTCCAGCCAAAGCCCTGCTTTTCGACACCGGCGGCGGCCGGCTCGGGGCCGACGCAGTCGGCGGGCGGCTTGGCGCCGTGGTTCTTGCCGAACGTGTGTCCACCGGCAATCAGGGCGACGGTCTCCTCGTCGTTCATGGCCATCCGGCCGAAGGTCTCGCGAATATCCTTGGCGGCCAGCAGCGGATCCGGGTTGCCGTTGGGGCCTTCCGGGTTGACGTAGATGAGGCCCATCTGCACGGCAGCAAGCGGCTTGTCGAGTTCACGATCGCCGCTGTAACGCTCGTCCGCGAGGAATTCGGTCTCGGGGCCCCAGTAGACGAGGTCCGCTTCCCAGTCGTCTTCACGACCGCCGGCGAAGCCGAAGGTCTTGAATCCCATCGACTCCATGGCGACGTTGCCCGTCAGGACCATCAGGTCGGCCCACGACAGCGCGCGGCCGTACTTCTGCTTGACCGGCCACAGCAGGCGGCGGGCCTTGTCGAGATTGGCGTTGTCGGGCCAGCTGTTCAGCGGCTCGAAACGAAGCTGTCCGCCGGCTGCACCACCGCGCCCGTCGAGCGTGCGGTAGGTACCGGCACTGTGCCAGGCCATGCGAACGAAGAAAGGTCCATAGTGGCCGTAGTCGGCGGGCCACCATTCCTGCGTGTCCGTCATGATGAATTCGATGTCTTTCTTGACGGCGGCGAGATCCAGCTTGGCGAACTCCTCGGCGTAGTTGAAGTCACCCATCGGGTTCGACTCGACGCCGTGATCGCGCAGAGCGGCCAGATCAAGATTGTCGGGCCACCAGAACTGGTTCGACTTCGGCATGCCCTGCGCGGACGCCGAATTGACCAGCGCGAGCGGCGCCAAGGCCATCAGTGCGATAGCCGGTAAGTGCTTGTAAGGTTTGAACATTTATATCTCCCGAGACCGTTGTCTAGCTCAGAATTGGGACGTGATTGTGCTCAACCGGACAAACTCTGACCGGTTGATCCCTGTCCTGAGTCTTAGACGAAGTCTAGACGCGAGGTGCACCACCCGCAAACCAAAAAATCTATCGCAGTCATCGGGTGGAGCTAAAGCGAACGAACGCCGCAACGAGTGTGAGCGACCGCCCGGATGACTGGATTGGCCGTTTTTTTACGCGATTCCCTGTGAACGAACAATAAGTGAAAACAACAGGCTGCCTCGGGGCGGCCGTGGAGGAAAGATATGCGTCCATTATCAATCATTCTCGTCTCGGCGGTGTTACTGAGCCTGACCGCAGATGCGCAAGCCGATCGCCGGGGCGTGCCCGCGGGATTCGATCAGTATCTTGTCTACATGGCGACGGGCACGGTTCCGTTCGCGTCGCATCCGAACCCGGCGATTACCGGCTGCGGTATGTCGCTCTTTTGTGATGGCGACTATTTCCACCGCAACATCATGGGCCGCACGACCGGAGAGATCGAGGCAGAGGCAGCTCGTGCCAAGGAATACTTCTCGGCACGCTTCGGGGTCAATGTCGATGACCTGGTTGCCGCGGGCCGGCTGCGGTTTTTCTCGTTTTTCCTGGATCCTCGCGGCGAGTATCGCGCGTATACGATTGCCGGCAAACGCGTGCCCGCAAGTGGCTGGGTCGTTCGCGACGGCGGTTTTGCGGCCGAGGTCGTGGACCCGGCCGGCATCGAACTTGCGGGAGAGTTCGCGGGCCTTGGCCTGCCGCCGATCCCGATGGGCGGGCTGCTCGTGTTTGGCGACTACAACATCCTCGCGACGAGCCCGTGGGGCAAGCGCAAGCGTAATCGCGAGATCGTCATCAGCTATCGGTCCGACATGCCGATGATCGCCAACAACTGGGGCGAGCTCGTTATCAACTGCCAGCTTTCGACCGATGACTTCGAGGACGGCACCAACGATGGCAAGGCACAGGGCATGGGGACTGTCAGCCCGACGCCGTACGGCTTGACGTTGAACTGGCGGAATGTGCTGACGATTGGTGAGCCGAGATTCTGACTCGCCAGGACGGTTTTGCGCCGCGCACTTAGCGATCATCCTTCGGCAGGTGTAATCCGTCGAGTGGCGCCGTGGTATCGATGGCGAGGACGTACTCGCCGTCTGCATCGGCATAGGCGACCTCGACGGATGCCGGCGACGGCGCAATCGGGAAGAAGAGATTGAGTGCCGCCACCTCGCCGGCGGCGATGGTTCTCGGCAGCATGGATTGCCTCAGCCCGATCTCCTTGTTGACCTTGCCGTTGTTGACGCCGCGGACAATGCCGTTCGTGATCAGCACGGGTGCCAGCAGCAGTGCACCGGCTGTGGCACCGAGTGCAGCGCCGCTGCCGTACATCGCCGCGGCGCCCGCACCCATGCCGACTGAGGCACTGATTCCGCCGACCGCGACGAGCGTGGTTGCGCCGGTGCCGGCCTTCACCTCGACGCCTTCGTCTTCATAACGGCGCGCCGTCTCTCTCGTCGCCCTGACCAGGCGCTTGCGGTCAGCGACCGAGTGCTGCGAGGTCAGGCTCGAGTCCAGAACGGTGACCGACCTGATCTCGACGGGTCGTTCCGAAACATTCTGAATGCGCAGCAAGTATTCATCCCAGTCCGCGTTCTTTGCCCAGGTACCCGGGCCATCGCGAACGATCACCCAGTCGAGCACTACGGCGACACGCTCGTCAGAATCGGCAATGATCGGCTGGCCGATCTCGAGCGGCTCGGGCTCCTTTAATACCTTGGTACCGCCGCAGCCGCTGAGCAGGACAGCTATCGAGAATGCGACGATGGTCTGCTGCATTGTCTTGATTATGGAAAGCATGGCTGTACCCCTTCTCGTGCCGATTCATGGGACACAGCATGCTTTTGCCGCCGAGCGGGCGCCTGACGATGACCTGATGAAGCGCTGATTTAGTCATGCAGCGGACAGAGGAAGCCCGAAAAAACCAATGCAAACAGGGGATTAGCGCCGGGCCTGCAGCGCCTCGTCAATCCGGCACGGTTTCCGCATAGCGTTCGATCGACGTCGGCAGCGTGAACGGGATCGCCGCAATCTGCTCCGCAGATCGCCCGATGCGGACCAGGAAATCCTCCCATCGCGGGTCGTCGTACAGAGGATGAAACAGAGCCTCCGTGTATTCAGTCTGCAGCGTCGGCAGGTATTCCGGGAGCATACTGTCCAGAACCGCGAAGGCCTCGTCGTTCATGCCGAGGTAGGCGTAGGCCTGTGCAAGTTCCAGCGGCCGGTCCTCGCCCCAGGTCTGGCGCAGAGATTCGAGAGCTGCCGCTGACTCGGCCGCGCGGCCGAGATCGTGAAGCGCAAGGGCCCGCCCCTGCACGCGCAAGTACTCGAAACCCTCGTGCTGCTCGAAGGACGCGAGTGCCTCGTCCGGTCGCTCCTGGAACAACAGCACGATGCCCAGGTTCCAGTGAAAGCCGCTGCCTTCCATGACCTGCAGCGTTCGCAGCTGCTCCTCGGCTTCGGCCCACTGCGCCGAGAACATGAGCGACTTGGTCAACAGAACGCGGCACATCATACACAGCGGATCGCGGTCAACGAGGCGAGCCGTCAGGTCGCGGGCTTCTTCAATGCGCCCGAGATAGGTCGTAAAGTCGATAGCGAACTGGAGCAGATTCACGTCGGAGGGATCGAGCTCGAGTGCGCGTTCTATCAGCGGCGCGGCCTTCGCTGCGTCACCTTCGAAGACCCACGCGATGCCGCCTAGATTGGCGTACACCTCCGCACTGTCCGGATCGAGCTCGCGAGCTCGACTAACAGCATTCCTGATGATCGCCATACCTTCTGCAGGTGAGTGCGGATAGCCTGGATCCCGGACGAACAGGCGCCGTCCGTGGATGGCGGCCAGCCGATTCCAGCCCTTGGCGAAATCGGGGTCGATCTCGACGACCTGTTCGATAAGTTCCTGGGCCTCGGCCAGCGTCGGCAGCATTCCGTACGCGGACAGGCTCACCGCGCGCAGATACAACGCGTACGCCGTTGGATCAACGCTCGCGCCCGCGGCGAGCAGCGGTTCGTCGGCATCGAGCAGCGTTACCTGCAGTTCGCGCACCACATTGCGCGCGATGTCCTCCTGGATATCGATGATGTCGGCCATCTGCCGATCGTAAACCTCGGACCAGAGGTGAAAGCCGCTTTCGGCGTCGACGAGCTGTGCCGTGACCCGCAGGCGCTCACCGGATCGCCGGACGGAGCCTTCGACGACGTTGGCAACGCCCAGGGCCTTGCCGATCTCGCGAAGATCCGCGTTCTTGCCCTTGAAGTAGAAACTGGAGGTTCGTCCCGTCACCCGAAGTTCGTTGACGCGTGCAAGGGCATGACTGAGCTCCTCGGTCAGGCCGTCCGCGAAGACTTCGTCTTCAGGATCTTCGGAAAAGGAGACGAAGGGGATCACGGCCACCGATCGCTCCGGCGCCGGGCTCGTATCGAAAAACAGCCAGGCCGCAAACGCCGCGGCCATGGCGACGCCGAAGACGGCGAGTCCGAGCCGACGCGTGGAGCGTTGCTCCGGCGTACGCGTCGCTTCGACCACCGGCGGCAGCAGGCGATAACCGTGCCCTCGCACGAGCGCGACGTATTTCGGGTCCGCGCTGTCGTCGCCAAGGGCCTGGCGAAGCAGTTCGACGCGTTTTGCCACCGTCGCGGGACTGACGACAGCGCCATCCCAGACGCGGTCCATCAGTTCATCCGCCGACAACGTATCGGGCGCCGCCTGTACGAGAGCACCCAGGAGTTCGTACGAGAGCTTGGGCAACTCGATGTCTTCCTGCCCGCGCCGGACGACCTTCCTGCCCGGGTCCAGCTCGAGATCCGCGAACCGGAAGCACTGCGGGGACCTGGAAGCAGGCTCAATCACTGCGTGAAACCTCGTCATCCGGGCCATGCCGCCGATCTTCGACGAATCTTCGCACGATCTTCAAGCTCC
>JASJBG010000200.1 GCA_030066625.1 Woeseiaceae bacterium
GCCCCGGTTTACGTTGTTGCTTGAGTTGCTCATGTTTCTATCCTCTTAAGGTTAATGACTGCAAAAATCAGTTTGGTTTCAGTGGCGGACATCCCGCCGACGGAAGTGATCATCCCAGAGAGGCCCTGCAATCACTTTGCACTTCGCAGCAGCCGCTTTGCCGGTTGCCGCAATCCGGCCGTGGCCTCAGGGTTTCTCTGAACCTTCATGCCTGGCGGGTCATTCCCGGAGCCGCAATTGTCTGGCGAAGGCTCTCCCTCGCCAGTCGCCGCGAGGCAGTCAAATCGGGGAGAACCGCTCTCGAGCCGCGGCAAAGGCTTTCGGAACCGCACCGGGCGTCGTACTATTCGAGGATTCGGGACGAACTTGAGCAAGGTCGCTTGACGATTAAGCATTACTCAGATCGCACAATTCGCGGGTGCGCAAACTTCTTCGCCGGTGCCTGCTGCCTCGTCCTGGTCGCGTGCGGTCGGTCGGGCGGCGGCGACGAGCCAGCGGCGCCTCCAGCGCTGCCTACGGTCGAGGTCCTGCCAGCGGAAGTCCGGTCGGTTCAGCCGACGATCTCGCTGCCGGCGGTCGTCGAGTCGCTGGAGTCTTCTCGACTGAGGCCGCAGATATCCGCCACGGTCGCCGCCAGGTACGTCACCCCCGGCGCACTTGTGGAAGAGGGTGAACTGCTATACGAATTCGATGATGCTGAGTACGCCATCGCGCTCCAGCAGGCCGAAGCTGCGGTTGCACAAGCGGAAGCGCAATCCCGGGAGGCGATTGCCGAGTGGGAGCGTGCGCAGAGGCTGAAGCCCCAAGGGGCGATTTCGCAGCAAGCCTACGACGCGGCAGAGGCCGCAAACAGCGTTGCGTCATCCCGAATCGCCGAGGCCGGGGCTCGAGTAGAAAAGGCTCGCAATGACCTGAGTCATACCAGGGTAGTGGCCCCTTTTGACGGCAGAATAAGCATCGCCTATCACGCGGTAGGCGACTACGTCACGCCGGCCTCGCCGGAGCCTCTGTGCGAGATCGTACGCCTCGACCCGATCTACATTACCGTCCAGATCGACCAGAAGCTCTACTACGAGATCACTCAGCGCGGGAGGGAAGCCCGGGAACAGGGCCGCGACCTCGCCAGCGAACTCAAGACGACGATCCGCTTGCCGAACGGGGTCGCCTATCCCTACGAAGGCCGTTTCGTGAACTGGGACAATACTGCTGTAGCGGCAACCGGTACGGTTGGTGCGCGCGCCGAGTTTCCGAACGACGATGGCTTGTTGCTGCCAGGAAACAATGTCCTTATGGAACAAACGATCGACGAACCGGTGGACAGGCTGGTGATTCCCCAGCGAGCCGTGTCGCAGGATCAGCAGGGCCACTTCGTCCTCATCGTGAACGATGAGGATATCGTCGAGCGACGCAACATCGACGTTGGTATGCGCATCGGGTCGGATTGGGTCGCCCGCGAAGGATTGGAGGAGGGCGAGCGCGTCATCGTCAATGGCCTGCAGCGGGTCCGGTCGGGCATCCTTGTGGACCCTCAGCCCGTCGCTGAAGTCACGACGCCCTAGACGGTTCTCCTGCGAGCGAGCTCGAGTTGGATCCGAACTTCTTCATAAAGCGACCGAAATTCGCGTTCGTCATATCGATCGTGATTACGCTCATGGGCTTCCTGTCCATGGTGGTCATACCGGTCGACCAGTACCCGGATATCACGGCGCCCAAGATCGTCGTTCGCGCGTTCTACGATGGTGCCAGCGCGGAGACCGTCAAGAATGCCGTAGCTTCACCGATCGAGGACCAGGTGAATGGTGCCGAGGGCATGGTCTACATGTCATCGAAAGCGTCTGGTGACGGGCGGTACACACTGACGATTACTTTTGACATCTCGGTAGACCCGGATCTCGCACAAGTGGATGTTCAGAATCGGGTTGCGCTGGCCGAGCCGTCGTTACCAGCAGAGGTTCGCCGCCGCGGCATCACGGTGCGCAAGCGTTCACCCGATATCCTGATGGTGGCGAACCTCTATTCGCCGGACGATCGCTTCGACGGGATCTTCCTTTCGAACTACGCAAGCCTGAACGTGGTGGGCGAACTCGCTCGTATCCCCGGCGTTGGCGAAGCCAGCATCATTGGCGGCCTCGACTATGGCATGCGGGTCTGGCTGGATCCGCTCAAGCTGGCGATGAATCGTCTGTCCGTGAACCAGGTGATCGCCGCCATTCGGGAGCAAAATGTGCAGGCGGCCGTCGGCCAGCTTGGTGGTCCACCAAACCCGGAAAGCACGCAGTTCCAGTACACGCTAACGACACAGGGCAGGCTGTCGAGCCCCGAGGAGTTTGGCGACATCGTCATAAGGGCCACCGCCGACGGCGCCGTTACTCGGCTCAGGGATGTAGCCCGAATCGAGCTCGGGGCGCAGGGTTACAAGGGCTACGGCGAATTCAACAACGCCCCTGGCGTACTCATCGCCATCTACAAGATTTCCGATGCGAACGCGCTCGAGGTGGCCGACAGGGTCGAGGCAAAGCTCGATGAGTTGAGTGCTTTTTTCCCGGAGGGCGTTGCCCACAAAATCGGTCACGACACGACCCTGTTCATACGAGAATCGCTCGAAGAGACAGTACTCACGCTTTTCTTCACGATCGCCCTGGTGGTTTTCGTTACCTACTTGTTCCTCGGCAACGCCAGGGCGACACTCATACCGACGCTCGCCGTGCCGGTGTCCATCATCGGGACGATCGCCGTTCTCTATGCGCTCGGCATGACCATCAACACCGTGACCCTGTTCGCACTGATCCTCGCGATCGGCATCGTGGTCGATGACGCGATTCTCGTCGTCGAGAATGTCGAGCGGCTAATGTCCGAGCAGCACCTGCCTGCGCCTGCGGCAACCGCCGCGGCCATGAAGGAGGTGGCAGCGCCCATCGTCGCGACATCACTGGTATTGCTCGCGGTCTTCGGGCCCACGATGCTGCTGCCCGGCATCACCGGCGAGATGTTCAAGCAGTTTGGCACGACGCTCGTCGTAGCCGTGCTGATCTCGATGGTCAACGCTCTGACTTTGAGTCCTGCTCTCTCGGCAAGTTTCCTGAAACATTCGGAATCGCGTCCGAACATCCTGATACGTGGATTCGAACGCTTTCTTGCGGGACTGACGACCGGCTATTCCGCCATCGTCGACTGGCTGACGAACCGGCTGGCGGTGGGCGTTGCCGTGATCGTCGGACTGTTCGCTGTACTCTTCTTACTGTTCGGGCAACTTGCAACCAGCTTCATTCCCGAGGAAGACAAAGGCTTCTTTTTTGTCGATGTCCAGTTGCCGGACGCCGCTTCGCTGAACCGAACCGTCGAAGTGATGGATGAGATCGTGGAACTGCTCAAGCAGGATCCCGCGATCGAAACCGTTCTTTCGGTCAACGGTTACAGCTTGCTCAATACCTCGTTGCAGCCGAATGCCGGCATGGTGATCGCCAAGCTCAAGCCCTGGTCTGAGCGCAAATCGCCGGAGTTGCACCAGTTCGCACTTCAGCGCAAGTACCAGGCACGGCTCGGCGGTATTCCGGAGATGCGGGCGCTGGTCTTCGGCGCGCCTGCGATCCCGGGTCTTGGCGCGGTGGCGGGTTTCTCCTTCGTCCTCGAGGACACGATCGGCAAGGGCCCTGACGACCTGGCTGCGGTCATGAACACGCTGATAAGCCAGGCGACCGAGCGCGACGAGATACTCCGCGCATTCAGTACGTTCCGGCCCGGCTCGCCACAGATCGAGCTCGAGGTGGATCGCGTCAAGGCGAAGACCCTTGGCGTCAGCGTCGCCGATATCTTCCTGACCCTTCAGGCACAGCTCGGCGGCTACTATGTCAATGATTTCAACCTGTTCAACAAGTCCTACAAGGTGATGGTGCAGGCGGATGCCCCGTATCGCCAGCAGGAACTCGACCTCAGGCGTTACTACGTGTCGAATGCCTCCGGCGGGCTCGTGCCATTAACGTCCGTCGTCACCGCCAAGCCGTCGCTGGGGCCCGACATTCTCAACCGATACAATACCTACGATTCGGTGACGATTTCGGGTATCCCGAATGTGGCGGGCGGCTACAGTTCCGGTGCTGCGATGCTCGCGATGGAAGAAACGGCGGCGGAAGTACTGCCCGAGGGCTACAAGTTCGAGTGGACGAACTCGAGCTTCGAGGAAAAGAAATCCGGCAACATGATGCCTATCGTGCTCGCGCTGTCGACCGTATTCGTCTACCTGTTTCTGGCTGCGCTGTACGAGTCCTTCCTCACGCCGTTCGCCATTATCCTGTCCGTGCCGATAGCGATTATCGGCGCCGCGGTCGCACTGTTGGTGATGAACCAGCCCTTGAGTCTCTACGGCCAGATCGGCCTCGTGATGCTTATCGGTATGGCGTCGAAGACGGCGATCCTCGTCGTCGAGTTCGGCAAGGAGCTTCGTGAGACGGAGAAGCTGAGCCTCGCGGAGGCGACGACCAAGGCAGCGCGTCTGCGTTTCCGTCCGGTTCTGATGACGAGCCTTGCGTTCGCCGTCGGCGTCATTCCGCTGGTCGTTGCCAGCGGCGCAGGCGCAGCGAGCCGGGTGTCGCTTGGGCTGGTGGCCTTTGGCGGCATGATCATGGCGACGATTGGCGGTACCTTGCTGGTGCCGATATTCTTCAAGATCGTCCAGGGCCTGCGTGAATATCTGCACGGCGGTCCGACACGAAGTCCGGACGAGACTGACCTCGAAGGAGCCTAGCGGCGCCTGCGGTCTCGACTCGTGAGGCGATGAGAGAGATGACTGGGACAGATTTCAGGCTAACCCGAACAATGCAACGTACCGGTACGGCACTGACCGTTCTCGGCATGGCCCTTCTATCTGCCGGTTGCGTCACGGTTGGACCGGATTTCGAGACACCCGAGGCAAAACTGGATTCTGACTGGATCGACGAGAGTCGTAGCGAGGTCAACGATTCTGCCGGTCCGGATCCGGCATGGTGGAATGTCTTTGGCGATCCGGAACTCAATGCCCTGATCGAGCGTGCCTACGCAGAGAACCTGAGCTTGCAGGCAGCCGGCCTGCGTATTTACGAAGCACGTGCAATCCTGGGCGTCGTGGCCGGGTCACTATACCCGCAGTCCCAGAATGCAACGGCGAGCGCCGGGTCCCGGCGATTGAGCCCGAATGCGCCGCCGATTGCAGGGCTGCCCGATGATGTGCGTAGCAGGTTCGGATCATCACAGGATGTGTACCAGGCTGGTTTCGATGCCGCCTGGGAACTCGATTTCTGGGGACGATTCCGAAGGGGCGTCGAGGCCGCCGAGGCCAATCTCGCAGCGTCCGTTGCCAACTTCGACAGCGTCCTGGTCATGCTGACCGGTGAAGTAGCGGCGACGTATATCAATTTGCGTATCCTCGAACAACGCCTCGCTGTGGCGAATGACAACGTCATCAATCAGCGACGCGGTCTCGATATGGCCGAGATCAGGTTTGAGGGCGGCGTTACCACAGAGCTCGATGTTCACCAGGCGAGCGCACTGCTCAACTCGACACTGGCTTCGGTGTCCGAACTGCAGGCCGAGCGGCGGCGCGCCCAGAATGCCCTCGCCGTGCTGCTGGGCACGACGCCGCAGGATATCCAGGGCGCGCTCAGCGGTCCCGGCGTCATCCCGGCGACGCCGGACGAGGTCGTCGTCGGGATGCCCGCAGAACTGCTGCGTCGCCGACCTGACATCGTGCGGGCGGAGATGGTTGCGGCCGCGCAAAGTGCCCGGATCGGCGTTGCGAAAGCCGACATGTACCCGGCCTTTGTTCTTGGCGGAACGATTGGTCTCAGTTCGGGCGCCACGAGCGATCTCTTCGATTCGGAAAGCCGCTACGGCTCGGGCTTTGTGGCCATGAATCTGCCCGTGTTCAATTACGGCCGTCTCAAGAACCGAGCTCGAGCCGAAGATGCGCGCTACGAGGCTGCCGTTGCACTGTATCGAAACACCGTCCTGTCGGCGGCGAGGGAGGTCGAAGATGCCCTGATCGGCTTTATCAAGGCCAAGGAGCAGTCGGAGCACCTCGGTCGCAGCGTCGCGGACGCTGCCGCCGCAGTGAAGCTGGCAGAGATCATGTATCGGGAAGGTGCTGTCGACTACACACGCGTGCTGACGGCGCAGCTGGGGCTTCTCGAGGCCCAGGATCAATACACAAGTTCAATAGGCAGCGTAGCGCTCAATCTCGTCGCTGCGTACAAGGCACTCGGTGGCGGTTGGGCGATTCGCCTTGGTAATCCAGTGATTCCCGGTGAGACTCGCGAAACGATGCAGGAACGCACGGGTTGGGGCGGCCTTCTCGAGGACGAGGAAATCGAGGCCCCGGAAGAGCGCGGCCGATGGCGCGCGCCTGACTGGTAGGCGCGCGGCCATCGCCGTGCGGGGTTGCCCCATGAGCCCTGCGCGAACGAGCGCGCGGGCCAGCAGCTGCATCATTCAGCCAGCAGCGCTTCGAAGAGCCCGGTGATCTCGCTGCGGTGAAAGTAGCGAGGCACCGGATAGAGCGCGCCGGTCTCCTTGATGGTTTCGGTAACCATCTCCGGAATGGCTTGCCGGTCGAGTTTCTCGGGCTTCAGCGGCATGTCCATCTCCATGCGTAAACGCCGGATCGCTTCGATAAAGCCGTTGGCCTGTTGTTGAACACTCTCGCCCGGGCCCGCTGTGCCAGCGACCTTCGCAAGCTCCGCGAGGCGGCCATGCACGGAATCGCCGTAAGCGGCGAGCACCTCGGGCAATACCATCGCATTGGCAGTGCCGTGCGGCGTATCGCAAACGCGCCCGAGCTGGTGCGCTACGCCGTGCACATAGCCGACCGAGGTTCGGTCAAAGGCTGCCCCGGCATAGAAGGCGGCGAGCGCCATTGCTTCGCGGGCCTCGACGTCTTCGCCGTCCCGGTACGCTCGCAACAGGTAGGAGAAGATCAGCCGAATGGCTGCCTTGGCCTGCACCTCCGTCGACGCCACGCTCGACGTCGCAAGATACGACTCGACTGCGTGCGTCAGTGCATCCATGCCGGTCGACGCCGTGATTCCGGGCGGGAGGCCCTTCATCAGGTTTGGGTCCAGGGCGATGTAGCCCGGGATCAACTTGGTATCGACCACGGGGATCTTCCTGTGCGTGTCCGGATCGGTGATCACGGCTGCGAGTGTGACCTCGGCGCCGGTGCCGGCCGTCGACGGTACTGCAAGAATCGGCAGCGGCGGGTTCTTGGCTTTCTGGATGCCATCGAATTTGCGGAGCGGCCCGGGATTGGTGTGCAGCAGTGCGGCCATCTTGGCCGCGTCGAGCACGGAGCCACCGCCAACGGCAATCACGGCCTCACAGCCTTCGCGGGCCAGCAATGCCTCGGCTTCCACGACCTGGTCGAAACTCGGGTTCGGCCGAACACCGTCGTAGATGACATAGTCGACGCCGTGCTGCTGAAGCGCTTGCTGCATGCCGTCCAGTAGACCGGACTGAGCCAGGAAACCGTCCGTGACGATGATGACTTTCTTGAAGCCGAGGACGGCGGCTTGCTCGCTGAGCGTGAGCATGGAGTCCGGGCCCTTGAAGACGATCGGTGCCTGTCTCGGCAGCAGTCGCAATAGCCAGGTTACGACAAATGCACGGAGTTTGTAGTAGAGAATCACTTTTACCTCCTCGGCGTTCCCGGTTCTGATTCAGGCGAGCCGGTAACGCTGTATTGATTTTCGTGAGAAAAGCCGCCGCCGTACCGTCTGTTTTGCAGACGTCACGGCGGCGGCCGTTGTTTGCGGTGCTGGCGATTAAGCCGGCTGAGCCGCGGGGTTGTTGTTGCTGTCGTCAGCGTTGAGCTCAGCTTCGAGGTCCTCGACGAAGGCCTCGACCTGTTCGTCGGTGACCTGGCCGATTTCTTCACCAACCGAGTCGGACATCCAGCCGAGCATGGTGATGGTCCAGCCAGAGATCAGGAGGCGGACGCCGACCAGGATGCCGACCGCGTAGTAGCCGGAGTCAGGCCAGCCATAGCCGATCAGCACGGCGAGGGCGATGCTCGCGAAGCCGGAGAATACGACCCAGCCCCAGCCTTTCTGCGGCTTGTGCTTGAAGCCCTGGTAGACGGTAACGATGCCGTCGGCCAGGAAGAAGGCCAGCAGAACCACGGTCAGCGAGTACAGCGTCAGGATCGGCTGTGCCAGCATGAAGACACCGGCGACGATGGTGATACCACCGAGCAGGAACTGTCCGAAGCCACTGCCGAAGGACTTGGCCTTGAAGCAGTAGAACAGGAAGGTCATGCCAGCAGCGATCATGATGGTGGAGACGATGACCGAGGCAGCGATGCCGCTCTGGAAGGGTGCGGCGATGGCCAGGATGCCCAGCACGACCAGGAAGAACCCGGAGATGGTGCCGAGGCGTGCATCGGTGCGTACCGTGTCGGAGATGAGGCCGGTCAGGCCCCGGTTTACGTTGTTGCTTGAGTTGCTCATGTTTCTATCCTCTTAAGGTTAATGACTGCAAAAATCAGTTTGGTTTCAGTGGCGGACATCCCGCCGACGGAAGTGATCATCCCAGAG
>JASJBG010000044.1 GCA_030066625.1 Woeseiaceae bacterium
ACCAACTTTCCGTCCTTCGGCCCGGGCGTCGTACCGCTCGGTGAGGCCGTCGGCGCGGGCGACGGCGGCGACGGCGCCACTGGCATCAGCGGCCTGATCGGCGACGGTATTTCCATCGGTGTCGGCCGGATCACGGACGACGGCGTCAGCTTTGCCGCGATCCTGCGGGCGCTGCAGAGCGACGCTGATACCAACATCATCCAGCGGCCGTCGATCCTGACGACGGACAACGAGGAAGCCATTCTCGACGTGGGCCAGGAAGTGCCGTTCGTCTCGGGCTCGTTTACCAACACGGGTGGCGCCGGCGGTGCCGTCAACCCGTTCACGACCGTCCAGCGTGAGTCGGTCGGCGTCAAATTGACGATCACGCCGCAAATCAATAAAGGTGACTCGCTGCTCCTCGACATCAAGCAGGAGATCTCGAGTATCGCCCAGTCGTCGGCGGGCGCCGTTGACCTGATTACCAACCAGCGCATCGTCGAGACGACGGTAATCGTCGAAGACGGCACTATCGTCGTACTCGGCGGCCTGATCGACGATGCAATCCGCGAGAGCGATCAGAAGGTACCCGTGCTCGGCAGCATCCCGGTGCTGGGCAACCTGTTCCGCGCCCGCCGTACCGAGCTCGTCAAGACCAACCTGATGATCTTCATCCGGCCGAAAATCCTGCGCGACACGATGGAAACGCAGATCGAGACCAACGCGAAGTACAACTACCTGCGTGACTTCCAGCTCGGCCTGCAGGGCGAGGGCGTACCGCTGATGCCGAATGCCGAGCGGCCGGTCATCCCCGAGCTGACCGAGGAAGACCTCGAGCGGGCGAAAACGCCGCCGCCGGAGACTCCGCCGCCCGGTGAGACCATCGATATCGGCCAGCAGTAG
This sequence comes from Woeseiaceae bacterium, assembly GCA_030066625.1. GTDB lineage: Bacteria > Pseudomonadota > Gammaproteobacteria > Steroidobacterales > Woeseiaceae > UBA1847. The sequence continues at coordinate 883 of JASJBG010000044.1, forward strand.
CGCGGATACATCGAACATGGTGCAAAGCGAATCAGAAATCGTTCTCGAAGCCGTCGACGCCGAAACGGCTGCCGACGGCGATGTCGACGTCTCGCAGCGCGCGCTGCCATTTTCCTTTGCCAAACGCCACGGCGTATTGATCCGGGACATCGGCGACGACACCGCGCATGCCGTCTATCGGCCTGGCACTTCGCCGTTGAGCCTTGCGGAGACGCGGCGCTTCGCGGGCCTGCCGGTTCAGTTCACACGCGTGTCCGAGGAAGAGTTCGACGCGCTGCTGCAGGCTTCCTACGAACAGGGCAGCCAGGCGGCCATGCAAATGGTCGGCGGTCTCGACGACGAGATCGACCTCGACCAGGTCGCCCAGGAACTGCAGGAGCCTTCCGACCTGCTGGAAAGCGACGATGACGCGCCGATCATTCGCTTCATCAACGCCGTACTGACCGAGGCGGTCAAGGACAACGCCTCGGACGTACACATCGAGCCGTATGAAAACCGGCTCGGCGTTCGATTCCGCGTTGACGGCGTGCTGCGCGAAGTCCTGCAGACGAGGCGCGCCCTCGCACCCCTCGTGGTCTCGCGTATCAAGGTCATGTCGAAGCTCGACATCGCCGAGAAGCGCCTGCCGCAGGACGGACGCATCTCGCTGCGGATCGCCGGCCGTGCCGTGGACGTTCGTGTGTCGACAATGCCGTCCGGTCACGGCGAGCGCGTCGTGCTGCGTCTGCTCGACAAGCAGGCCGGCCGTCTCGACCTCGCGTCGCTCGGCATGGACGACTCGTCACGCGACAAGATGGACGCGCTGATCCACAAGCCGCACGGCATCATCCTCGTTACGGGCCCAACAGGCTCCGGTAAAACGACGACGCTGTATGCTGCGCTCGAACGGATCAACGATGACAGCCGCAACATCATGACGGTCGAGGATCCGATCGAGTACTTCATTGACGGGATCGGCCAGACCCAGGTCAACACGAAAGTCGAGATGACCTTCGCCCGCGGCCTGCGCGCAATCCTGCGCCAGGACCCCGACGTCGTCATGGTCGGCGAGATCCGCGACCTCGAGACCGCGGAAATCGCCGTGCAGGCGAGTCTGACCGGTCACCTCGTCCTGTCGACGCTGCACACCAATACTGCAGCCGGCGCCGTTACCCGCCTGCGCGACATGGGCGTAGAACCTTTCCTGCTCTCGTCCAGCCTTATCGGCGTCCTGGCCCAGCGCCTCGTGCGGGTCCTCGACGACGCGACCAAGATTCCGTACCCGGCCACCGAGTACGAATGCCGCACGCTGGGCGCCGACCCGGCCAACCCGCCGACCCTCTACAAGGCGGACCCGGAAGCCGCCGGCGGTGGCTTCGTCGGCCGTACCGGCATCTACGAGCTCATTGCCGTCGACGACCATATGCGCAGCATGATTCACGATGGCGTGAGCGAACAGGACCTCGAGCGCTACGCACGCAAGCACGGTCCGAGCATCCGCGCCGACGGGCGGCGCAGAGTCCTCGAGGGCAGCACGACCCTCGAAGAAGTACTACGCGTCACACGCGAAGATTAGGAATAAGACGTGGGTGCGTTCGAATTCGTCGCGCTGGACAAGGCCGGCAAGGAAGCTAAGGGCCTGATCGAGGGCGATACCGCCAAGCACGTCCGCCAGATTCTGCGCGAACGAAGCCTGCTGCCGGTCAAGGTCACCGAGGTTGCGCAGAAAGAGGCGAAACGGCAAAGCTCGTTCTCGCTCAGGCGCGGCATGTCGCCGTCCGAGCTCGCGCTCGTCACGCGGCAGCTTGCGTCGCTGTCGCAATCCGGTCTGCCGCTCGAGGAAGCCCTGCTCGCGGTCTCCCAGCAGAACGACCAGCCGCGCACCAAGAGCATCCTGCTCGGCGTCCGCGGCAAGGTCATGGAGGGCCACACGCTGGCGGACGGCCTCGCGGAGTTCCCGCAGGCGTTTCCGGAGCTTTATCGCGCAACGATCGCGGCCGGCGAGCAATCGGGCCATCTCGACGCCGTGCTGGAGCGCCTCGCCGACTACACCGAGGCACGCCAGGAGCTCCGCCAGCGCATCACCAACGCAATGATCTACCCGATGGCACTCGTCATTTTCGCGGTCGGCATCATCAGCTTCATGCTCGCCACCGTGGTCCCCAAGATCGTCACGGTATTCGCCAATACCCAGGCCGAGCTGCCCGGATTGACGCGCGGCCTGATTGCGACCAGCGACTTCATGCGCAATCACTGGCTGCTGCTCATCATCGCCACTGGCGCAGTGGGCTACGGCATCTGGTGGCTGCTGCAGAAAGAGGGTCCCAGGCGACGTTACCACCGCTTCCTGCTCGCCATGCCCATTACCGGCAAGCTCACCCGCGGCATCAATACGGCCCGCTTCACGCGCACGCTCAGCATTCTCGCCGGCAGCGGCGTACCCGTGCTCGATGCGATGAAAATTTCGGCGGAGGTTATCGAAAACCTGCCCATGCGCGATGCCGTCAACGAGGCCGCCATCAGGGTTCGCGAGGGCGGCTCGATCAGCAAGGCATTGGAGACCAGCAAGCTGTTTCCGCCGATGATGATTCACCTGGTTTCGAGCGGCGAAGCCGGCGGTCGGCTCGAGGAAATGCTGACGCGCGCGGCGGCTGGCCAGGAGCGCGAGGTCGACGGATTGATCGCGGCGATGCTCGGCATTCTGCAGCCTTTGCTGATCATCATCATGGGCGGCGTCGTGCTCATGATCGTACTTGCCATCCTGCTGCCGATCTTCGAAATCAACAACCTGATCAGCTGATTTCGAAACCGCCAACCAGCGTGTTGCAGCGCGCAGAATTTCGGGGTATACAGACGAAAATATCGGCCTTCTGCGACACGCAGCGGGTCGATCTGGGTGGGCAAATGCTGATTCGTGAGGCGTCGCGATGAACAGTGAATTGGGTAACGGCAAAGAAGTCGAAGACAACGATGACGATCTCGAGTCCAACGAGGGTTCCGAGGACACGATCGTCATCAATACTGAGGACGACGACGAGCTGGACGTCGGTATAGCGACCGAGGTCAACGTCGAAGAGCTCGTCGCCAAGCTCGACGCGACGGACGAGAACGACGTCGCGCGAAAACGCGCTATCAAGAAGCGTCTCGAGGAGCTCGACGAGGTTCGCAGCGCGGATCTCGACAGCACGTACAACTTCAATCTCGACGACGATCTGTAGACGATTTCTGTCGTCGCTTCCGCTCAACGGAAGTCGCGCGACTTCACGAGCAGGTTGCCGAGCATGTCAGAGTGGTCGATGAGCTGCTTCGCGACCACGTGAATCACCTGTCCCTCGATCTGCACCTCGCCACGCACCCCCATCAGTTTCGAATTCAGGAGCGCCGCCCGGTACTGCTCTGCCACCTGTTTCCAGACGACCAGGTTCATATGACCGGTCTCGTCCTCCAGCGTCACGAAGGTCACGCCGCTGGCCGTGCCCGGTCGCTGCTTGGTGATCACGAGGCCTGCCACGCTGACGGGTTGGCCGTTGGCGAGATCCGGTAGCTCGGCGGCTGGTCGGTAGCGGTATCGGTTCAGGCGGTCACGCAGCAGCGATAAGGGATGTCGGCCGAGCGTCAGCCCGACACTCTGGTAATCGGCAACGATGTCCTGGCCCTCGGTCGGTTTCTTCAGCAGGGGGGCCGCCTCGTAACGATCCATGCTTGTAAACAGCGGCGTCGGTTCCTCGACGCCGGCGACCGCCCAGCGCGCCCGGTGACGATGCCCCTCGAGCGACTTCAGCGCATCGGCCGACGCCAGCGCACCGAGTTCCCGGCGGTCGAGGCCCACGCGCTCGACCAGCGCCTGTGTCGCTGTAAACCCGGCACCGCGAGCCTGCTCGATGGCCCGGCCCGTGTCCTCGGACAGCCCCTTGACCATGCGGAGGCCGAGGCGCAGCGATGCCCTGCCCTCGCCGTCGGTCTCGAGCGTGCAGTCCCAGTCGCTCAGGTTGATATCGACCGGGCGCACCTCGGCATCGTGCCGGCGGAGGTCCTGAACGAGCTGCGACGCCGAGTAGAACCCCATCGGCTGGCTGTTCAGGAGCGCAGCCGTAAACGCTGCCGGCTCGTGGCACTTCAGCCAGCACGAGACGTACACGAGCAGCGCGAAACTCGCCGAGTGCGACTCGGGGAAACCGTACTCGCCGAAGCCCAGGATCTGCTGGAAGATCTGCCGTGCAAAGTCCTCGTCGTAGCCTCGCTTGCGCATGCCTTCGATGAGCTTGTCCTCGAAAGGCCCTAAGCCACCGCGGCGCTTCCACGCTGCCATCGCCCGCCGCAGCTGGTCAGCCTCGCCCGCCGAGAACCCGGCCGCGACGATCGCCAGCTGCATGACCTGCTCCTGGAAGATCGGCACGCCGAGGGTGCGCTGCAGTACGTCCTTGACCTCGTCGCTCGGATAATCGACCGCCTCCTCGCCGTTACGCCGGCGAAGATAGGGATGCACCATGTCACCCTGAATCGGCCCCGGCCGGATGATCGCAACCTCGATCACGAGGTCGTAATAGCAGCGCGGCTTCAGGCGCGGCAGCATGGCCATCTGCGCCCGCGACTCGATCTGGAACACACCCATCGTGTCGCCCTCGCAAATCATGTCGTACACCTGCGGGTCCTCGGCCGGGACGCTCGCAAGCGTGTACTCGCGGCCATCGAATCCGCGGATGAGATCGAAGCTGCGGCGAATCGCCGTCAGCATGCCGAGCCCCAGCACATCGACCTTCAAAAGGCCGAGGTCTTCCAGGTCGTTCTTCTCCCACTGGATGACCGTGCGATCCGCCATGCTGGCGTTCTCCACCGGCACGAGCTCGGACAACGGCCCGTTGGAAATCACGAAGCCACCGACGTGTTGCGACAGGTGCCGCGGGAAGCCGATCAATTCCCCGACCAGGTACAGGAGTCGCCGAACGATCGGGCTCGCCGGGTCGAGCCCGGCCTCGAGTATCCGGCTTTCGTCGACCTGCATGCCGTCCCACCACTGCATCGAACGCGACAGCCGGCCGACCTGCAGGTCGGAGAGGCCGAGCGCCTTGCCGACGTCGCGCAGCGCACTGCGCGGGCGGTAGGTGATCACGGTCGCGGCCAGCGCGGCACGTTCGCGGCCGTATTTCTCGTAGATGTACTGGATGACCTCCTCGCGGCGCTCGTGCTCGAAGTCGACGTCGATGTCGGGCGGTTCGTTGCGCTCCTTGGAGATAAACCGCTCGACGAGCATCTGCATGCGCCCCGGGTCGACCTCGGTTATCCCTAAGCAAAAGCACACGGCCGAGTTCGCGGCCGAGCCGCGCCCCTGGCAGAGGATCTGCTTCGAGCGCGCATAGGCAACGATGTCGTACACGGTCAGGAAGTACGGCTCGTAGCGGAGTTCCGCAATCAGCTCGAGTTCGTGTTCGACGAGCCGAACGACCTTCGGCGGCACGCCGTCGGGCCAGCGCCGGCGCATACCCTCCTCGGTAAGCCGGCGCAGGTAGCTCGCCGGCGTCTCGCCATCGGGCACGATCTCGTCGGGATACTCGTAGCGAAGCTCGTCGAGCGAGAAACTCGCCGTATCGGCGATGCGCACCGACTCGGCCAGCAGCTCGGCCGGATAGATCCGCTGCAGGACTTCGCGACGGCGCAGGTGCCGCTCGCCGTTCGGGTACAGCAGGAAGCCGGCCCGGTCGACCGTCACACCTTCGCGAATCGCCGTCAACGTGTCCTGCAGGACACGGCGCGAACGCCGGTGCATGTGTACATCGCCGGCCGCAACGAGCGGCAGCCGAAGCCGTCGGCCCGTCTCGCGAAGGCGCTCGAGCTGCTCGCGCTGACGACCGTCGGCCAGGAGCTCCACGGCGATCCACAGCCGGTCGCGAAATGCCTCGCGTATCCAGTGATCCTCGACATCGAGCGACAGCGTCTCGTCGGGCACCCAGAGGACGGCGCAGCCCGGCAGGCCGCTCTCGAAATCGAGGCGCGTCAGTGCGTAGCTGCCCTTCTCGGCGGCACGCCGGGCCCGCGTGATCAGCTCGCACAGCGCCGCGTAGCCGCGGCGATCCCGTGCCAGCACGACGAGCCGGCGGCCGCTCCGGAGCCTGAGTTCCGAACCGATGATGAGTTTCAGCCCCGCATCCTTCGCCACCATGTGCGCGCGTACGACGCCCGACATCGAACATTCATCGGTGATGGCCAGTGCCTCGTAGCCGAGTGCCGCCGCGGCCTCGACGAGTTCTTCGGGATGCGAGGCGCCGCGCAGGAAGGTGAAGTTCGAGAGCGCGTGCAGCTCGGCGTACTTCGGTGTCATCCAAAGAAGCCGTGCAGGTACCAGGTCGCGGCTGCGCTGCGATTGCGAAAAATCCACAGTCGCAGGCCCCGCGGGTTGATGGCCGTGTAGTAATCGCGGGCGATGCCGTCGTCGTCCCACCAGCCGGTTTCGATGCGTTCGGGCCCGGCGACGATCCTGAGCCTGCCCTGGTGCAGCGGATAACCCGCCTCGACTACGAGCGGCGCCGGCTCGGGCAGCATCCACAGCGGCCGCCTCATGCTATCGCGCAGGCAGGCCATGTCGCCCGGCTTGCCGGATAAGTGACGGGCCCGCCAGGCCCGCTGCGGCCGATGCTCGGCTACCGTCATGACGCCGTTGATCGCCTGCCTGCCCATGCGCGCGGCCAGCCGCTCCGCCAGCTGGGCCATCGAGTAGCGCCCGGTCGACGTTCGCTGGCCGGAAAACGACAGCCGGCCGGACTCCGCACAGAGCGCCTGCGTATGGCCGCCTTCGAGGCGTACGGCAATGACGGGCTCGGGCAGTTCGAGCCGTTCGAAACGAATCTTCAATAGCTCGAACCAGCGCGCCGCCGTGCGTCCCGTATGGGCGCAGCCGATCGAGACCTTCGTTGCCGGCGCCTTCAGGTGATAAAAGCTGAAGTCGAGCCGCTGCGTACCGAGCTGGCGCACGAGCAGGAAGCGCTCATGGGCATCGAGCAGCTCCCGGCAGATCGCGAGCAGCAGCTCACTGTCGCTCTGCTCTTCGGTCATGTCGTAATCGATACAAAAGCGTTCGGGGGCGCGCCAGGACGTGCGCGGATCCGGCAGGCGACCCAGCGCACGGTCGAGCTCCAGCAGGCGTCCGGCACCGAAGCGCCGGGCAAAACCCTCACGCGGCAGGCGCAGGCAATCGCCAACGTTCGTGATGCCCATGCCGGCCAGCGACTCGATGACCGAGTCGGGCCACTCGAGGCAATCGAGTGACAGCGACCGTAGCATCGGCGCGATATTGGCGACATCTCGTACGCAGGCTCGCCGCCCGCCGCGAGCGAGCCAGGTCGCGGCCAGCGGCGTCGGCGCGATCGCCAGCGAAGCGAAAAAACCCTGCTGCCCGAGCCCTGTGGATACCTGCTGGCGCAGGCTTCTCAAACCGCCGAACAAGCGCAGGCTGCCGGCAATCTCGAGCAGCAGCACGTCGCTGCCGGCCATCGATACGCACGACGAGAACTGTTCCAGCCAGCCCGCCAGCGACTCGAGAACCTGTTGTTCAACGAGCGTGCTGCGCTCCTCGATGTCGAGCTCGGGGTCGAGCGCCAGCGCGGCATTCGCAGCCTGACCGGGTACGATGCCGGCGGCCATGGCCGCTTCGTTGGCCAGCAACACCCGGTGAATGCCCTGGCGCTCCTCGACGACGACCCGCGCCGTCGTCGTCGTACCGGCCGCCTCGAGTGGCAGTAACGGCAGGTATACGCAAAACCAGAGCCGCCGATAGCTCGCCGCGCCCGACGACGGAACGGATGCGGCGACCGATGTGTCGGGCGCTGCCTCCGCCAACGGCAGAAGCTGCTGCACGTCGGCTGCACGCCGCTTGCGACGCGCTTTTTTGGGCGGAGCCGTGGCCTTCTCCCGCCCGCGGGAGGGAAACTTCCGCGCCTTCGACACGGCTACGGTCTCGAGAAGAGCTTGTGCAGCGTAACCGGACGGCCGCCGCGGCTTTTGAAAATATCGACGTCGGTGCCGTCGGCACTGGCGCGAATCGCGAGCCGGAGCGCCGCAGCCGAAGCCTGTCTCTCTGCATTGACCGGTCGGAACGCGATCGCCCAGCTCTGGCCTTTCTCGGCGGCGAGCTGCAGGCGCCGGCTAGCCTGGTCATCCATGCGCTCGGGCCACAGCAGCACGGCCGAACAGGTGCCTGATGCCAGTGCCTGTTCCGCCGACCAGAGAATCTCGCTGTCGTCCTTCGGCCGGACGATCAGGAGGCGTGACAGGTTGATGCCCGATTGCTGCAGCGCGGGCGGATACGGCTGGAATGGTGGCGCGACCCAGGCAACCCAGCCCGGCTCGGCATAGGGCGCAACCGGGTCGTCGGCAGATAGGCGCGCGAGCGCCGGCATGAGGATCTCGAGTTCGCCGACGCCGTACTGCTCGACGAGGATCTCGGTCAGCGCGTGCTGCGGCCAGCCGCCGCCCGGCAGATGCCGGTCGAGCTTCTCATAGCCCGTTGACAGGCCGGGCCGGTTGCCGTTGTGCGCACGGCCACGCCAGACACGCGGGTTTTCCAGCAGGCTCTCGAGTGTCGACGAATCGCGCTGCATACCCGTGCCAGGCGATCAGTGCAGCGGCATGCCGTCGCGGATGACGCCGACGACCACGCCCTCGATGACCATCGACTGGTGGCTCAGGTCAACCTCGATGGGCTCGAACTCGTCGTTCTCGGGCAGGAGCCAGACCAGCGAACCGTCCTGGCGGTAACGCTTGACCGTCACTTCGTCGTCGAGACGCGCGACGACGATCTGCCGGCTGCGTACCTCGGGCGTGCGATGCACGGCGACGAGGTCGCCATCGAGGATGCCGGCGTCTTTCATACTCATGCCATGCACGCGCAAAAGATAGTGCGGCTTGGGGCTGAACAGTGACGGATCGAGTTTGTAGTGCGTCTCGATATGCTCCTGCGCGAGGATGGGACTGCCGGCCGCTACCCGACCGACGAGCGGCAGTCCCATTTGCTCACGCAGGGAATCCTTGAGCTGGATGCCGCGCGAGGCGCCCGGCACGAGCTCCAGCACCCCCTTCTTCTGCAACGCCCTTAGATGTTCCTCGGCGGCGTTCGCCGACTTGAAACCGAGCTCAGAGGCAATCTCGGCGCGCGTCGGCGGCATCCCGGTCTCAGCGATAAACTCCTGAATCATTTCGAGAATTTGCGTTTGTCGGGGGGTCAGTTGGCGCATTTCAGCAGTCCCTGTATGAATTCACAGTAACTGCGATTATATACAGTAGTCGGGTCAGTGCAAGCCCGAAAAAGCCTCGTTCACGCGACACGTTTTCGGGCGCCGCCGGCACCTGCTTAACGCCGTTCGACCCGGCGACGCACCGGGCATGCTCGCGACCACATTCGACCACCGGCGAGCGTGCCGGCAAGCACCGCCACGAGCGGCAAAAAACGACTGTCGCGCGAAACAGACAAAGCACAATAAAAACAGGCATCTTCGTTGCAGCCCAAGTTCATTCACGCAATAATGCGCCTGCCGTTTTTTCCCAACAGAGGAATCTTGGAAAATGAAAAAGACCGTACTTAAGGCGAGCGCAATTCTGCTTACGATGGGACTCGCCACGGGGTGTGCTACGACGGGGCTCGATGAGGTAAAAGCGACGGCTGATCGCGCGGCTGCAGACGCAGCAGCAGCGGCTTCGGCTGCCGAGGCAGCTCGCGCTGCCGCTGATCGTGCTGCTCAGGCTGCTGCCAGCGCACAGAGCACCGCAGACCAGGCACTGTCGGCCGCTACCGAAGCACAGAACTGCTGCGAAGCGAACCGCGAAGCCATGGACCGGATGTTCCAGAAGTCCATGTCCAAGTAGCGTAAAGAACTACGACTTTTTTATTTGAACGCCGCGCTTGTCGCGGCGTTTTTTATTGTCTTTAGTCAGCGGCAGTGTCGTCGCTGGCGACCACTTCGCCGCCCGGGCCATCTTCCAGGGCGACCACCTCGTTGTCGCCAGCGATGCCATCGTTGCCGACTTCGCTGTCAGCGACGGCAGGTATTTCGACGCCGTCAACTACGGCTTCGTTATCAGCGTCGACCGCGATGATCTCCGCATCACCCACACCCACCGTCACCGGCATGCCGTCGGCGCGCCGGACGACTTCCTCGACAAGTGACCAGTCCAGGTCGCCCGGACGCTGGTCGGTCGCGACGATGAACTGCTCGGTGACATAGGTCAGCGGATCCTTCTCCGCCGCTTCGATCTCGACCGCGGTCTCGATCTCGATGTCAGTCTCTGCGTCGACATCCGTGACATCGACTTCGGTTGCGTCGACATCGGCCGCCGTCTCTGTCTCATCACCGGCATCGACAGTCGTGTCGTCCGCCGCTTCGGCCGGCGCCGATTCCAGGATCGGGTGAACTTCCATGACGAGTTCATCGCCCTGCCAGCCGATCTTGATCGGTTCGTTGATGATGCGCACGGGTGTATCGATCGCGATGTAATCGAACAGGTAACGAATATCCTCCGGGAACATGCGCAGGCAACCGTGGGTCACGCGCATGCCGACGCCAGCCGGACGGTTCGTGCCGTGAATCAGGTAGCCCGGCAAGCCCAAGCGCATGGCGTGGCGGCCGAGTGGATTGTTGGGTCCGGGGGGTACGATACGCGGCAATGGACGGCCCTCGGCGGCATGTTCGTCGCGCACCGACTTCGGCGGGTACCACGCCGGGTTGACCACTTTCGAAATCACCCGCGTGTTGCCGAGCGGCGTCTCCCAGTCCATGCGGCCGATGCTTATCGGGTAGGTCATCACTTTCGGCGTCTCGCCTTCCGCGGCTTCGGGGAAGTAATACAGCCGATACTCCGCGAGGTTCAGGACGATGCCCCTGCGCGGTCCGGCTGGCAGTACGAACCGGGTCGGGATGACAACCTCGGTACCCTCGCCCGGTACCCAGACATTGACGCCCGGGTTGGCCCGAACGATGTCCTCGTAACCGACACCGTTCTTGCGAGCGATGTCGACGAGCGTGTCCTCGAAGGTCGCGGTCACGGTCGCGACGCTACCGATGACGTCGGAACCGTCGGCCGGCAATTCATAGGTCGCCGCGTTCACGGCGCCGCCCGCCATCAACAGCGCAATAAGGCCCAGCCGAAGCATTCGCGGGTGCGACAGCATGGTCTTACTGACCGATCTCTTCGCGATCGATAACCTCGATCTCGGTCTCGGCCGAGGTCAGCCACTCCTGCATCGAGTTGCTCTCGAGCAGCCGGTTGGCGTAGACCTTGGCCGTATCGGGCAGGTTGATCCCGTAGGTCCGGAATCGCAGTACGACCGGCGCGTACATCGCATCAGCGATGCTGAAGTCGTGACCGAAAAGCCACGGACCGCCATAGCGCTTCTCGCAGTCGCCCCAGATATGAAATACGCGGTCGATGTCCTCTGTGAGTTCGTCAGGCAGCGGCACCTTGCGGCCCATGGCGCGACAGTTCATCGGCATTTGCCCGCGCAGCACCTCGAAACCGGAGTGCATCTCGGCGCTGATCGAACGTGCATGCGCGCGCGCCGCAGGATCCTCGGGCCAGAGCTTCGCATCGGGCCAGCGCTCGGCCACCGTCTCGGCAATGGCAAGCGAATCCCAGATCGCCTGGCCGTCGAGGATCAGCACGGGCACGCGGCCCGCCTCGCTGAATTCGGCGATGTTCGCCGCCGAGTCGGGCTCATCCAGCTTGATCCGGTGCTCATCGAACGGGATTCCGCCCTCACGCAGCATGAGCCACGCTCGCAGCGACCACGACGAGTAGTTCTTGTTTCCGATTACGAGTTTTGCGGTCATGGGGTTACGTCCTGCCAGACCGCGCTATGGTAAACCATCCCCGCGCCGCAAGTCGTGTCCGCGATCACCCTTTTTTCGCCGCCCGATGCGCCGCCGATGGGCCGCCGATGGGCCGCCGATGGGCGATTGACCGTCATGGGGCGGGCCGGTAGCCTGCGCGCATGACTCTCAAGCTGTCCTTCGAGCTGACGGATCGCGATCTCGGCTATTTCCGCGAGGCACTCCGCCAGTCCCGCAATGCCGTTCGCCATGCCGAGGAGGCGGAGATCATCGACGCGATCCACCAGGTGCTCGATGACATCCGCGCCAACGAGCCCCTGCCCGATTTCGTCGCGCTGCGGCTGCCGCAGCTCGATTCCCTGCTGCAGATGCTCAACGACGACGAGTGGAAACTGCCGGAAGGCGACCGCGAGCGCCTGCTCGCTACGTTCATCTATTTCGCGGACCCGGAAGACATCCTGCCGGACGACATCCCCGTGATCGGGTATCTCGACGACGTCATCATTCTCGAGCTGATTGCGCTCGACATGCGGCACGTCCGGGAAGCTTACGACGACTTCTGCGAGTATCGCGACGAGTTCGATCGCGAGCACGGCAAAACAGACCCGGCCGTTCGCCGGGATCGCCTCGATCGGCGTCGCCAACGCCTGCACCAGCGCATGCAGCGACGCAGCGCGGGCGAAAACAAGGTCAGGCTTTGGTAAGGAGCCTCGTGCGCTAGAAGCGCATCAGCACCGATCCCCACGTGAAGCCGCCACCGAAGGCTTCCATCAGAACCAGCTGGCCGCGCTTGACGCGACCGTCGCGCACGGCCGTATCGAGCGCAAGCGGCACCGATGCCGCCGACGTGTTGCCATGGTCCTGCACGGTCAGGATGACTTTCTCCATCGGCAGGTCGAGCCGCTTCGCGGTCGCCTGGATGATGCGGATGTTTGCCTGGTGCGGGATCAGCCAGTCGAGTTCTTCCTTGTCGATCCCGGCCGCGTTGAGCGTATCGGACGCCACGTCACCGAGCGTGCTGACGGCGACCTTGAAGACATCGCGGCCGGACATCATGATCGCGGCCTCATCGGTGCCGGCCTTTTCAAGCTTGTTCGACGCACCGACCGGGTAGTAAAGGAGATCCTTGTACTGTCCGTCCGCTCCAAGGTGGCAGGACATGATGCCCGGCTCGTCGGACGGTTTCACGATGACAGCGCCGGCGCCATCACCAAACAACACGCAGGTATTGCGGTCTGACCAGTCGACGAGCTTCGTAATGCACTCCGCACCGATCACGAGGACACAGCTCGCCTCGCTCGCCTTGATGTATTTGTCGGCGGTCGACAGCGCATAGATGAAGCCGGTGCAGGCCGCCTCCATTCCGATGCACGGGCACGCGGGAATACCAAGCCGATGCTGCACGAGCGTCGCGATGTTCGGGAAGATCAGGTCCGGTGACGTCGTGCCGATGACGACCATGTCGATTTCGTCGGCCGTAACGCCGGCGCTTTCCATAGCCTCTTTCGCGGCAGCCACGCACATGTCCGACGTCGTCTCGTCGTCGGCGCAAACATGACGGCGTTCGACACCCGTGCGCGTGCGTATCCACTCGTCGGTCGTATCGACGATCTTCTCGAGGTCGAAGTTGGTCAGGATCTTTTCAGGCAGATACCGGCCGGTGCCTGCGATTTTCGAGTACGTCATGCCGCTTCCCGACGCAGCAGGTTGCCGATCTGCTGCGGTACGTTGTTCTCGACCTCGACGATAGCGGTATCGATCGCGTGCTGGAACGCGTACGAGTCGGCGCCGCCGTGGCTCTTGATTACAATACCATTAAGGCCGACCAGTGTCGCACCGTTGTAGTTGCGGGAATCGGACTCTCTGCCGAGTGATTTCAGGACCGGCGCGGCGAACATGGCGATGAGTTTGGCGTACCAGCTGCGCGTGAAGGCGCGGCGCATATACCACTTCATCAGCCCGACCATGCCTTCCATCGCTTTGAGTGCGACGTTACCGGAAAAGCCGTCGGTGACGACAACCTCGGCCTTGCCGGAGAACAGTTCATTGCCCTCGATGAAGCCGACATAGTTGAGCGTGCTCCCGCCGAGCATCGCCGCGGCTTCTTTAACGGTGTCGTTGCCCTTGGTGTCTTCAGCGCCAATGTTGAGAAGCGCGATGCGCGGCTTGTCGATTGCGGCGACGTCGGAACTCACAATGGATCCCATGACCGCGAACTGAAACAGGTGGTCGGCGGTACAGGTCGTGTTGGCGCCGAGGTCGAGCATGTGTAGCGAGGTACCCTCGCCCGCGGGCAGTTCGGCGAGAATCGCCGGACGGTCGATGCCGGGCAGCATCTTCAAGACGAACTTCGCGGTCGCCATGAGCGCGCCGGTATTGCCGGCGCTGACGCAGGCGGCGGCGCTGCCGTCCTTGACGAGATTGATCGCGACGCGCATCGACGAGTCTTTTTTCTTGCGCACGGCATCGGCCGGCGCGTCGGTCATCTCGACGACTTCCGATGCATGCACGATGCGGAGACGCGGCTCGTTGTCGCCGACGATACGGCTGACGAGCTCCGTGAGGCGCGATTCGTCACCGACGAGTACGAGTTCGATCGCCGGGTGCTTTGCCAGCGTCGCATGCGCCGCGCGCACGACAACCTCGGCACCGAGGTCACCGCTCATCGCATCCAGGGCTAGAGTGGACGATGTTCCCATAGGTCAGGCAGCCGCTATCAACGGCCACCAAAGGGAAAGTCTATTCGTCGTCGTCGTCGATTTCAGGCTGTGCGATCACCTGCTCGCCGCGGTAGAAACCGTCGGGCGATACTCGATGACGCAGGTGCGTCTCACCGGTTGTCGGGTCGACCGACAGTGCCGGATTCTTCAGCTTGTCATGCGAACGCCGCATGCCGCGCCGGGAGGGGGTCTTGCGACTCTTCTGAACAGCCATAATTCGTCTCCAGTATGGGCAGCGGCGTACCGCTGTCCCTCAATCCTTGTTCGCCTCTTCCATCTGCGCGCGTAGCGACGCAAATGGCGTTGTCGTCGTGGCCTTCTGCTCGCTGGCATCGACCTCGACGCAATCGTCGTGTGCCGCCACCAGCGGCAGTGCCATCACCAGTGCCTCATCGACGATGTCGATCGGCCTGATCAGCGCCTCGTCGAGCTCCCAGGTCTCCAGACCTTCGTGGCCGGCTTCAGGCACATCGTCGGGCCCTTTTAGCTCGTAAGCGAGCTCGGTCGAGACCGGCAGGCGCATCAGCCCCAGGCAGCGCTGGCAGGTTGCCGGCAACTCGACGTCGAGCTGCCCTTCGAGCACCCGGGCACCCGGGTGCGCATCAGAGTGGCCGAATTGTAACCAGCCCGAAACCCGCGTTTCGCGCCAGTTTCCCGCATCCGAGCCCTCTTCGAGCGCTTCGAGATCCGCCTGGACCGCCGCTGCGAGCCGTTCGAAAGCACTAATTTCCTCAGTGATTTCAATTGTTTGGCTGTCGCGAACTAATTCGTTGACAGGCCGCCGATCTCGCAGAGGATCGCCCATGGCGCGCGCATGATAAGGACATGGGCACGGCCTGTCAAAGCAAAGCCGCACGCCTTCGGGCAAAACCCGGCACCCGTCCCGCCAAACTCGGTAAACTGCCCGTTCGCCGCCACAACGTCCTGATTTGCTTATGCAAAACCCGTCCGCCGCAAACATCGTGCTGGCCTCGTCCTCGCCCTACCGGCGTGGCCTGCTGGACCGCTTTCTCGACGAGTTCGAGGCGGTGTCGCCGGACGTGGACGAGGCCAACGTCGACGGCCTCGAGCCGCCGGCGCTCGCAACGCAGCTCGCCCGCCGCAAGGCGGAGGCCGTGGCGGCCAGCTTTACACGCTCGCTCGTCATCGGCGCGGACCAGCTTGCCGTGCTCGACGACCAGGTGCTGGGCAAGCCCGGCAACCACCAGAAGGCCGTCGAACAGCTCGTCGCCGCGTCCGGCAAGGCTGTGCGCTTCCTGACCGCCGTCTGCATGCTCGATCCCGTCTCCCGCAAACGCTACGAGTACACGGATGTCACGACCGTTCGATTTCGCCAGTTCGACCGCCGGCTCGCCGAGGCCTACCTGCGGCACGACGAGCCTTACGACTGCGCCGGCAGTTTCAAGATCGAGGGCGCCGGCTTCGTGCTGTTCGAATCCGTGACCACGGACGACCCGACCGCGTTGATCGGTCTGCCGATGATCTGGGTCGCCGGGCGCCTGCTTGAGCTCGGCTACCTTCTGCCCTGAGGCTCGAGCTTCAGCAGGAAACGTTCGAGATCATCGGGCAGCGGTGCCGTGAAGTGCATGTCATTGCCTGAATCGTCGGCGAACGCGATCGACTGCGCGTGCAGGAACAGCCGCGGCAGTCCGCGTTTCTTCAGCACCTTGTTATCCGCCTCGTCGCCGTAGCGCTCGTCGCCCGCAAGCGGGTGGCCGGCGAACGCCGCATGCACGCGAATCTGGTGGGTGCGGCCCGTCAACGGTGAGCACTGCACGAGGCTCAGGTCGCCGTAGCGACGGGACAGGCGGATCATCGTCTGCGCGGGCTTGCCGTCCTCGCTGACGATGACATGCCGCTCACCGCCCTTCCTGTTCGTCACCAGCAGCGGCGCGTCGATGATCTGCTCGCCGTGCTGCCAGTCCCCGAGGACCAGCGCGAGGTAGTTTTTCTCGACCTGCCCTTCGCGAAACCTCTCGTGCAGGCTGCGCAGCGCGCTGCGACGCTTCGCGAGCACGAGGCAACCGGACGTCTCGCGATCGAGGCGGTGCACGAGCGCGAGGTCCTTCAAATCCGGGCGTGCGTGCCTGAGCAGCTCGACGACCCCGTGGCTGATGCCGCTGCCGCCGTGCACGGCCACGCCGGTCGGCTTGTTGATGACGAGCAGCCGCTTGTCTTCGTATAGCACCGCGTCGAGCAAGGCTGCCGCACGATTTGCGGGCGGCGGGCTGCCGGGCTCGCGCACGCGCGCTGGCGGAATCCTGACTTCGTCGCCCTGGGCCAGCTTGTACTCGGCGCGCACCCGGCCGCCGTTGACCCGGACCTCGCCCCGCCTGAGCAGGCGATACAGGCGCCCTTTGGGCACGCCGGGCAGCTCGCGCCTCAGGAAATTGTCGATGCGCTGGCCCGCGTGCTCGGCACCAATCCGGACCTTGCGTACCCGGGTGCTGCGGCCGGCGGCTGCATCCGCTGACTTTCCTTGCATGATCAATGACTTGATGAGACCAAACCGTGTGTTATATTACCGCGTCGCGAGGCAGAGCGTCTCCCGGGCCCGAAGCGGCCCTTGATCGAAGTCGCCGCTGCCGATCGCGATACGGTTCAAGCAGCACCCGCTCCGGGTGAATTGCCTGTCCCCTCTGATATAGCAACAACGACTTTTGGGTCTCGCTCCAGGCGAGACCGGATTTCAATGGCAGCGAGCAGACTAGCGAGCGCCACAGCGGCACAGACCGCAGGGAAATCATGCTGATGTATTTGTACGGTGCGATGCTCTGGCTTCGCGCCCGCTTGGCAAAAACCGGCGACCGGCCCGGTGCAGTCCTGCACCTCGCCGTCGTGCGCCCGTTTCCCTGCGCCGCCGCCCCGGCTATCGCCCGGATTACCGGACGCTCACCGCTGCCCTTCGACACTTTAAAAGCAGGGCAACATGAAAAGAATGCTGATCAATGCAACTCAGGAAGAAGAGTTGCGCATGGCGATGGTCGACGGCCAGCGTCTATACGACCTGAACATTGAAGGACCCGCAAGCGAACGAAAAAAAGCCAACATCTACAAAGGAAAAATCACGCGCATCGAGCCCAGCCTCGAGGCCGCGTTCGTAGACTACGGCGCCGAGCGGCACGGTTTCCTGCCCCTCAAGGAAATCTCCAGCGAGTACTTCGTCAAAGAGCCCGCATCGGGCGGCAAGCCGAACATCAAGGACGTCCTCAAGGAAGGTCAGGACATCGTCGTCCAGATCGACAAGGAGGAACGCGGTAACAAAGGCGCTGCACTGACGACCTACGTCAGCCTCGCCGGCCGTTTCATCGTCCTCAAGCCGAACAAGGACCGCTCCGGCGGCGTGTCACGGCGCATCACCGGCGGCGATCGCGACGCCGCCCGCAAATCGCTGAACGACGTCGACGTGCCGAAAGGCATGAGCGTGATCCTGCGCACGGCCGGCATCGACCGCACCGCTGAGGAACTCGCCTGGGACCTCGAGAACCTGCTGGACGTCTGGCAGAAGATCCTGAACGTCGTCCTGCAGAAACCGTCGCCTTTCCTGATCTACCGCGAAAGCAACGCGGTCTCACGGGCACTGCGCGACTACCTCACGAACGACATCGGCGAGATCCTGATCGACGACGAAGCCACCTACAAGACTGCGGTGGAACAGGTCGAGAGCTTCATGCCGCACAATCTCCGCAAGCTGAAGCATTACGATGACCCGGTGCCGCTGTTCACGCGCTTCCAGATCGAAGCGCAGATCGAATCCGCGTTCGCGCACCAGGTCACACTGCCGTCCGGCGGCAGCATCGTCATCGACCACACCGAGGCGCTGGTATCCATCGACATCAACTCGGCGCGCGCCACCAAGGGCGGCGACATCGAGGCGACGGCCCTCAACACCAACCTCGAAGCGGCCGACGAAATTGCGCGCCAGCTGCGCATCCGCGACCTCGGTGGCCTCGTCGTCATCGACTTCATCGACATGGGCCCGCAGAAGAACCAGCGCGAGGTGGAGAACCGCCTGCGCGAGGCCGTGCGCCAGGACCGCGCCCGCGTGCAGATTGGCAAGATTTCGCGCTTCGGCCTGCTCGAAATGTCGCGCCAGCGCCTGCGCCCGTCCATTGGCGAGTCTGCCTACCAGACCTGCCCGCGCTGCTCGGGCTTCGGCACGATTCGTTCGATCGAGTCACTCGCCCTCGCGATCCTGCGCCTGATCGGCGAGGAAGCGCGCAAGGAGCGCACGGCCAAGGTCATCGCGCAGCTGCCCGTCGAGGTCGCGACGTACCTGCTCAACGAGAAGCGCGACTGGGTACAGAACCTCGAGACGAGTAACGAGACCCAGGTCGTCCTCGTGGCGAACTCGCATCTCGAAACGCCGCACTACGATATTCGTCGTGTTCGTGACGACCAGACCGAACTCCCCGAGAACGCAGGCGTCAGCTATGCCCTCGCCGAGGTCGAGACGCTGGCCGAAGTACCGACGTCTATCGAGGAGCGCAAAGTCGCCGAGCAGGCGGCCATCGGCGTCGTCAAGCCGTCGACGCCCGCGCCGAAACGCGAAGAGCCGAAGAAACCGGGGTTCTGGTCACGACTCGTTGGCCTGTTCTCCGGCGGTGACGACGACGACAAGAAGAAGAAAAAGAAAAAGGAATCCAGGAGCCGTCGCGGCGGCCAGCAGTCGCGTCGCGGACGCGGCGGCCAGCAGCAGCGCGATCGCCAGCGCGGCGAGCAGCGCAAGCAGGGCAGCGGCCGCAAGCGTGGCAAGAAGAAGCCGGCGCAGGGCAAGCAGCAGCAGGCCCGCGGCAAGGGCCAGCAGCAAAAGCAGTCCCAGCAGAAGCAGGACAAGCCGGCGCAGCAAAAGCAGCAGGCGGCTGGCAGCCAGGGCAAGCCCGACGAGGGACAGGAACAGAAGCGGCCGTCACGGAACCGCCGCAGCCGCGGCGGGCGCAGGCGCCGGCGGAGCGCGGGCGACCGCGCACCTGCTGCCGAGCAGCAGCAGGCGACCGACGCGCAGGCGACGAAGCCTGCGGCTGACGCGAAGGCAGCGGAAGCGAAGCCCGAGGAAAGGCGCGAACGGCAGGCGCCGAAAGCAACCAAAGAACGCCAGCCCACCGAGGCAAAGCCTGAGCCGGCGCCCAGGCCGAAGGCCGAGGCCAAGCCGAAGCCGGAAGCCCGAGCGGACAAAGACGCTCAACCGAAGAGCGAATCGCCGAAGGACACGGAACAGAAGCCGAAGTCGGAAGCGAAGCCGAAGTCGGAAGCGAAGCCTGCTCCGAAGCCCGAGGCCGCTGAGAAAAAAGCTGACGGTGACAAGGCCAGGTCTAAGCCCGATGCCGCTGAGCAGAAGGCCGACGGTAACAAGGCCAAGCCGAAGCCGAAGCCTGAGCGCGCGCCGAAGCCTGCGGCAGAGAAACCGGCGGCCGCCGCCGAAGACAGCGGCAAGGGCAACGGCAGGGGCAGTGCCGAGAAATCAGAGCCGGCACCGAAGCCGAAAGCGGACAAGCCCAAGCCGGAAGGCCGGCTGCTGCCGTGGGAACCTCAAGCACCCGCCGCGGATTCGGCGCCGAAGCCGCCGGCCGAGAAACCAGCCGACAAGCCGTCGGCGGACGCGGCGGAGTAAGACTACAGGTGTCGTGAACGAAGCGTCTCGAGCAGGCCTCGGGACGCTTCCTCGACCATGTCGAGGACCCGCTCGAACCCGGCGGCGCCGCCGTAATACGGGTCCGGCACCTCCAGTTCCGCGCCCGGCGCATACTCGAGGAACAGCTGGATCTTCTCGTGGTGCTCTGCGTCGGCCTGCTCGATCAGCGTGATGTGATTGAGCTTGTCCATCGCCAGGATCAGGTCGAAGCGTTCGAAGTCTTCGGACTTGACGCGCCGCGCGCGAATGTCATCCAGCGTGATGCCGCGACGCTCAGCGGCTTCCTGTGAACGCCGGTCGGGCGCCTCACCGACGTGATAGGCATGCGTGCCCGCCGAGTCGATGTCGATCGCCTCACCCAGTCCACCTTCGGCGACGTGATGACGAAATACGCCCTCGGCCGTCGGCGAACGGCAGATGTTGCCCATGCAGACGAACAGAACGCTGACCTTGCGGTCACTCATCGATGCCCCCTTCCGGTGTTCGAAAAGGTGCATGTTACTGGATTGGATTCGGCCGTACACCGGCCCGGATGCGAGTATCCTCAGACCGTCGAGATAAGAATGCTCTCGTCGATGTACGCCTCGTTTGCGGCATCGTGGTCGTCAGCGAGACGCAGCGCGTTGCTCACGTCCATGAGGTCATCCGCGTTCATCGAATGCACGATGGAGTCGAGCTCGTCCGCGTACACTGATTCGACCAGCGACAGCGCCGCGCATTCGTCGGTGGGGTCCAGGGTCTTGTAGTCGCCGGATTTCATCGTGATGACCTCTGCTCGGTTGCGGGTAAGCTCATTCGACCAGAATCGACGCGAAAAGGATGTGTGGGACCTTTCGCAGGCAGCCGCAAGAAAAGCGAACTGCATCACATAATTTGCCGGTAAAACCGAACGCCACCGCCGGGCGCATGATCACCTGGCGGGCAGGGACTTCAAGTACGCCGCGATGCTGTCGAGGTCGCTCTTCGGCAGTTTCGCCAGGTTCTCCTGAACGGCCACCATCGATCCACCGACGGTATCGAAGTCCGGCGTGAATCCCGACTCGAGGTAATAGGCAATGTCACTCACGGACCAATCGCCGACAGCCTTTCCGCCGGGCGTGATGTTCGGCACGCGTCCCGCGCCGTCCGGGTTCGGCGCACCGACCAACCATTGATCCGCGAGCAGGCCGCCGAAACCATCCCGCGGCGTATGGCATTCGCCACAATGGCCCGCGCCTTCGACGAGCTCGCGGCCGCGCTCGAGCTGCTCGCTGTCCATGTCTGCCATGACGAAACCGGTATCGAGGTAGCGGCGCTTCCACAGGCCTATACCGCGACGCACGCTCCACGGAAAGCCGAGTGAATGATCGGCTACGAGGCCTTCGACGGCTGGCAGTGTGTCGATGAACGCTTTCAGGTCAATGACGTCCTCGACGCGCATTTTTGCGTAGGACGTGTACGGAAACGACGGATAATAGTGGCGCCCGTTCGGCGAAACACCTGCCTGCATTGCGTTGACGAAGTCGAGCGTGGACCAGCCGCCGATGCCGTCCGCATGCGGCGAGATGTTCGGTACGCGAAACACACCGAACGGCGTATCGAGCTCGAGTCCGCCACCGAGCCGGAGCTTGTCCTCGCCCTTCGCACGACGACCATCAACAGGGCTCGCGTGACACGAGGCACAGCCGCCGACCCAGAAAACCTGTTCACCGGCGGCTACGTCCGGCGTATGCGCCGGTAGAGAATCGGCAGCCATGCGCTGCGGCGACGTCAGCCACCATGCCGTCACGAGGACGACGGCAACGAGCGCGACAGCTACGATGGCCGGGCGGCGCATACGCGTACGATGCCTGCCCTACTCTTCCTCGATGCGGTAGTTGTCGTGGCAGCCCTTGCAGGTATTGAAGACGGGGCCGACGATCGGCCGCGCTTCCTCGAGCGAGGCCGGCTTTGCATCAATCGCCGCCTGGGTCGCTGTCTGCCATTCGGCAAGCGCCTTATCGAAGCCCTCACGATCGGTCCAGATCGCGGGCGCGGCCTCGGTTTCCTCACCGCTTTCAGAGCCGGGCGGAAACAGGCCACCGAACTTCGTCGACACGTCCAGCCAGGTCTCGAGCGAGCTCATCAGGGTGTCAGCATCGAAGTCCATGTCGCCTCGCATCATCTGCCCGACCGGCTTCGCGGCCTCGCGGACGCTTTTCATCAGGTCTTGCCGTTCGATACGCGGGTCGTCGTCGGCGATCGCGTGCGCGGAGAATGCCAGGGTGGCAGCGAGGAAAAGCGTGCGTAGAGTCGGTCCGGACATGGCGTGGGGCGCTCCTTGAGGTCGGGAAATCGAGCGCCGACCCTACCCCAGACGCCCTGTAAATGGTAGTAGAGTACTGCGCTCACGCTGAATCGAGCGCCAGACGCAAGAACCAGGGAGTCTCTCATTGGCCGGTAGCAGCCTGCTCGCACTGATCGACGACATCGCGAGCCTTTTAGACGACGTTTCCGCGATGACCAGCGTGGCCGCTCGCAAGACCGCGGTCGCGGCGAAGAAGACCGCTGGCGTCCTCGGCGACGACCTCGCGCTGAACGCGCAGCAGGTCACGGGCGTTCGAGCGGAACGCGAACTGCCGGTGGTCTGGGCAGTATTCAAAGGCTCGGCTGTCAACAAGGCAGTCCTCGTGCCGGCTGCGCTTCTCCTCAGTACTTTTCTTCCTTGGGCTATCACGCCACTGCTGATGCTCGGCGGCGCATTCCTCTGTTACGAAGGCTTCGAGAAAGTTGCGCACAAGCTGTTGCACTCGAGAGCCGAGGACAAGACGGACCACGATGAACGACTCGAAGCAGTTATGGACCCGGCCGTTGATATGGTCGAGTTCGAGAAGCAGCGGATCAAGGGAGCGATTCGGACCGACGCCATATTGTCCGCGGAAATCATCGTAATCGCGCTTGGCACGGTTCAGGATGCGAGCCTCGGCACGCGTTTCGCCGTGCTGACGGCAATCGCGATCCTGATGACGGTTGGCGTATACGGACTCGTTGCAGCGATCGTCAAGCTCGACGATCTCGGCTTACACCTGCTCGAACAGGCGAGCCGCGCCAAACAGGCTATCGGCCGCTTCATACTCCGGCTTGCGCCTAAGCTCATGAAGACGCTTTCCGTCGTCGGCACGGCGGCGATGTTCCTGGTCGGCGGCGGCATCCTGGTACACGGCATTCCGCCGCTGGAGCACCTTCTGCACGAGTTGCAGAGTGGCACGGGCGGGCTGATGAGCTTGCTGGGAACGATAGTGTTCCATGGCGTCGTCGGCGTGATCGCCGGCGCCATCATCGTCGGTGCCCAGACTCTCGTCGTGAAGCTACTGCCGAAGAAGCAGGCGGCAGAGCACTAGCCGAAGATCCACCAGCCGCTGTCGAGATCGTCCTCGCAGCGCTTGAGCTGCGCGCCCCATTCACGCGCGCGGTAGTCGACCTTGCGCGCCGTGTCCTTGAGCCAGCGCTTGTTGCGGTAGGTGCCTTTTTTGAAGCCGCCCTGCCCTTCGTGATACGCCAGGTACTGGTTGTATGGATCCCACTTCGAGATGCCGGCCGCCGTGCTCGACTTGTTGGTATACCAGCCGACGAAATCGATCGCATCGTCGAAGTCGTCGCGGTCTGCCCAGCGCCGCCCGGTGTCCTTTTGATACCAGTCCCAGGTGCTCTCCAGCGCCTGCGCGTAGCCGTAGGCATTGGACGGCCGTTTCCAGGGAATGACGCCGAGCAGCTTGGTCCGCGGCGGGCGCGCGTTGAAATCGAACGACGACTCCTGGCGGATGATGGCCATCTGGATGTGCTTGGGGGTGCCCCAGCGGTCCTCGGATTTCTTCGCGGCCTTGTACCAGCCGCGCTTGTCCTCGAAGATCGCGCAGATGTCCTCGACGTTCTCCGGCGGCGATGACGCGCAGCCGGCACCGACTATCGAGGTAGCCGCAAGCAGCCCGGCCGCCAGTCGACGGCTGCCGGGACGCGACATCAAGCGAAGTCGGGAAAGTCGTCGCATCTCGCTGAATAGTATAGCGAAACCTCGCAACCGGATTCCATCCCGCCGATAGATGTATGTAGGAGCGCCTTCGACCCGAGACCGCGTGGAACGAAGCGGTGTAGGAGCGCCTTCGCCCTACAGGCTGTGTTTTACGCGTTCAATAGCTCCTCGACCGCCCGGTAGCCGTGGGTCATTGCCGAGTTGGTATTCGATTCCGCGCCCGCGTCCGAGTTGGCGATCGCGATGTGGCCGTAGGGCTGGCGGCCGATGACCCAGGGTTTCGAGGCCTCGTCCGGCCAGTCCGGCTCCCACAGGAGGTCCGGGCTGTACGAGTAGCCGTGCGCCCAGCGGTTCACGGTGATCGCCTCGATGTCCCGTTCGGCATCGAAGCCGGCGCCACCGAGCGCATGGTCGAGCTGCTCGAGAACGTTGTTCTCGAAGGTCTCGAAGGGCGTGGCCAGGAGCTGTCGCCGACCGGCGCGCCACTGCTCCGGACCGCTGATGTCCTGGAAGTACGGCACGTGGCACATGTGCAGCACCATCGACTCATCGGGCGATGCGCCGAACTGGTAGTCACCGAGCGACACCGGGTAGTCGAGTTCCACCTGCTTGTAGAACGCATTCGTGTAGTAGACGAATGAGACACCGAGCTCCGCAAACGGCCGCCAGTTGTTGACGGCGATCTTCGTGTAGGTGAGCGGCACCTTGACGTTGTAGCGCAGGCCTTCGACCTGCTCCTCTGGCAGTTCCGGGCACAGGTACGGAATCGCGCTGTTGTAGCAGGCCATGATGCAGTGGCGTGCGCGCACAGTGTGCACATCGCCGTGGCGGACGTAGCTCACGTCGACCGTATCGCCGCGGCTGGAGTGCGCGGCATTGACGACGGTACTCGACAAACGTATCGCGACGTCGCTATCGGGCTGGTCGAGCTTCGAGTAATCGATGCGCGCGGTGACGACGTCTTCCATCGAACGGCCGGGCACGGCCTCCGGCAGCAGCTGCCTGACGAATAACCTGACCACCGACGCGTTGCCATCCGGAAAATGAAAGATGTACGGCTCGTTGCCCCGATAGCCGACGCGCGGAAGCGTGTGCCTGAGCCCCGGCATGCTGCCGCCATCGTCGTAGCCCTGCACCTGTATCGCGGGAATTTCCTCGATGCCGACGCACCAGAAGCTGATTCCCCAGCGGCGGTACATTTCGAGCACCTGCTGGTCCACCTTCGCGTAGTCCTTCAGGAAATCGTAGTAGCTGAGGTTCGTAAGCAGCTCGCGCCTCTCCGCCTCGCTCATTCCCGGCAGGTAGTCGCGCTCGTCGGTGAACACGCGGACGAAGTCAGCCTTTGCCTTTTCCGTCATCGGCGTGTTGGCGGCGAACTCGGCCCACGGCACGCTGCCGTAGCCGGTTACACAGGCGCGCTTGCCGTAGGTTGCCTCGTCGAAAACGATGGCCTTCGACAGGTCCGAATACAGTTCCTGGTCGTAGTACTCGTAGAATCGACTGGTATCCACGCCGATGTCGGCGAGCGTCTGCCGGGCTATCTCGGTATACGACGAGGGCGTATCTATCGATTCGGTCCCGCCGTAGCCGATTCGCGTAGCGCCATCGACGTCGAACTCGTTGCGCTTTGCGTGGCCGCCGAAGTCATCGTGGTTGTCGATGATCAGGATGCGCGCGTCCGGCTTCTTCCGCTTGTAGTGAAAGGCGGCGGACAGGCCGCTGATTCCCGCGCCGACAACGACGAGGTCGTAGTCTGCCTCGGGTTTGCCGGGTTTCCAGGTGCGACCCGCCACGCGCTCGTGCATGACCTCCCAGCTGCCCGTGTGGCTGCCGCGCAGACCGGTCAGTGAGGGCGGATAGTAGTCCTTGTCGAGCTGGAAGGCGGATGTTCCGAAGGCCTCGACCCACGGCGACAGCAACGAGGCACCGATGGCGACGCGGGTGCCGTTCAGGAAATCCCGGCGCGTGATATCACGTTTCATCGATCTGTCCCCAGTGTTTGTATGCCCGGGGATGTTATAACGTTGAGCCACTATCTGCCGCAAAATCCCCGGATGGACAAGACTGATCTTCACTGGGTCTTCGGCTACGGATCGCTGATCTGGCGCCAGGACTTTCCGTTTCTCGAGGCTCGGCGCGCGCATATCGACGGCTGGCAGCGGCGCTTCTGGCAGGGCTCACACGATCATCGCGGCATCGAGACGGATCCGGGCCGCGTCGTGACCCTCGTACCAGCACAAGGCGAGGTCTGCTTCGGTCGCGCATTCCTCATCGAGCACGATGTTTTCGAGCACCTGGACTACCGCGAGAAGAACGGCTACGAGCGCAAAGCCCTCGACATCCACTTCGACGCTGGCAGTTCACCCGGCATTACCTACGTTGCCGCCGTCGGCAACGTGGCCTTTCTCGGCGACGCACCGACGCACGAAATCGTTGCGCAAATCCGCCGCTGCCACGGACCGAGCGGCAGCAATATCGACTACGTCATCGAGCTGGCGCGTGCATTGCGGGCGCTCGACATCGACGACCCGCACGTGTTCGAACTGGAAACGCTGCTGCTGGCGCCGATTGATCGCGCCTGAAGGCGCTCCTACAAGGGATACGCTCGAACCTAGCGCGCCCCGACCGGCTGTCCCGGCGTCCACGGTGCACCCGCATCGCTCAGGGCCTGCTCGATGCCCTTGAGCGTCACATCACGTAGCTCGCGCACACGAGACTCGATGCCACCTAGCGCGTCCGTACCCATTCGCAGGTTGTCCTGCTGGGTCCGGGTCGGTCCAACGCGAGTATCCAGCGCAGCGCCAGCGCTGCGAATGCGGCTCGCAACCCCCGGTGCCGTGAACTCGCTCATAGCCTGCTGGGCCTGGTTGCCGTTCAGGTCAGTACGCACGCGATCGACGTCGGCAGCAAATTCATCGAGGCGCAGGTGCAGATCTGCCGATGCGCCCGGGGCTTCGTCCATGGCTTTACGCAGGTACTGCACGCGCTCGTCCATGGCGTTGAGGGTTTCGTTGACGGCCTCGAGGCGGCGAGCAGCCGCGACGTACGCGACCTGGAACTCGGAGGTCTTCTCCGGATCGGAACCGGCGGGCAGCGTTTGAACGGCGCGCAGGTTGAAGCCCTGCGCATCGCCTACGGCCG
>JASJBG010000201.1 GCA_030066625.1 Woeseiaceae bacterium
TCGCGAAGACGCTCGTCAACATGATCGAGCTCGCGCGCCAGTACGAGATGCAGGTGAACGTGATCAGGACCGCGGAAGAGAACGCGGACAGCGCCGCACAGATGATGAGAATGACCTAAGGCAGGAGTAAGCCATGAGCCAGGCACTATGGATTGCTAAAACGGGGCTGGACGCGCAGCAGACGCGGATGGCCGTCGTCTCGAACAACCTCGCGAACGTCAACACGACCGGCTTCAAACAGAGCCGGCCCGTGTTCGAGGATTTGATGTACCAGAACATTCGCCAGTCCGGCGGCCAGAGCTCGCAGGACACGCTGCTGCCCTCGGGCATGAACCTCGGCACGGGCGTGCGCATCGTCGCGACCGAGAAACTGTTTACACAGGGCAACATGCTGCAAACGGGACGATCTCTCGACGTTGCCATTAAAGGCAGGGGATTCTTCCAGATCGAGACGCCGGATGGCGCGCTCGCGTACACGCGTGACGGCTCGTTCCAGCAGAACGAGCAGGGCGAACTCGTGACCGCGAGCGGGTACCGCGTCCAGCCAAGCATCACCATTCCGAACAACGCATTGACTATTACGATCGGTAGCGATGGCACGGTATCGGTTCGACTGCCAGGGCAGGCGGCACCGACGCAGGTCGGTAGCATTCAGACCGTTGATTTCATCAATCCGACTGGACTGGAACCTATCGGCCAGAACCTGTTTGTCGAGACGGCATCGAGCGGCGCCGCGCAGCCCGGTACGCCTGGACTCGAGGGGCTCGGTGAGGTCGTCGGCGGTTCGCTCGAAAGTTCCAACGTCAACGTCGTTGCCGAACTCGTCAACATGATCGAGACGCAGCGCGCCTACGAGATGAACTCGAAGGCGATTTCGACCAACGACCAGATGCTGCAGTACATCAACCAGAATCTCTGAGTAGCTGACCGATGAGCAACAGTAGCAACAGAATCCAATCAATACTCTGCCTGCTGGGTGCTGTCGCGCTGGCCGGCTGCGCCGGACCGAGAGTCGAGGAGGAAATCGACTTCGAGCCGATGCCGGTCCCGCAGGTCTACTCGCAGCCCACCGACGGTACGATCTACCGCGCCGGTACCGAGGTTCGGCTGTTCGAGGACCTAAAGGCCGGGCGTGTCGGTGACATACTCACCGTCCGGCTCGTCGAACGCACCAATGCCAGCAAAAATTCGCAGACCCAGACGGCGAAGTCGACGTCCGCGACGCTCGCAAACCCGACGGTACTTGGCCGGCCAATCACCAAGGACGGCACCCCGCTGTTTGACGGAAGCCTCGAGGGCGAGTCGACCTTCGACGGGCAGGGCGCAAGCAGCCAGTCGAATAGCCTGACCGGCGACATCACCGTAACGGTCGTCGACCGCCTGCCGAACGGCAACCTCGTCATCCAGGGCGAGAAGTGGCTGACGATCAACCAGGGCCGCGAGTTCATTCGCCTCAAGGGCGTGATTCGCACGCAGGATATCGAGACCGACAACTCCGTCGCGTCGACGCGGATCGCCAACGCACAGATTGCCTATAGTGCCAAGGGTGCGCTGGCCGATGCCAACCGCATGGGCCTGATCGCACGTTTCTTCAATTCCGTTTTCCACCCGTACTAGCAGGTCCCGACGATGACGATATTCAGAAGCCTGAGAATGAAGCGCGTGATTGCGCTCGGCGCCATCCTGCTGTTTGGCACGCAGACCGCAATGGCGGAGCGCGTCAAGGACCTCGCCAGCGTTGCCGGCGTTCGTGACAACCAGCTGGTTGGCTACGGCCTCGTTGTGGGCCTCAACGGTACCGGTGACCAGACGACGCAGACGCCGTTCACCGTGCAGAGCATCATCAACATGCTCATCCAGTTCGGCATCACGATTCCGCCGGGTACGAACCTGCAGCTCAAAAACGTGGCTGCCGTCACCGTGCACGCCGACCTGCCGGCATTCGCAAAGCCCGGCCAGAAGATCGACGTTACGGTTGGCTCTATCGGCAACGCCAAGAGCCTGCGCGGCGGCAGCCTCCTGATGGCCCCGCTGCTCGGTGCCGACCAGCAGCTCTACGCCATCGCACAGGGCAATCTGGTCGTTGGCGGATTCGGTGCTTCCGGCTCCGACGGCTCCAGCGTTACGGTCAACATCCCGAGCTCTGGCCGCATCCCGAACGGCGCAACGGTCGAGCGCGCCGTCGCGAACGAATTCCTGACCCGCGATTCGATCGTCCTGAACCTGCACACGCCGGACTTCACGACCTCGACGCGGCTGGCGCAGCAGATCAACAACACGCTCGGCGACGGCATGGCCATCGCGGTCGACGCCGTTTCGGTCAACGTTCGCCCGCCGGCCGACCCGGCGCAGCGCACCGCATTCGTTGCTGCACTCGAGAACATCGAAGTGGAGCCGGGTGAGGTGCAGGCCAGGGTTATCGTGAACTCACGGACCGGCACCGTCGTCATTGGCTCCAACGTCCGCGTGACGCCGGCCGCCGTATCACACGGCTCACTCGTCGTCACCATCAGCGAGACGCCGTTCGTCAGCCAGCCTGTCGCACCCGTGTTCCAATCCAATCGCAGCATAGGCGGCGGGCCCGAGGGACAGCCACCGGCGCCAGTCATCGGTGGCGAGACCGTCGCCGGCAGCGACTCCGAGGTGACGATCGAGCAGCAGGAAGGCAGCATGTTCCTGTTCGAGCCCGGCACGAGTCTTGACGAGATCGTGCAGGCCGTGAACCGCGTGGGTGCCGCACCCGGCGATCTCGTCGCGATTCTCGAGGCGCTGAAGCAGGCCGGGGCGCTGCGCGCCGAGCTCGTTATCATCTAGGCCATTGCCGTGACCGCCGCGATCACTGATCTTCACCAGTTCGCCGAGCTGCGACGTGGCGCTGACAACCGCGATCCTGCCGTCCTGCGCGAAGTCGCCAGCCAGTTCGAGGCAATCTTCCTGCAGACGATGTTGAAGTCGATGCGCGACGCGAGCATCGGCGATCCGATCTTCGGTGACAGCAACAGTCACGAGATGTACCGCGACATGCTCGACAAGCAGCTGTCGCTGGAGATGGCATCCGGCGAGGGAATCGGTCTCGCCGACATGCTGGTTCGCCAGCTCGGCGGCGCGGATGCCGCGCCACGACCCGGCCCCGCCGTTGGGACGGGTGAGGCTGTAGCCGTGCCGCGCGTACAGCGCAGTTCGCCGACACAGAAACCGGATGCGCCGGTCGCCTGGACCGATCCCGCAAGCTTTGTTCGCGACGTCTGGCCGCACGCGCAACGCGTCGCCGAGCAGCTGGACGTGTCTCCCGAGGCCGTACTCGCGCAGGCCGCGCTCGAGACCGGCTGGGGCAAGCACGTCATTCCCGCACGTGACGGCAGCAACAGTCACAACCTGTTCGGCATCAAGGCAGGTTCCAGCTGGGACGGTGACAGCGTTGCCCGTCGCACGCTCGAGTTCGACGGCGATGTGCCACGACACGAGACCGCGAAGTTCCGCGCTTACGCGAGCGTTGGCGACACCTTCGATGACTACGTCGAGTTCCTGACGACGAACCCGCGCTACGCCGAGGTCAAGGGCCATGGCAATGACATCGACGGCTTCGCCGGCGCCCTACAGTCGGCTGGCTACGCCACAGACCCGGCCTATGCCGAGAAGATATCGCGCGTTGCTACGAGTGACACGATGCAACGCGCACTCGCGCCGCTAAAGAGTGCCGACGCGGCGCCGATAACACCTTGAGGACTCCCCGATGGCAGATTTACTCAACACCAGCCTGACCGGAATGCTCGCGTTCCAACGCGCGCTCTCGGTTACCGGCCATAACATCGCGAACGCCAACACCCCCGGCTACAGCCGGCAGGTCGCGGAGTTCGGGACGCGTATTGGTACGGGCTCGGGTAACGGCTACATCGGCGGCGGCACGCAGATCACGACGATCAAGCGCATCTACGACTCGCTACTGGGCCAGCAGCTGCAGGCGTCGACGACGGGCCAGGTTCGCTTCGATACACTGAACACGCTGGCGAGTCGTATCGACACGCTGCTCGCGGATGCCGATACGGGCCTCAACACAGGCCTTTCATCATTCTTCAATTCCGTACAGGATCTTGCCAACGACCCGGCGTCGATTCCGACGCGCCAGGCTTTGCTCGGCGAGGCGAAGGGCCTGGCGGACCGCTTCAATTCGTTGGACCAGCGCCTGCGCGAGCTCGACAGCGAGGTCAATTCGCGGCTCGGACTTGCCGTTGCCGACATCAACAGGCTGGCCGAATCGATCGCTGATGTGAACAACAAGATCGCGCTCGCCAACAACGGCCAGCCGCCGAACGACCTGCTCGACGAGCGCGACCGGCTCGTGCTGTCCCTGTCGGAGAAGATCGGCGTATCGACGAGCATCCAGAGCGACGGCGCGATGAACGTGTTCATCGGTTCCGGCCAGTCGCTGGTCGTCGGCAGCCAGGTGCAGTCGCTGTCCGCGCGCGGTAGTGAATTCGATCCGACTCGGCTGAACATCGTCTACGAAGGCGCATCCGGCGCGACGCCGCTGGATAACTCGCTCACGGGTGGCGAACTCGGCGGATTGCTCGAGTACCGAACGAATATCCTGGACCCGGCGATCCAGTCGCTCGGCCAGACGGCCGTGGCGTTCGCGCAGCAGTTCAACGCACAGCACAACTCCGGCATGGATTTGCGTGGCAACCTCGGTGGCGATTTCTTCGCCATCGATCCGCCGACGGTTCTGTATTCCGGAAACAACGCGGGTACGGGCACCGCATCCGCGACGGTTGCCGATCTCGGATCGTACACCGGCGCAAACTACATCCTTGACTACGACGGTGCGAACTACAGCCTGACTCGCGAAGACACCAGCGAGGTGCTGACGCTTGCAGGAACCGGCACGCCGGCCGATCCGTTCGTTGCCGACGGCATCGAAATACAGGTGGCCGGCACACCAGCAGCGGGCGACCAGATCATGATTCGGACAGGCCAGGACGCCGCGCAGTCGATCCGCAGCCTGATCACCGATCCGCAGGCGGTGGCTATGGCCGCGCCGACCCGCTCGCTGGCCAGCTTCGGCAATACGGGCGATGCGACCATTAGTGCAGCCAGCGTCGTAGACGCCACGGATCCGAACCTGCTGGCCAGCGCGACCATCGAGTTCACCAGTCCGACGACCTATTCGATCAATGGGGCCGGCAGCTTCGCCTACACCGACGGCGCGCCGATCACGATCAACGGCACCGAGGTAACAATCAGCGGCGCGCCGCTGACGGGCGACCAGTTCACGATCGAGGCCAACTTCGGCGCGTCGGGCGACAACTCGAATGGACTGCAGCTGGCTGAAATCCAGTCGGTTGGCCTGCTCGACAACGGCGCGATCAGTATCAACGAGAACTATGGCCGGCTGGTATCGAGCGTCGGAGCGACGACGAGCCAGATCCAGGCCAGTCTCGATGCACAGAACGTCGTTGTGCAAAATGCGCAGGATGCGGTGCTTTCGAACTCGGCCGTCAACCTCGACGAGGAGGCTGCCAAGCTGATTCAGTACCAGCAGGCCTACCAGGCCGTGGCCCAGGTCGTCAGCGTCGCAAGCACGCTGTTCGATTCGCTGCTCGCGGCGACGAGGCGATAGTACGATGCGTGTGTCGACGATCAGTACCTTCCTGAGCGGACTCCGCTCGATGCAGAACCTGCAGTCGTCCCTCGACCAGACCCAGCGGCAGATCTCGAGCGGACGACGCCTGCTCGTGCCGTCCGACGATCCCATCGCGGCAGGTCGGGCGCTGGAGCTGCGCGAATCGGTGTCACGCCTCGAGCAGTTCGATCGCAACGCAGGCATCGCACAGAATCGGCTGTCGCAGGAAGAGGTCGCGCTGAAATCAGTCAACGACGTACTGCAGCGCGTACGCGAGCTTGCGCTGCAGGCGAATAACGCGACGCAGAGCGACGAAACGCGCTCTCTAATCGCCGTTGAGCTTCGCGATCGCCTCGACTACCTCGTGCAGATTGCCAATCAGCGGGACGGCAACGGCCAGTACCTGTTTTCCGGAAACCTCGGCGACGTGGAACCGGTGTCACGGTCGGGTTCAACGTTCACCTACAACGGCGATCAGGGCCAGCGCCTGATCCAGATCGGCGAGGGCCGCCAGGTGGCCGACGGCGATTCGGGTGCCGACGTGTTCTTCCAAATCCGCGCCGGCAACGGTGATTTTTCGGCGCGCGCCGTCGCGACCAATGCGGGCACCGGCATCCTGGATCTCGGCAGCGTCGTCGACCCGACGGCCTGGGACCAGGATTCCTACACAGTGCGTTTCCTCGCGGCCGACAGCTACGAAGTCGTTGACTCATCAGGCGGCGTCGTACTGACCAGTGCCTTCCAGCCCGGTGATCAAATCGCTTTCCGCGGTATCGAGTTCTCTATCAGCGGACAGCCGGCAACGGGCGACGAGTTCACGGTCGCGCCGGCGCCGTACCAGGACATGTTTACAAGCGTCGAGCGCCTTATCGCGGCGGTCGAAACCACGACGTTCGATGACGCATCGCGCACGGCGCTGACCAACGGTATCAATGCGGGCCTGCAGGACCTCGACGAGGCCATCGGCTCAGTGCTCGACTTTCGCACGCGCGTTGGTAGCCGGCTCTCGTCTATCGAGAGCCAGGTCGACACCAACGGCGGCCTGACTCTCGCGTTGCAGACGACGCTGTCATCCATCGAGGATCTCGACTATGCGGAGGCCCTGTCGCGCCTTAGCCTGCAGGTGACGACCCTCGAAGCCGCACAGCAGTCATTTGTCCGCACGCAGCAGCTCTCGCTCTTCAACTTCATCCGCTAGTCCGCTGCGCTGGCGCACTGCGTCACAGTTTCTCGAATTTCGGCTAAAGTTCTCCGCAAACCGGCCGGGGGGCGAAATCGATAAACGCAGTAAATCCTTAAAGTTTTCAGAACATCGCCCGATAAAACTCTTGAACGGTGGCCCTGAATGGATATCGCGGCCATGAAAAATGGCTTCCGGTGCTTGCACAGACCGGGCATTCATTGGTAACCAGGAGTTTTTGAAATGGCACAGACGATCAATACAAACGTTGCATCGCTTAATGCGCAACGTAATTTGAATCGTTCGCAGGGTTTGCTGAACCAGTCGCTCGAAAGGCTGTCCACAGGCCTGCGAATTAACAGCGCAAAGGACGATGCGGCAGGTCTTGCGATCTCCGAGCGCTTCACCACGCAGATCCGCGGCCTTAACCAGGCTGTGCGTAACGCGTCTGACGGTATCTCGCTGTCGCAGACGGCTGAGAGCGCCCTGGGCGAGCTCACCAATAACCTGCAGCGTATTCGTGAGCTGGCTGTACAGTCGGCGAACGCAACCAACTCGGCTTCGGACCGCGCCGCCCTGAACGCAGAAGTTCAGCAGCGTATCGCCGAAGTAGAGCGTATCGCCAGCCAGACGTCGTTCAACGGCCGCAAGGTCCTCGACGGCACGTTCGGCAGCGCCCAGTTCCAGGTCGGTGCGAACGTCGGCGAGACGATTGCCGTCAACCTGACGACGGGTATGCGTTCGAGCCAGATCGGCCAGATCGCCAGCGCAGTCGGCACGGAAGTAACCGCCAACGCCCTCACGGATGGCGGCCTGACGATTGCCGTCGGTACGGGCACGGCTGTTAGCGTCGGCGCGTCGGTTGCCGGTACCCTCACGGGTCAGGAAGCTGACAGTGCTTACGCCAAAGTCCGCGCGATCAACAACGCAGGTGTATCGGGCCTGACGGCTACCGCCGCCAACAGCTCGACCGGCGCCTTCGTCACGATCGACGGTTCCAGCGCGACCACGGCGACGACCTACGAGCTCGACATCAACGGCGTCGACATCTACAGCGGTGCCGGCAACGTTGCGATCGGCGCGTCGCTGACGGCTGCTGACGTAGCTGCGCAGGTCAACCTGTACTCGTCGCAGACGGGTGTTTCGGCATCGGTCAGCGGTACGGACCTGACGTTCACGTCGGTCGACGGCCGCAACATCGACATCACCGAGAACATCACGCTCGGTACGTCGGCAACCGGTACCGGTATCGACGCAGGCTCGCAGGGTGTCAACCGTGGCACGATCACGCTGTCGGCTGCTGACAACATCGTCATGACCGGTCAGTTCGCGGACATCGGCCAGGCTGCGACGATCGCCAAGGATGCCGGCACGCTCGATAGCGTCGACGTCCTGTCGGTTGCCAACGCCGAAACGGCTATCAACCGTATCGACTCGGCACTGACCGTCGTCAGCGACCTGCGTTCGAGCTTCGGTGCTATCCAGAACCGCTTCGAATCGACGATCGCCAACCTGCAGGCCGTCTCCGAGAACCTGGCTGCTTCGCGTAGCCGGATTCAGGACGCGGACTTCGCGGCAGAGACCGCTGCGCTGACGAAGGCGCAGATCCTGCAGCAGGCCGGCGTAGCCGTCCTGTCGCAGGCAAACGCTCAGCCGCAGCTGGCACTGAGCCTGCTGCAGTAAGCGAGACCCGGTAATACCCCCTGATCCGGCGGCAGGGATGCCGCCGGATCCAGGGACAGGGGAGAAGGCAGATGTCTGATCAGGACGTAAAGTCAGTCTCCAACGCCACAG
>JASJBG010000040.1 GCA_030066625.1 Woeseiaceae bacterium
CACTCGAGAAGGACATCGATCCGACCGTCTTCCCGGACATGTGCAAAGAGTTTTCCTGCCACGTCGAAAACGGCGCCGGCGTACCGTCCTTCGACATCCCGCAGTCGGCGGATGGCTCGCGCGAATGGGCGCAGGTACGGCGCTTCTTCGCCGACCGCCGCAAGGCCGAGAAAACCTTCGTTACCGAACGCCTGCATGATTACCGGGGCGTCGTCGAAGACCTCGTATCCGGCCTCCGCGTCATCGGCGAGCGCGACCAGTCGACCGAGCACAGCGTCAAGGCGAGCCTCAACATGATCGAGGACGCGGTGGGCACCGGCGTACTTCCCGAGATCCGCAAGGCGCTGTCGCAGACGATCAGCCAGGTAACACAGACTTTTGCCGAGCAGAAGGCCCAGTACGAACAGCAGCTCGCCGAGCTCAACGACCGCATGTCGAACCTGCGCCAGGACCTGGTCGCCGCCCGTGAGGAAATGAAGCGCGATGCGCTGACCGACGCGTACAACCGCGGCGCGTTCGATGCCGGTATTGCACAAAGCCTGAACATGCACTTCATCCTCAACCAGCCGGTAACGCTGGTGATGATCGATCTCGACAACTTCAAGTCGATCAACGACACCTACGGCCACGCCGCCGGCGACGAAGTGCTGCGGTCGGTCGGTGAGTCTCTTGCGCGTGCGTTCATCCGCAAGAGCGACCTCGTCGCCCGCTACGGTGGCGACGAATTTGCCGTCATCCTCAACGACACGTCGGCCGAAAACGCGACGAACGTCATCGAGCGCTTCCTCAAGTACGTTCAGGACGTGCGTATCCCGTACGCCTCCGAGGACACGGTCGTGTCCTGCTCAGCCGGCTACACGGAGATCCATGAAAGCGACACGGTGGAGACGCTCGTGCATCGCGCCGACCGGGCTCTGTACCAGGCCAAGGCCGCTGGCCGCAATGCCGCGCGATACCTCGCGTGGTCGCCGGACCTGGATACCAAGCCGAGCTAACGACTCCCGGCGCGCGGCCTCCCCCGCCGACTAAAGCAGCGGGCAAAACGGCCGATACCCTCTAAAGAGGGTCGCCTCAAATCGTATGCGGCGGATCCGACTCAACGGAGGAGTACACCTTGGACCTGGCAACACTCATCGGACTGATCGGCGCGTTCGGCATCGTCATGACGTCGATCTTCCTCGGCGGCTCGGCCGGCACGTTCGTCAACACGCCTTCGCTGCTGGTCGTTCTGGGCGGCACCGTGCTGGTTACGATGATGAAGTTCAGTCTCGGCAAGTTCGCAGGTGCCGCGGGTATTGCCGTCAAGGCGTTCCTCTACAAGCCGCTCAATGCCGAAGAACTCATCGAGGAAGCCGTCGATCTCGCCAAGACTGCGCGCCAGGGCGGTCTCCTCGCGCTCGAGGATCGCGAGGTCAAGGACGACTTCATGAAGTCGGGCCTGGGCCTGCTGATCGACGGCCATCCGGCCGACACGGTCCGCGCGATGCTGCAAAAAGACCTGGCACAGACACTGAAACGGCACAGCGACGGCCAGGACATCTTCAAAGCTATCGGTGACGTCGGCCCGGCCATGGGCATGATCGGTACGCTGATCGGTCTGGTACAGATGCTCTCGAACATGGACGACCCGAAGCAGATTGGTCCGGCTATGGCCGTCGCCCTGCTGACGACGCTGTACGGCGCTATCCTCGCAAACATGTTTGCGCTGCCCATCGCCGACAAGCTCGGTGTGCGCAGCCGCGAAGAAAACAACAACAAGTCGCTGATCATCGACGCGCTGCTCGCGATCCAGGGCGGGCAGAACCCGCGGGTGATCGAAGGCATGCTGCAGGCCTACCTGCCTCGCTCCAAGCGCAAAGAGGACGAAGTCGAGGCATGACGCCTCGATGACGTAGCAGCGTGGAGGCCGAAAAGGAAGAAGCGAGAGGAGTCCCGGCGTGGGTCATGACCTTCGCTGACCTGATGACGCTGCTCATGTGCTTCTTCGTACTGCTGCTGGCGTTCTCCGAAATGGACGTTGCCAAGTTCAAGCAATTGTCGGGCTCGATGAAGGAAGCCTTCGGCGTGCAGTCGGAAATCGAGGTCAAGACGATTCCGAAAGGCACCAGCGTCGTTGCGCAGGAATTCAGCCCCGGCAAGCCGGAGCCGACACCGATCAACACGGTGCGGCAGTTCACGATCGACTCGAACCGCAACACGCTGGACGCGCTCGATCGCGAGCTCAAGGAGATCAAGGAGACCCGTGAACATGCGCGGCGCCTGCGACTCGCGTTGAAGGAAGAGATCGACAAGGGCTACGTTGCGATCGAGACCGAGGGCACCAAGGTCATTATTCACATCATGGAAAAGGCGTCGTTCGACTCGGGACTCGCCGACGTCCGCCGCGAGTTCCAGCCTGTGCTGACCAAGATCTCGGGCCTGATCGACAACAACAGTGGTGACGTCACGATTTCCGGGCACACCGACAACCTGCCGATCTCGAACGAGCGCTTCCGCTCCAACTGGGAACTGTCGACATCGCGAGCCGTATCTGTCGCTCACGCTCTGCTCGCCCAGTCAGAGATAGACCCCCCACGGGTGCAGGTCACCGGTCACGCGGATACCCAGCCGCGCGCTTCCAACGATACGCCCGAAGACCGGGCCAAGAACCGCCGCGTCGACATCAGCATAATCCGCGGCGCCGAGATCGACCAGATCCGGCAGATGAGCATTACCCAGCCACCAGCGCCCGACATCGTCGGCGAGTTGCCGGAGGCAACGAGCGAGGAAGGCACACCATGAACGGACAAGACAACCGACGGTCCTTTCGCGTCAGCGAATCCGTCTACATCAAGTACGAGCGCCTGACCGATCAGGAGTTTCATGAGGGCATCGACCGCCGCCGCCTGCGCATGGGACTGGACCACGGCGCCCAGGCGATGCTCGTGGACATCGATGCGCGCATCAGCCAGGCCATGTACATGCTCAAGGCCGAATCGGACCAGATAGGCAAGCTGTTTACGCTGCTGAACGACAAGCTCAACCTTGTCGTCAACCAGCTGCCGAGTTTCAAGGAGACACGCAGCTCACTGTCGAAGATCCCGCCCCAGACCTGCGACGTCGGCGCCGACGGTATGGTGTTTTCTGCGGCCGAGTCGCTCGAGATCGGCACCAAGCTGTTTGTCCAGTTCCTGCTGGAGTCCGACAGCCGCTACGTCGAGACATTCTGCGAGGTGGTCCGGCATACCGACTCACCCAACGATGATCCCGATCTCCCATATGGCATCGCCGTCGAGTTCCACGGCATGAAAGCCGAGCAGCGCGAAATCCTGATACAGCACATGTTTACCCGTGAGTCGGAGACGCTCAGGATGCGGCGCCTCGAACTCGACTCGCAGGAAGTGTAAGAAAAACCGTCACTTGCAATCGCCCTGACCTGCTCTAAGCTTGTGATGCACGCGCTCAATAAAAGACTTGCCGAGCCTGTGAATGGTATGGCGAACAATTTCTCGATCACCTTCGAGGGCGATCACGTCAAGGTCATCTCCGACGGCGACAAGGACCTCGAGTACTCGACCCGCCTCTGGACCGCGGTGGCGGCAACCTGCGATCAAAACGACTGCTACCGCGTGCTCGGGATTGCCGATACCACCTCGCCGCTCAGTATCGTCGAAGGTTACGACCACGCTGAGCTGTTTCGCGAACTCGGTATCGTGCAGAACTACCGGATTGCCTGGGTCGAACTGAACGAGGAGGCGCGCAGCGCACCGAAGTTCATCGAAACCGTCCTGGTCAATCGCGGCCTCCCCGGCCGGCTCTTCGACTCCGTCATCGAAGCCCGCGAGTGGCTGATGTCGGACACCGACTGAGCCGAGGCGCCAAAACCCACGATTCGATCAAAGCCGCAGCGCGCATCCGCTGTTAGGCTGCTTTGCATCCGGCATCACGGAGAGACGAATGTCGATCGACTGGCAGCTGTGCGTCACGCACGAACAACCACCCCACTTCACCGCTGACGAGGTCAACCGTATCCTGCGCTGCCTCGAGCAGCTCGGCCTGCTCGAGAACCTGAAGTTCGAGTGCCACAAGGGCGAAGACTATGACCCTGATGACGTGGAAACGCTCGCCGATACGGATGCCGTGATCGAATGGCTCGGTACGACCACCGACGATCGCTTCTGGCTGGGATGTAGAACCGAATTCGGCGTTCTCGGCGACCGCGAAGAGTGCGATCGTCGCCACCCCGTCCTGTCGAGGCTGCTCGACGAACTGATGGACGCTTCGGCGCACGCAGTGCTGAGCGGCGGCAGCAGCCCGGCCTATCCACCGCAGATTTCCGCGCTCGGTATCGCCTTTAATCTGGAAGGCTCGAACGACACGGACAAGCTGTTGGAGTACCTGCACGAACAGCCGACGTTCTCCGCCATGATGTCGTCGCTCGCAGAAGCCCTCGGCAGACCCTTCCGGGCCTGCGCGCTCGAGCACATCGGCTACTTGAGGGTGCGCCCGGATGACGAGGTGCTCGGCCTGATTCGGGAGGACATGAGCGGCGACTGGGCGGAGCGAATGCCGGATGCCTGGGGCCTCGTAGAGCCGCTGCTGACATCCCCGGCGAGGGGCGACATCGTCGAGGCATCCGGCAACACACGGAACTACTGGATCGTCTCGGATATCGTGACGTGCGGGACCAAGGAATGGCTGATCGCCTACGACAATACCCCCGAGTGCTGGGTATTCGAACGGACGGCGGGACAGGACGCCTGGAAGTACGCCTACTATCGCAACTCGTTCTACGGCGTGCTGGACCTCATCCAGTACGAAGCCGCCAAGCAAGCCGGCTGACTCAGGTCAGCGACTGCTGCATCGACGTCAATTTCTCGCGATAGTCGCCAAGGACCTTCGGCAGCGTTTCCTTGTTGATGCCAAGCTTGACGCAGGCTGGCACGCTGTCGAGTTCGAGGCCCTCCACATCGGCGTCATCGACCAAGAGCTTCGCAACCTGCACGACGTCGACGAGCTTGATCGGGCTCTCGGGGTCCTCGTCGAGATACTGCCCGGGATCCGCCGACTCGGCCATTTCCTGCGTGAAGCCCCAGGCCTCGATGATGCTCTTTGAGATCTGCGCGTTCCATTCCTCGAACATCGCCTCGAGCGACTGTGCATTGCCGAGGATCTCAGGAAACTCCTCCGCCTTGGTAACGATGTAGAGCTTGCCGACCTCGTGCATGAGGCCGCAAAGGAATGCCGTCTCGTCGTTGACCGCCGTCGATCGTCTGGAAACCGCAAAGGCCATCGACGATAGTTTCATGCCACGCGCCCAGATGGCACGCAGATGCTTCGCCGCGTGGCTGTGCTTCTCGGATGCGTAGAGCTGCTTCATCGCCAGCGACATCGCCGTGTTGCGCACGACCTCGAAGCCGAGGCGGCCGATCGCGCCATCGAGGGTCTCGATCTCGACGTTGGCGCGGTTGTAGTACGCCGAGTTGGCGAACACGAACAGCTTCGACACCAGGGCCGCGTCGACGCTGACGGCCTGGCTGATCTTCTCGAAGTCCGCGTCATCGGATTCGAGCATGCGGCGGATCTTCATGACGACATCCGGCAGCGACGGCAGCATGATGTCGCCATTCTCGAGCTCGAGCGCGAGAAGGCTGACAAACCTGAATTGATCTTCCTTCGACATCGTCGTTCCTCATGCGCTCCGGGCGCGCTGTCCGTGTAGTCGTTGCATTAGCCGGGCTTCGGCTATGTTCAGTCCGCAGCCTCGCGTCAGTTCGTCGACACTCGCACCGTGGCGCGCCATGCGGACGGCGTTTTCGATCGGTACCGGCGCTTCCGTGCGGGCTGGCGGCGGGGCCGAACGGGGTGCACTGGCGAGCGCGCTTACCTGTTCGGAGAGTTCGGCGAGACGTTTGTCGAGACGCATCGTCACGAGAACCTGCTGACGCTTGTACTCGTTGATTGCGCCAGCGTCGTCATCGTCGGCGACAGCGGCACCGGTGGGGCTGTTCCAAAATTTCTCGAGCCTGCGGCACTGGCTCCGGAAGCGTGAGATCGTTATGCAGGCCGCCGCCAGCAACACGGCGTTTGCGACCAGCAACAGGTAGAAACTTAGGGAAGCAGTAATATTCATCATACGCGCTCATCTATGGTCGGTTTGTCATCGTCGCTGTCGCGCGGCGGTTCAGGTGTTCGTTTCGGCGGCTTCTTCGGTGTGTCTTCTTCATCGCGGTCCTTCCTGCGCCCGCCGGGCTCGCGGTCCTTGTTGGACGGCTGCGTCGGCCGCACCGGGTAGGTCGGGTTGACCGGTCCGATACGTGAGATGAGATCCGCCATGCCGGTGCACTCCTTACCAGCGTTCAGCCTGGCCGCGCAGCCGGATAACCGCCTGGCCGTGGATCTGGCAGACACGTGATTCGCTGACCTCGAGAATCTCGCCGATCTCCTTGAGATTGAGCTCCTGCTCGTAGTACAGCGAGAGCACAAGACGCTCGCGTTCCGGCAGCCGGTTGATCGCTTCGGCGAGGTTGTCCCGGAACTGCGACTGGAACAGGTCCTCGTCGGGCGTCGCGGTACCCGAGGCAGGCGGCGGCCGGTTCAGGGCCGGCTCGTCGAGCGTTTCGTCGAGGCTGAACAGGCGACTGCTGGCACTGTCCGTCAGGATCTTGTGATATTCCTCGATCGGGATGCCCAGCTTGTCCGCAATCTCGCGTGGCTCGGCGGCACGCCCGTGTTCGGCCTCGATCTCGTGAATGGCCTCGGTCACCCGGCGGTACTTGTGATGCACCGAGCGTGGCGTCCAGTCGTGCTTGCGAATATCGTCGAGCATGGCCCCGCGGATCCGGATACCCGCGTAGGTTTCGAAGCTCGCACCGCGTTCGGGGTCGAAGTTGCCCGCCGCCTCGAGCAGGCCGACCATGCCGGACTGCATCAGGTCGTCGATATCGACGCTGGACGGCAGCCGCGCGGCAAGGTGGTGCGCGATGCGCTTCACCAGGCTGACGTGCTCGGTGACGAGGTCTTCCTGCGAGTAGTTGGCTGCGGCAGCGACTGTCGAGTAAGCGTTCATGCGACTTTACCTCGCGATGCGCTGTCGGCCATGAGCAGGCGCTCGAAGAAGAACTCGATGCCACCCGTTGGCTCGCGTCGCGCTGGCAAGCCGTCAACGGCCTTGCCGATCTTCAGGAACGCCGTGCCCGACGGGCTCTGCGGGTATGCGTCGACGACCGAACGCTGCTCCTGCACGGCCTTTGCCAGGTAGCGGTCGTCGGGCACATCACCGAGGTGCCGGAGCACGACGTCGAGATAGGTATCCGTTACCCGGGTCAGCTTGGCGAACAGCTTGCGGCCGTCATTGGCACGACGACTCTGGTTGGTGATGACGTTGAAGCGAGTGACGCCGTAGTTCTGGCTGAACACCTTGACCAGCGCGTACGCATCAGTCAGCGACGCGGGCTCGTCGCGCACGACGACCACCGGGTGCTGTGCCGCCTGGACGAAGCGCGCCACTGCCGGCGAAATGCCCGCAGCAGTATCGACGAT
Organism: Woeseiaceae bacterium; assembly: GCA_030066625.1. Lineage (GTDB taxonomy): Bacteria > Pseudomonadota > Gammaproteobacteria > Steroidobacterales > Woeseiaceae > UBA1847. Next base: position 7,522 of record JASJBG010000040.1, read on the forward strand.
CAGGAGCTCGGGCTGGCGTCCGAGGTCGCTGAAGGCCTGGATCAACCCGGCCTGTGCAGCCGGCGCCAGATCGGTCATCGCGAAGGTGCCGGACGATGCGGGCACGATTCTCAGGTTCTTCGGTCCGCGCATGATCGTCGATTCGAGATCGACCTGTCCGGCAACGACGTGCGAGAGGTTGAACTTGGGCTGCAGGCCCAGCAGTACGTCGACGTTAGCGAGGCTCATGTCGGCGTCCAGCAGGCACACTTCGCGCCCCATCGCCGCAAGCGCGACTGCCAGGTTGGTTGCAACGTTCGTCTTGCCCACGCCACCTTTGCCGCTGCACACTGCAACGACTTTTGCCGGCTTGCGCTTCAGCATGCGGCGCAGGTTGTCTGCCTGTGATTCCTTACGCATTGGCTGCACTCGCCTGTGAATACTGTTCTGCCATGGTCCTCTCATCGATTTGCGGTGCGCTCTGCTCGAGGCACTCGATTGCCTGGTTGATCAGCCACATCTTTTTCTTCGCGGCCGGGTAAAGGTCATCAGGGATTCGCTGGCCGTCGGAGAACCAGCAGGCCGGCAGGTCGTGGCGGACCAGCGTGCTGATCACGCAGCCGAGCTGCGCCGCCTCGTCGATCTTGGTGACGATGCAGCCCTCCAGCGGCACCTTGCGGAACTCGCGAATGGCCTCATCGAGTGCCGCCTCCTGCGTTGCCGCTGACAGCGTCAGGTAAAAGCGAACGCGCTCGGCGTTGTTACCGTAAGCAGCCAGGCGGTTTGCGAGGTCGCGGTCGCGCGGGCTGCGGCCCTCGGTATCGATCAGAACCAGCTTCTTGTGCGAAAGCTGCATCAAGAGCTCGGTCAATTCATCGGACGTAGCCGCCGAGTAGACTTTGGCGCCGATGATGTTGGCGAAGGCCATCAGGTGTTCCTTCGCGCCGATGCGGAAAGAGTCAGCCGAGATCAGCGCGATGTCGTCGGCGCCGTGCACCATGGCGAAGCGCGCGGCGATCTTGGCTATCGTCGTCGTCTTGCCCACGCCGGTAGGACCGATCAGGGCGATCGTGCCGCCGTGCTTGATGATCTCGTGATCGTTCACGGGCAGGAGTTGCGCAAGCGCCGACAGCGGCGCGTGCCAAAGGCTGCGAACGTCGGCGACCGGTTCGAGCCGGTCGATGACGATGTTGGCAACGTCCGGGGCGACGCCAATGCGGGCAAGGTTGCGGAGCATCTGTGCGCGCAGCGGTGAACGTTCGGTCTCGTCCTTCCAGACCAGTCCCGAAAGCTGGGTCTCGATCAGCCCGCGCAGCGATGACAGCTCGTCCTGCATGTCCTTGAGCGAGTCGGCCGGCAGCGCTTCGTTGGCCGGATTCGAGCGTACTTCGGTCGACAGGACAGCGGCGTTGCGAGCGGCCGGTACTTCGAAGCCGCCAATTTCGACGTGATCGTCCTGAAGCTCATCGTCATCGATTCGCTTGTCTTCGATTTCCCCGGCGAGCGACTCGGCGAACGTGCCGATCATCCGGTCGGCGATGCGCTCCGCGGTGCGATCGTCCTCGGCGATACGAGCGAGTGCGTCGCTCGGAATCGTCGCTCGTGAGCCCTCCGTCATGCCGACGGCGTGGCGGACGAGTGCTTCGTCGTAGTCGATAGCGGCAATGACCTCGATGCCCTCGGGTACGCGCCGGTTCGATAGGATGACCGCATCGGGCCCCTGGTCCTCGCGTACGCGACGCAGTACGTGCCGCATGTCCTTATCCAGATAACGTTTGATCTTCACAATCGATCCTCACCAGCAATGGCTTCGCTCATTGACGACCCGGGGTCGTCCATCCACCTTCGCGTGTTCGCTCCTTTCATGTTCATTCGTCAGGTCCCGACCGCGGCCAGCATCTGGATCCGCTTGTCATCGGGCACCTCGTTGTAGGCCAGGACGTGCAGGTTGCGAATGTTGCGCATCATCCGCGACATCCATGGCCGTACGTGTGGCGCCACCAGCAGCACCGCGGGTTCACCCGCGATTTCCTGCGACTGCGCCTTGTCGGACAGTGAGTCGTGCAAACGCTCCATCATCTGTGGCTCCAGGCCCATCGTTCCGCCCTCCTGTGCACTCTCATTCAAGATTCGTTCCAACTCTGGCTCCAGCGTGATCACGGGCAGCTCAGGCCCCGTCCCTGCTACGGATTGGACGATCGAGCGGCCGAGGGCCACGCGTACGGCGGCCGACAGAACGTCGGGTTCCTGACTCTTGGTCGCGGTCTCCGCCAATGTTTCGGCGATCTTGCGAATGTTCCGGATCGGGATCTTCTCCTCGAGCAGGTTCTGCAGGACCCGTGCAATGGTGCTCATCGGCAGCAGCTTCGGCGTGAGGTCCTCGACGAGCTTCGGCGACGACGCGGCCAGCCGTTCCATGAGCTGCTGGCACTCCTCGTGGCCGAGCAGTTCGTGCGCGTTCGACTTCAGGATCTCAGAGAGATGCGTAGCGACGACCGTTGCGGGATCGACGACCGTGTAGCCGAGCATCTGCGCTTCCTCGCGCTGGGCCGCTTCGACCCAGTAGGCCTCCAGGCCGAAAGCCGGATCCTTCGTCTCGATGCCGGTGAGCTTGCCGAACACCTGGCCCGGGTTGATCGCGAGGTCTTTATCGATGTGCACCTCGCCTTCGCCGATCGATACGCCGGCAAGCGTGATGCGGTAGTTGTTCGGCCCGAGGTCCAGGTTGTCGCGAATATGCACAGGCGATACGAGGAAGCCGAGCTCCTCGGTCAGCTTGCGGCGCACGCCCTTGATGCGGGCGACCAGCGCGCCGTCGCGATTGCGGTCCACGAGCGGGATTAGCCGGTAGCCCACGTCGAGGCCGATCAGGTCGACGGGATCGACGTCCTGCCAACCCAGGTCCGGTAGCGCCGCCTCTGGACTGACTTCCTCGGCCTCGGACTCCGCTGTCTCCGGCCGCCGGCGTGCGATCCGCATTGCCGCGAATGCTGCTGCGCCCGCGAGGCTCAGGAAGGCGAAGTTCGGCATGCCCGGGATCATGCCGAGTACGCCCAGCACCGCGGCGGTGACCAGCAGCGTGCGATGATCCGAAAACAGCTGCAGGAAGACCTGCTTGCGCATGTCCTGCGAACGCGACACGCGGGTCACGATGATCGCAACGGCCGTCGACAGGAGCAGCGACGGAACCTGTGCGACGAGACCGTCGCCGATCGTCAGCAGCGTGTAGTTGTGAACGGCGGCCGAGAACGACAGATCATGCTGGGTCGTGCCGATGATCAGGCCGCCGATGATATTGATGAACAGGATCAGGATGCCGGCAATCGCATCGCCGCGTACGAACTTGCTGGAACCGTCCATAGAGCCGTAGAAATCGGCCTCCTCGCCGATCTCCTGGCGGCGCGTACGCGCGGTGTCCTGGTCGATGATGCCGGCATTGAGATCGGCGTCGATGGCCATCTGCTTGCCCGGCATGGCATCGAGCGTAAACCTCGCCGTGACCTCGGAAACGCGGGTGGCGCCCTTCGTGACGACGACGAAATTGATAATCACGAGAATGCCGAAGATCACGAGGCCGACGGCGTAGTTGCCACCGACGACGAATTCGCCGAACGCCTCGATGACCTTGCCCGCCGCCGATGTCCCGGTGTGGCCGTTGAGCAGCACGACGCGTGTCGACGCAATGTTCAGGGCCAGCCGCATCAGCGTCACGACGAGCAGGATGGTCGGGAACACGGCGAAGTCGAGCGGCCGACTGACGTACACGGTCGTCAACAGGATGGCCACGGACAGCGCAATGTTGAACGTGAACAGGACGTCGAGCGCGAGCGGCGGCAGCGGCACCATCATCATCGCGAGCATGGCGAGCAGCAGCAGGGGCATGCCCACGCCGCGTATCAGGTCTGCCATGAGTCGGTTGTCCGCCATTCAGTCTCTCTAGAACTCGTCTTCGTTGATCTCGGGAACCGGCGGCTCCGGCGGCCGCTGGCCGGGCTTGAGCGTTTCGCCGATCTGGTAGATGTAGGCCAGGACCTGGGCCACGGCCGTGTACAGGCGTGCCGGAATCTCGTCGCCAATCTCGGTGGTGCGATACAGAACACGCGCGAGCGGCGGCGCCGAAAACAGCGGCACGCGATGCTCGGCCGCGACCTCGCGAATCCTCGCGGCCAGCAGGTCCTTGCCCTTGGCAATGACGCGCGGTGCGCCCATGGTCGATTCGTCGTACTTGAGGGCTACGGCGAAATGCGTCGGGTTGGTGATGACGACGTCCGCTGTCGGCAGCTCTTCCATCATGCGGCGGGTCGCTACCTGCTGCTGCAGCTGGCGAATACGCGACTTGACCTCGGGGCGACCCTCGGTCTCCTTGAATTCGTCCTTGACCTGCTGCTTGGTCATGCGCAGCTTCTTCTGGTACTGCCACAGCTGGAACGGCACATCGACGGCGGCAATCAGCAGAAGGCCGGAACTGATGACGAGCAGGGAAACGCCGCAGATCCGGAATGCATGGACTATCGCGCTGCCAATCGGCTCGCGACCGAGCCCCGCGAGTTCTTCGACCGAGTACCAGAGCCACGCGACCGCGATCAGGGCAACGATGGAGAACTTCGCGAGCGCCTTGAGCAGTTCATTGAGGCTGTTCGCACTGAAGATTCTCTTGATGCCCTTGACGGGGCTGATGCGTTCGAGCTTCGGTGCTGCCGCCTGCAGGCTGAAGGACCAGCCGCCAATCAGGGCCGCACCGAGGAATACCGCGACGAGGAGGATAACGGCAAACGGCAGCATGCTCGTCATCGCCGCGTTCGCGACTTCAGCAAAAGCAACCGGCAGGTGACTCGCATCGAAGATGTGGCGACGGTCAATGACGAGCGCCTCGCTGATCGTGTTTGTCAGCCGCGACCCGATGGGCCCTGCGAGAAACAGCAGCGCCGCAGCGCCCGACAGCATGACACCGGTCATCGTCAGTTCGCGCGATCGCGGAACGTCGCCCTTCTTGCGGGCGTCCTCGCGACGTTTTGGTGTCGCTTGTTCTGTACGTTCCTGTTGCGTCTCTTCAGCCATGGCTCAAAGCTGCCTTCAGCTCGACTCAAGCAGTGCAGAAACCATCGACAGAGAGGTCGACAGGAAAGACGTCACGTTCTCCACGAGGACGTCCATGTTCAGAAAAATGACCGCGAAGCCCAATAACATGGTGACCGGAAAGCCGACCGCGAAGAGGTTCAATGTCGGCGCCGCCCGGCTCATCGTGCCGAAGGCCAGGTTGACGACGAGAATCGCCGTTACCGCGGGCAGCGCGATTTTCATCGCGAAGACGAACAACTGGCTCGTCCAGATCAACAGGTCCGTCATGACCGCGGTGCTGAAGACCAGCGCGCCCATCGGCCAGGCCTCGAAGCTGATTGCCAGCAGCTGTACGAGGGCCAGGTGACCATCCATCGACAGAAACACCAGCATGCCCAGCATCAGGAACAGCTGACCAAGAACCGGGATATTCACGCCACGTGCCTTGTCCAGGAATACCGCGAAGCCGAGCCCCATGCTCATGCCGATCACCTGGCCGCCCAGCGCGATCGCGTCGAAGACAAGCTGCACCAAGAATCCAAGGGTGACGCCGATCGCGATCTCCCGAATCATCGTGACCAGACCCGTTACACTCAAGACTTCCGGTGTCGATGCAGTCGGAATGACCGGCGCGATCACGGCGGTCAGCGCCACCGCCAACAACAGTCGTACCCTGACCGGCACGAAGCTGCCGCCAACGACCGGCATTACCATTACGAAGGCCCCGATCCGCACAAACGGCCAGATGAAGATGGCTATTCGTTCGATGATCGGTGTCAGTGCTATATCGACTGTCATTGTCGCGTCTCGCAAGCATGGGTCTGTCCTCGCTCATGGGTCATGAGATCAGTGCGGGAATATCGGTAATCAGTTGTTGCGTGTAGTTGATGATGACGCTCAGCATCCACGGTCCGGCCAGGACCAGCGCGAGGACGAGCACGAGCAGCTTCGGGATGAACGACAGGGTCATCTCGTTGATCTGCGTCGCCGCCTGGAACATGCCAACGAGCAGGCCGACGGCGAGCGCCGACAGCAACAGCGGAGCGCCGATCAACATCGTTACCCAGAGTGCCTGCTGGCCAATTGTCGTTACGGTCTCGGGCGTCATGTCGTACCTCAGGTGTAGAAACTCGATGCCAGCGTGCCGAGGATCAGCGCCCAGCCGTCGACCATGACGAACAGCATGATCTTGAACGGCAGGGAGACGAGCATCGGCGACAGCATCATCATGCCCATCGACATCAGGACGCTCGAAACCACGAGGTCGATGACGAGGAACGGAATAAAAATCAAAAAACCGATCTGAAACGCGGTCTTCAGCTCGCTGACCATGAAGCTCGGGATAATGATCGACAGCGGCACATCGTCGACGGAGGCAATGTCGCCGCGGCCCGCGATTCCCGCGAACAGCTGCAGGTCGCTCTCCCGGGTCTGGTCGAGCATGAAGGTCCGAAGCGGCTGCGTGCCGAGCGCGAAGGCTTCCTGCATGCCGATCTCTTCGGCAACGTATGGCTGAACGGCCGTCTCGTTGATGTCGCCGATAACCGGCGCCATCACGAAGAACGTGAGGAACAGGGCAATTCCGAGCAGCACCTGGTTCGGCGGCGTCTGTGCCGTACCCAGGGCCTGGCGGAGAATGGACAGGACGATGATGACGCGGACGAAGGCGCTCATCGACAGGATCAGTGCCGGCAACAGCGTCAGCAGCGTCATCAGCACGAGTATCTGCAGACTCAGCGTGTACGACTGACCCTCCACCGCGTCGCCCACGAGTGCGAGCGGTTCCTGCGCGCCCGCCGATCCGGACGCGGCCAGCAGCAATAGCATCAAGAGAAAACGTTTCATCGCCGCATCTCCTTCAGGGCCGATTTGAGTCGACCCGCAAATCCGGCAAGCTCCGTCGCCGGTACCGGCTCCTGCGCGGTAACGACGGGGGTATCGAATACGTGCAGCGTGTTTACCTGCGACGCCGTCATCCCGACGAGTAGTTGTTTGTCGGCAACCTCTACCAGCATCAGCCGCTCTTTCGCGCCGAGCGCGCGCGTTGCGACGATGTTGATCGCGTCGGTATTCGCCGCACCGAAAGTCTTCGAGCGCGAGTACAGCCAGCCGAGCAGCACTATCGCGCCAATGACGACGATCAGGCTGCCAGCGAAGCTCAGCAGCTCGGTGCCGCCGACGGGTGAGGTTGCAACGTCCATCAGGCCTGCGCCTCCGGGCTCAGCTGCTCGATGCGCTCGAGCGGGCTGACGACATCGGTCAGGCGTACGCCGAAGCGGTCGTCGACGACGACGATCTCGCCGTGGGCGATCAGCGTGCCGTTAACCAGCACGTCCATGGGCTCGCTGGCATCGCGATCCAGCGCAATCACTGAACCTTCAACGAGGCGCACGAGGTCGCGAATCGAGATTTCGGTCGAGCCGACGCGCAGCGAAACGTTGACCGGGATATCCAGAACGAGGTCGAGGTTGACCTCACTCGCAGCCTGGCTGCCGCCGTCCAGCTCGTCGGGCGAATAGTTCGCCGCCTGGGCTTCTTCGGGTGCAGCACCTTCTTCGGTCTCGTTGCTCGGAGTGTCTTCTGCCATCTTGGTTTTCCTTGGGTTCAGGTTGCAGCCGGTTCGCCCGAAATGCTGCCGCGCAGCCAGCGCGTTGCCTCGAGCGCGTAGCAGCCGTCATGCACGCCGAAGCGGCCTTCCAGCACGGGCACCTCGTCCGCGAACACGGTGCCCTTGCGCGGGTTTTCGATGTCGATGACGTCGCCGGGCTTCAGCGCCGCGACGTCGCGCAGGCTGAGCACGGCATTGCCCACGCGTGAATTGATGTCGATACGGGCGTCGGGTACGCGGGTGCGGAGTACCTGCTCCCAGCGGGCGTCCTCCGCCGCGTCGCGGTCGCGTTTCTGGCCCTCGAGGACGGGCAGCAGCGATGCGATGGTCGCGTTGGGCCAGACGACGTGGAAGTAGAACTGGTCGTCAGCGAAGTGGATGTCGAACTCGGTCGAAATGACGTTCGCGCCGTTCTCGATGATCTCGACGATGTCCGTGCTCTGGTGAATGCCGCTCTTTTCCGGCTCGAGTTCCATGAGGCCCTGCCACGTCTCGGCGATGCCGGCGAGTACGTCCTCGCACAGCCGCGCGGTGACGTTCGTTTCACCGGGCGTGAAGCCCTCCGTCTCGTGCCGCGGCGGGTTCTCCTTGGAGCCGCCGTAGAAAGTCTCGACGAGCTGATCGATCAGTCCCTTCTGCAGATAGACAACCGCCGGTCCCTCCAGCGGTTTCGGCGAGAACTCGAACATCAGCGCGATCTCGGACGCCTGCTCACAGAACTCGCCCCACGTGCACATCGACAGCGGTCCGGCTGCGACCTCGACCTTGACGTTGAGCAACTTGGACGCAGCCTTCGTTACATAGCCCGCAAGCTTGCGGTTGATATTGGTGAGCCGCGGGAAACTGTTGGTCACGATCCGGTTGCGCGGTGTGACCTCGAACTCGGCGACCTCGGCGTACTGCGGGCCCTCGCTCGACTGGACCTCGACCTCGCCGCTCTCGACGCCGTCGAGCAGCGCCTCCTTCTCGTCTTCGGTCAGTACCGGGTCCTGGGTTTCGTTCTCGCTCACGGCCGGCTCCTCTACTGGATCACGAGTGCCGTGAAGTACAGCGCCTCGACGCCACCCTCGCCGGTCGTCTCGACCATGACCCGCTCGATTTCGGCCAGGCCGTCATCGAGCATCTTCTCCTTGCCCTCGCGCGTTTCGATCTGTTCGAGCACCGTGCCGCTGTACAGCAGTATCAGCGCATTGCGAATAACGGCGGTGTTGTCGCGCACCGCGTTAACGACGGTCTGGTCGCGCGACATGACCTCCATCGTGATTTGCATGAAGTGCGGATCGCCGGCCTCGTCCTTGAAATTGACGACGAGCGGCGGATGCAGGCTCTGGTAGATCGGCGGACCGGCTTTGACCTCGGCCACCTCTGCCTCGCCCTCGGCGCCTTCCTCGGGCTCGCCCGAGCCCAGGATCATCGGGCCCAGGAAAATCCCGGCACCGACGAGCACAAGCCCGACGACACCGAAGATGATCATCTTCATCATGCCGCCGCCTTTCGACTCCTCGGCGGCATCGGTCGCTTTGTCTTCTTCAGCCATGGCTAGCTCCAATGTGTCCTGCACGGATACTTGCAAACCCCGTGCCAGAAACTAGCCAGCTCAGTTTTTTATATATTTTTCAATGGCTTACTATGTTTCGGAGGGTCCGGGAGAATCCCGGAAAAGCGTCGGATTTCCGACACCCGGGCGGGCGGGCGGCGGCGCGTCAAGATATTGACACCGTAGAGCGGGCAACCCGATCACACGAACGTGTCGACACCCGAGGAATCGATGCGTGACACAGTCCTGGGCTGGGCGACCATCTCGGTATCGGCGTCGTCATCGAGCGGCACGTCGCCGGCGCTCGCTCCGCGTTCGGCCTGCGCCTGTTCGCGATGACCCTGGTACAGACCCTCGTCACTGACGTTGGCATTCGTGAGCGTAAGCCCGTTCTCGCTCAGCATGTCGCGCAGGCGCGGCAGCGCCTGCTCGATCGCCTCGCGGGTCAGTGCGTGTTGTGCCTGGAAGCTCACCGTCGCCTGGCCATCGTCCACGCTGACCTGGACGCGCAGCGGACCGAGTTCCGCCGGCGTCAGCCGAAGTTCGGCGCTGCCGGCCCCTTTGTTCGCGAGCATCAGGACGCGCTCCGACATCACACGGTCCCAGCCGCTCTCCTGAACGGGTATATCGATTGCCTGCAGGGTCGGCGATGCGGCTACCGCAGCGGACGCCGGCTCTGCGGAGCGCGTTGACAGGGCGGCAGCTGCAACCTCCGCGCCTGCCTGCACGGCTTGGGTCGTGACCGGCGGCGGAGACTTCACGGTATCGAGCGCCTGCGCGAATTCAACGCTACGGGTCGGTGCCTGCTGGACAGGCGCCTGCTCGCGGGCAACGTCGCTCAGCGTCGTCGGCGCGCCATCGCCATCGGTCGGCGGCAGCTGTGTCGTGGCGGTCACGTTTCGCATGTCACCACGGTCTGGATTGAGGTCACGCAATTCCCCGGCGCTCCGAACGACGGGCATGACATCCGTGCCGGCGGGGCGCGCCGGTGTCACGGGCAGCGTGACGGCCGGCTCTGCTTCTCGAAGCTCAGGGGGACGCTCGGGAGGTGTGAGGACCGATTGCAGTTTCTCGGGATCGACCGGTGCCGCCTCGGGAACCGGCAGTTTGAGGGCGGGTCCATCGTCCAGCACGGCGTCCTCGATAATGACAGGACCACTCGGCTGGAAGCCGCCTGGCAGCAGCGCCTCGAGCTCCTCGTTGAGCGACTCGACGATCTGCTCGGGATCGAGCGCGGGCAAATCCTCGGACAGAGCGACAGGCTCGAGCGGCAAGGCATTGCCGCCTGCCGGCAAGCCCTCGCCGCCGTCCGGCAGCAATGAAAGGCTCTCGGCAACGCGCGTCTGCAGCATCCCGGCAAAACCCGCCACCGGCGAATCCGCGGTCTCGGGCACGAGTGAAGCACTGCCGGGAAGCGTTTCGAAGGAAGTGAGTTCGCCTGGGCTCAGGTTCAGTGTGGGCAGCATGCGCGTTCCTTTGTCAGTGGTCCGATTCGGTTTTGGTGGTCTTGACCTAGAAAGAGCAAGATGCGTGCCAAACTCAGTCCTCGAACTGCGCGGGCTTCGTGGGCAGGTCGTCGAGACGACGCTGTTCGAGACGTTCCGCGTGCCGGGCCTCCTCATCTCGGAAGCGGTCGCGAACCCGGGTCAGCGATTCGACCCGTTTGCGTTTTTCCATCCAGCGCTGCCGATGCACCTCGACCGCCTGTTCGCAATCCCGGACGATCTGCTGCTGTGAACGCACCGCGTCGTCGAGACGGGCCAGGAAGGCCTGGTAGTCCTTCCAGTGTGAAGAACTGACTGAACCGACCGACGAGCCCTTGCCGGCGTAGTCGACCCTGTAGGCCTGCAGCGCGCCCAGGCGATTGCGCTGCTCGTTGAGCTGCGACTGTGAACGCCCAGTCAGTTCACCGTGACGACGTTCCTCGGCCTCAGCGATCGACACAATGCGATCGATTTTTCTCGAGCGCTTTGCCATCTCAAGCGTCTACGGAGGACTCGACTGCCTGGAACAGCTGCCGCAGGTCCTCGAGGCTCGTCGCCGCATCCACGCGCTGTCCGTGATGCTGGCGCAGGAATTCGATAATCGAGGGCCATAGCGAGATGGCCTCGTCGAGCTGCGGATTGGACCCCGGCTGGTAGGCGCCCACGGAGACGAGGTCGCGGTTTTCCTGGTACGTCGAGTACACCTGGCGGAATCGCGTGATGAGCTGCAGGTGGTTGTCCGGTACGAACTGCGTCATGGCGCGGCTGACTGACGATTCGACGTCGATGGCCGGGTAGATGCCGGCGTCGGCCATGCTCCGCGACAGCACGATATGGCCGTCGAGAATAGCGCGCGACGCGTCGACGATGGGGTCGTTGGGGTCATCGCCCTCCGCAAGTACCGTGTAAATCGCCGAAATGGAGCCGGCACCGTGCTCGCCGTTACCGGCGCGCTCGACGAGCTGCGGCAGCTTCGCAAACACGGACGGCGGGTAGCCCTTCGTTGCCGGCGGCTCGCCGATTGCCAGTGCGATCTCGCGCTGCGCCTGCGCGAAGCGCGTCAGCGAATCCATGAGTAGCAGCACGTTCTTGCCCTGGTCGCGGAAGTACTCCGCGATCGCGGCAGTAAGCCATGCCCCGTGCAGCCGCATGAGCGGTGTATCGTCCGCCGGCGTTGCGACCACGACGGCCTTGGCCATGCCGTCGCTGCCCAACGATTCATCGATGAATTCCTTGACCTCGCGGCCGCGCTCGCCGACGAGGCCGACCACGACGACATCGGCCTCGGTATTGCGAGTCATCATGCCGAGCAGCATGCTTTTGCCGACACCGGAGCCCGCAAACAGCCCCATGCGCTGACCACGGCCGATCGATAGCAGCGAGTTGATCGAGCGGACGCCGACATCCAGCTGTGAGCGGATCGGCTGGCGTTTGAGCGGATTGATCGGTTGGCCGAACAGCGCGACGCGTTCACCGTGGCGAATCGGCGCGCCGCCGTCGAGCGGATAGCCTCGGCCATCGAGGACGCGGCCGAGCAGTTCGTCGCTGACGACGACCTCGGGCGTCCCGCTAACGGGGATGACGCGTGCATTCGGCACGACGCCGCGCATGTCGCCGACGGGCATGAGAAACAAGCGCTCTCCCGAGAACCCGACGACCTCCGTCTCTACGTGCCGGCCATCCGCAGCAACGACGTCGCAACGGCCGCCGAGTTCGGCATGGCAGCCCTCGGCCTCCATCGCGAGTCCGACCGTGCGCTTGAGTACGCCCTCGACGATCAGCTCAGGTCCACCGTCGAGCGCGCGGTCGATATAAGGCCCGAGCCTGAGCGCGCGCTCCAGGTTTCGGTCGGGGTCCGGTCCGGGCAGGACCGGCTTGTCTTCGCTCGTCATTGTCGCTCGTCGCCCGAGATCCGCCGAATCAGGGCGTTGAGGCGTGCCTCGGCGCTCGCGTCGACCTGTGCGTTTTCGGTAGTAACCCGGCACCCGCCTTTCGCCTGCAGCGGATCCTCGACGATGACCCACGCGGGCTCGCCTTCGGCGGGTGCGAGGCATTCGCGCACGATCGATGCATCGTCGGGATGCAGGTGTACCTGGACGTCGCGGCTGGCGATTGGCAACAGCTGCAGCGCCTCGCGCACGACGCCGATGACGTGTGTCGGGGTTGCCGCGATCTCGCGCCGGAAGAGCTGCCGGACGGTCGTCATGGCCAGTTCCACGAGCTGCTTCTCGATCTGCTCATCCAGCTTGTCGAAAGGCCGTGCGAGCGCCTTGAGCAGTTCGTCCAGCCGTTCGACGCGTTCACGAATCGCAACTTCGCCGGCCTTGAGGCCGTCTTCGTGACCTTTCTGCCAGGCTTCCTCGTAGGCGTCCTTCTGGATAGCCTCGAGGCGCCCCGCAGTCATGTAGCCGCGGCCCTCGCCGCCGTCAATCGCGGGAACCTCCCAGCGCGCCGGCGCAGCCGTTTCCGGCTTATCAGACATACTCGTCGCCGCCCTGGCCGAGGTCGATGTCGCCCGAGTCTGCCAATCGGCGTGCTACATCGAGGATTTCTTTCTGCGACATTTCGACTTCCGACAGCTTCATCGGACCCTTTGCCTCCATATCTTCTTTCAGCAGTGCGGCAGCACGTTTCGACATGTTGCTCAGGATCTTGTCGCTGATCGCCGGATCGCAGCCCTTCAGTGCCACGGTCAGGAGGTCGTTCGAAATCTCGCGCAGCAGCGCCTGGATGCCGCGGTCGTCGACATTCAACAGCGTGTCGAACGTGAACATCATCTCCTGGATTCGTTCGGAGACTTCCGGGTTCTTCTCCTTGATCTGGTCAAGGATCTTCTCGCTGCGCTCCGGCTTCAGGGCGTTGACGATATCGGCAGCGACCTTGTCGCCGCCGACCTTGCGTGTGCTGCCACCCGCACCATCCGTCGACTTGCTCGCGATCAGGCTTTCGATCTCGGCGAGTGCGGTTTGCTGGATGTCGGAGAGCCCGGCCACCCGCATCAGGATGTCGGAGCGAATCTCCTCGGGCAGGCGCTCCACGACCTCGGCGGCCTGCTGACTTTCGAGGTAGGCGAGCACGATTGCGATAATTTGTGGATGCTCGTCCTTGACGATCTCGACGACCTCGCGCGAGGTCATCCACTTCAGCGCATCGAGTCCCTTGGCATCGTCGCCGGTCATGATGCGGTCTATGAACGCATTGGCCTTACTCTTGCCGAATGCGCTACCGAGTATGTTGCGAACATAGCTCTCGGTATCGACGCCGAGCGCCGTCTGGTCTTCGACGTCGGTAATGAAACCGTTCAGTACCTGGTCGGCCTGGTCGCGCGACACATTCTTCAGCGACGCCATCGCCGAGCCCAGCTGCTGGACTTCCTGCGCGCCCATGTACTTGAGGACCTCGGCAGCCTCCTGCTCACCGAGGGTCATCAGTAACAGTGCTGCGCGTTCGGTGCCTTTCATCGTCTCGATCCCCTCAGACATCACCGGCCACCCACTGCTTCACGACCTGCGCAACACGCGCGGGGTCGTGGCCAGTGATGTTCTTGGCGGCGGCCACTTTTTCGTCATAGCTCGGCGGCGGAATCTGTGCCGCGCCGGGTGAAAGCTGCGCCGTGGCCTGCGGCATTGGCACGCCGCCCCCGCCGCCGCCCAGGTATTCGCCGCTGATGGGATTCGGCTGTGCCGGCGTCACGACGCTGCGCAGCATGGGTCGGACGATGCCGAACGCAATCGCGAGAACCAGCGCTGCACCCACGGCTTGCTTGGCGGCGTCCTTCAGACCCGGCTTCTCCCAGAACGCCGGCGGTTCGGCGGCCTCGGCAGCGGGCGGCCGCTGGAACTCCTCACCGATGACAACAACCGTGTCGCCGCGCGCCTCGTTGAAGCCGACGGCTTCGCGGACCAACGCGGTATAGCGATTCAGGTCATCGTCGGTAAGCGTGCGCGGCACCGCATCGGCGCCCTCGCCGACCGGGCTCTCGTCGACGATTACGGCGACGGAGAGCTTGCGGATGCTGCCGGACCCCGGACGCGTAAGGCTGATCGTACGATCGACCTCGTAGTTGCGAATGGACGACCTCGATGTATTGAGCTGCTCCGCGTCTTCCTGCGCCAGTACCTGCGGATCCTGCCCCGTTGCTTCCGGCGGCTGGTTCGTCTGTGCACCAGGTACTCCGCCGGACGCGAAGCCCGACGCCGTGCGTCGATCTTCATCGATCTTCTCGCTGCGCACGACCGAGCGATTCGGGTCGAAGGTCTCGCGCGTCTCCTCGACGTAGGTGAAGTCGATATCCGCAACGACCTCGGCCCGGATCCGGCCGGCACCGAGTAACGGCGTCAAAAGGTCCTCGATGCGTGCCTTATAAGTCTCTTCCAGTCGGCGTGTGTACTTGAACTGACTGTTTGCCTGCGCATCGGCCATCTGCTGGCCAGAGGAGCTCAGCAGGTTGCCCGCCTGGTCGACGACCGTGACGTTCTTCGCCTGGAGGTTCGGCACGCTGGCGGCAACCATGTTGACCACTGCGGCCGCCTGATCTGCCTCAAGCGCGCGGCCGCGGAACAGGTGCACGAGCACGGAAGCGCTCGCCATTTTCTGATCGCGAATGAACGAGGACTGTTTCGGCAGCGCCAGGTGTACCCGTGCCTCGCGAACGGCACCAAGGCTTGCGATAGTCCGCCCCAGTTCGGCCTCGAGGGCATGCTGGTAACGTGCCGTCTCCATGAACTGGCTGGTACCGAAGCTCGATTTTTCGCCGAGCATGTCCATCCCCATCGCGGCGCCGCCCGTCAGGCCCTGTGACGCAAGCTGCATCCGTGCCGTGTGCACAGACGACTCGGGCACGAGCACACCGCCGGTCTTCGGGTCCAGCTTGAACTCGATCGCGGCGCTGCGTAGCGCATCCGACACGTCCGCGACCTCGCCGGGCTCCATATCCCCGTAGAGCTGGGTGAAGTTCGGCGACTGCGACCACATCGCTATCGCGAAGCCGCCAGCGACCGCGCCGGCAACGCCGATGAGCAGCAGGATCTGGCGGACTGCCGGAATCTGCAGAACGGTGCCGAGGCTCATGTTGTTGACCGGAGTGGCGGTGCCTTCGATGACGTTAGTGTTATCCATGATTGCTTACATTCCGTTGGGTGTTTGGTCGCCGGTCATTAGACAGGCATGTTCATGATGTCCTGATAGGCCTGCACCAGCTTGTTGCGAACCTCGGTGACGGCACGGAAGGACAGGTTGGCCTTCTGCGAGGCGATCATTACCTCGGCGAGGCTTGCGTCATTCGTGCCGGTTTCGAAGCCGACCTTCATTGATTTCGAGTGCTGCTGCGCGGCGTTCACCGAATCGAGAGAGGTCTTGATCAGGTTGCCGAACTCCACGGAGTTCGCCGACTGCGATGCCGAGTCGAGCGTCGGCGACTGCAGCTTGCCCTGCATGGCGCGGATCTGGCTCAGCAGCTGGTCCGGGCTGATTTCATTCATGGTTGTCTCCGGGAATGGCGATGCCACGCTCGCGCATACGCGCGAGCTTGTAGCGCAGTGTTCTCGGGCTGATGCCGAGGGTCTTCGCCGCGGCCGCGCGGCGGCCGTCGCTCGATGCGAGCGCCTCGAGGATGAGCTGGAACTCCCTGTCCTCGAGCCCCTGGTGCAGGCCGCTGTCGTCGATCGACGTCGGTGCCAGGTCCTCGAATGCGAGGTCGGCAGCATCGATGGTGTCGCCCGAGGCGAGTATCAGCGTTCGCTGCACGAGGTTGTCGAGCTCGCGGACGTTACCGGGCCACGCATGCGCGAGCAGCGCCTGCTTTGCCGACTCGGTCAGGCGAACCGGACGCGGCGACGAACGCTCGATGAAGCGCACGGCGAGCGGCAGGATGTCGCCGGGGCGCTCACGAAGAGCCGGAACCTGCAGCGGGAATACGTTGAGCCGATAGAAGAGGTCTTCGCGGAAGCGGCCCCTGGCGACGTACTCCCGGAGGTCGCGGTTGGTCGTTGCCAGCACGCGGACATCCAGCGAGATTAGCGCGCGGCCGCCGAGCCGCTCGACTTCTCTTTCCTGGATCACGCGCAGCAGCTTCGCCTGCAGTGCCAGGTCCATCTCGGAGACTTCGTCGAGCAACAGCGTGCCACCCTCAGCCTGCTCGAACTTGCCAGGATGTGCGCTTGTCGCCCCGGTAAATGCGCCCTTCTCGTAGCCGAACAGCACGGCCTCGAGCATATTCTCCGGAATCGCGGCGCAGTTGATCGCAACGAACGGCGCGTTGGAGCGCGGTGAATGGTCGTGAATGAATCGCGCGTAGACTTCCTTGCCCGCCCCGCTCTCTCCGCTGATCGTGACCGTGGCCTCGGTCGCCGCGACGCGTTCTGCGACAGTGAGTAGCTGCCGCGACCGCGGGTCGTCGGCGACAGGACGGTCCGCGTCGTCTGCGGGTCGCAGGTACTTGTCGACGATCGCCTTCAGCTCGTCAGCGGGGAACGGCTTTACGAGGTAGTCGGACGCGCCGTCGCGCATGACGTCGACGGCGTTCTCGATCGTCCCGTAGGCCGTCATCAGGACTGCGGGCAGCATCGGGTGATCCGCGCGGACCTTCCTGAGCAGCGTCGCGCCGTCCATCGGCTCCATCTGCAGGTCGCTGACCACGAGACCGACATCTTCGCGGTCGAGAATCTCGAGTGCGGCCGGGCCGCTGTCGGCAGTCAAAACGTTGAGAGACTCTGCCGCCAGCGTATCGTGGAGCGCCTCGCGCAGGTTGGCATCGTCCTCGACGATCAATACGGCCGCATCAGTCATCGCCGTCTCCTTCGATGTCGGGGGCAGGCAGGCGCACGGTGAATCGGCTGCCGCGGCGCAGTGCGGCAACACTGACATCGCCGCCGTGCGCACGAGCCACGGTTCGGACAACCGCGAGTCCCAGGCCCGTACCCTGTGGACGCGTCGTGAAAAACGGTTCGAACAGTCGCGGTTGCGCCTCCTCGGGAATACCGTGGCCGTCGTCGGTGACCGTGAAGAAAATCTCGCTGGCGTCGCGCCACGCGGCGAGCTGTATCCTGCAGCCGCCGGCCTGGGCCGCGTTCATGACGAGATTGATCAATGCACCCTGCAGCGCATTCGCGTTGGCGGCGAACGTGAATCGGGCGTCGCCCGCCTGCATCGCCATGTAATCGCTGCCGTCGATAAGCAGGTCGAGTTCGGTGTCGTCGTCGAGCTGGCCGTCGAGCGTCGCCGCAATCGTCTCGAACAGCGTGTGTGTATCGACGCATTCGTCTCCGCGGCGACCGCCGGCGGCAAAACGCAGCATGTCGTCGACCATGCGGCCGAGATCGTGCAGCCGCTCTTCGATCTTGCCGGTAATTCGTTGCTGCGATTCGTCGGCAGCTTCGAGTCTCGAGACGTACAGCATTGCCGATGCAAGCGGTGTACGCACATCGTGAGCGAAGCGTGCTGTCATCTCGCCGATCGCCTTGAGACGATCGCTGCGTTCGCGCAGTTCGGACATCTGTCGACTGTCGGTGACGTCGGCCAGCAGCAGGATCTCACCCGGCTCGTCTCTCAGCGGCCGCCGGGAAAGGCTGAGCCAACGGCCGTCGCGAAGCTGGATGTTGCCGTCGACACTACCGCCCTCGCCGACTTCGCGGCGCACGATGCTGGCCCAGTCACAGCCGTTCAGCGGCTCGTTGAGCAGCTTGAGCGCCTCGGAGTTCTGTTCGCGGATGATGCCCTCGCCGTCGATGACGATGATGGCTCCGGGCAGCGCGTCGAGCAGCAGCGCGAGCCGCTGTGACAGCCGCTCCGTGCGAACGAGTTCTTTCAGGCGCTCGGACTTGGCCTGCTTGAGTTCACTCGTCAACCGTTCGACCCGCGCCTCGAGGGCACGGTAGGAGTCCTCCAGCTGCGCCGAGTGCTGGTTGAATATCTCGAACGCCGTCTGCAGTTGCTCCGCTTGTAGTGCTTGCGCCAACACGCTCCTCACTCGCCGGATTTCCGACAAAAACAATCACGTACCCGTTACGAAGCAAGTTGTGTGCCAGAACTATTAATCTATATATTTCAATAAGTTGGCGAACTCGCGGTGCGCGAAAGGCGTCAAAAAACTGACGCTTCGGCCCTAAGACCCAGGAACCCGGGCATGCGCGGAGCGACTTTCCCGGGATAGGTAATGAATAAACGCGTGCGCGCTGCTGCCGATTCGACGGCGACCCGCGCGAGTCGATGTGGGCAACGCGGGCGCGACACGCCGCAGCACCTCCTCGCTCAAAGCGACGAAGTCGTGGGTGGTTTGGATCAGCCGGCATGGCGCCGGCTGTGAAGGGAGTCAGCCGAGCTGGTACTTGCCGATCTTCTCGACCAGCGTCGTGCGCTGCATCGACAGCATCCGCGCCGCCTTGGCAACGACGCCGCCCGATGCTTCCATCGCCTGGCCGATGAGTTCCTGCTCGAGCGACTGCAGGTGCTCCTTGAGATTGGCCTCGGTCATCTGCAGGGCTTCGGTGACGCTGTTCATTTCGGCGACCGGCGCCGGGTCCGCATCGAGGTACTTGGCCGGCAGGTCATCGAGTTCGATGGTGCCTTCGGGCTTCAGGATGACGAGCCGTTCGACCAGGTTCGACAGTTCCCGGATATTGCCAGGCCACCGGTAGCTGGCCAGTGCCCGGACAACCTCGGGGCTCACCCGCAGCTGGCCCTTGTCCTCCCCTGTCTGCGCAATGAGCAGCTCGTCGAGGAGCTGCGGCAGATCGGAGACGCGCCGGTAGAGCGGCGGCATCTCGATCGGGAATACGTTCAGTCGGTAGTAGAGGTCTTCGCGGAAATCGCCGTTCTCGACGGCCTTCGGCAGATCGACGTGCGTGGCCGCGATGATGCGAACGTTGCAGTCCTTCAGCTTGTTGCTGCCGATGCGCTCGAACGTCCGCTCCTGCAGCACGCGCAGCAGCTTCACCTGCATGTCGAGACTCATCTCGCCGATCTCGTCGAGGAACAGCGTGCCGCCCTCCGCGAGCTCGAAGCGACCGGTGCGCGCACTGATGGCTCCGGTGAAAGCGCCCTTCTCGTGGCCGAACAGCTCAGACTCGAGCAGGTCCTTCGGTATGGCGCCACAGTTGATCGGAACGAACGGCTTGTCGGCGCGCTCGGACAGGTCGTGGATCGTACGTGCAACCAGTTCCTTGCCGGTGCCCGACTGGCCCGTGATCAGAACGTTGGTATCGAAATCGGCGACCTGCTCGATGAGCCGGCGGACGCTGCGAATCGGGTGCGAGGTACCGGTGATGCGGTGCCGGCGTTCCCGGCCCTGGTAGCGCTCGGCCCGGCCGAGCAGCCGCTCGAGCTGCGCCCGCTTCAGCGGCAGGTCGAGGGTCCAGTTGGGGCCATTGGCGAGCGTGGCACCCTGGTCGAGGCACAGGAACGGCAGCCCGGGCTGCTCGTCACGGAGCCGATCGGCAATGCCGCGCAGCTCCTCGTCGACAGCGCCGACGACGACAGCGATCTCGTCGGCGTAGCCCGAACTCGCCGGATCGACGATGATGGGCTCGTAATTCAGGAAACTGAGTCGCTGACTCAGAGATGTTGCTCGATCGCGGTCCGCGTCGAGTACCAGAACTTTTGCTCGGCGATCATTGCCGGTAGCCATCGCTCTTCCCCTGTATTTGCACGCCTTTACATAAGCGTTGACGGCAGGATAGACCCTTCCAACGCCGTCATTTGTGATCCTCGTCACAAATACAGGTTATTTGACGTAATCCGGCCTCGGACGGCTAGCGGGCTTCGTAGGCCTTCTGCGCGGCCTGGCCGCGCCGTATCGCCGACATCCGGCCGGTCACGTCACGACGCGCGGCCTCGGCCAGGGCGGTAACGTTCTCGGTGCTCTGCTGCAAGAGCAGCAAGAGCGCCCGGCGCTCCGACTCCGGTACGTTCATGACGGCACTGCGCAGGCGGATAGCGATGTTCTCGACTTCGCTCCAGTCACCCGCAGCGGCGCACGTCTCCATGTGTTGGGCCATTTCACGCACGATCGTCTCGGGCGTGTCGGCCATCACGGACTGGCTGGCTGCCATGGTCTACCTCCTTACACTTCGTCGGCAATAGCGTCCCATGCTTCCTTGAGTTCGCGCAGGAGACCTGCGACTTCCCCAAGTTTGCCGTCGTCGTTCTTCAGGTTTGCTTCGAGCAGGCTACGCATCATGTATTCGTAGAGCGCATCGAAGTTCTCCGACAGCCTCGCATCCGCTTTGTGGTTCAGGCTGGCCTGCAGGCCATTGATGATGCTGATGGCGTCGGAAATATTGCTGCCCTTCTCCTCGATACGGCCTTCCTGGAGCTGCGTCCTGGCGAGGCCGATCTTCGCCAACGCTCGTTCCATCATGAGCTGGATAAGCCGGTGTGGCGACGCAGACTCGACCCGGCTCGCGACATCGAGCTTCTGGTAGGTTTGGGCGGCGGACTCTGTGTACATGATGTTCCCTTTAGTTAATCCGTTAGCTTGCCGGCCGGTCCGCGCCCGGCAGGTTGCTCAACTGCTGCGTCAGGAAGTTGCTGGTCGAACCGAGCTGCGCGAGCAGCGAGTCGAGTGCATTGAACTGGCGCAGCAGTCGTGTTTCGAGTGATGCCAGGCGTTCGTTCAGCGAGGCGCGCTGCTCACTGAAGTCGTCGATCTGGCTTTCGAGACCCTTGGTCCGGGTCTCGATGATGCCCGTCGTGCCGAGATAGCTATCAACAAGGTCGTAAAGGCGCGTTGCATAACCGTCGGTCGTCGAGAACAGCTGGCCGAAACGCACGAACTCGTTATCGAGCGCTGCGGAAAGCTCGGTGTCGTTGACACTGAGCGTGCCGTCGAGCTGCGTTTCGATGCCGACCTCGGACAGCGTCGAGAACGGTAACGCGATGTCGCCGACGCCCGTGCTGAGCTCGCGGCGGACCTGGTCGCGAATACCGCGCAACGTCGCGTCGCCGAGCAGCGCGCCGGCCGAGTTCTCCTCGGGGCTGAAGTCGGTCAGGGCGTCCAGCGTATTGACGAGCGCGTTGTAGCTCTCGACAAAGTCGTTCACCAGGTCCTTGGCGGCCGTACGGTCGTTCGTTACGACCAGGGGATCGGGTGTACCGGCGTTGACGCTGATGAGATCCAGCGTAACGCCTTCGATCGCGCCTTCGACTGTGTTCGTGCTGCTGACGACATCGAGCCCGTCGATACGGATGAGCGCATCCTGCGCCGGCGTCGACTCGGTCAGCGCATTCAGGCCATTGAGCGGATCGTATTCGATCGCGCTGAGTCCACCGTCACCGCCGGACTGCGTCACCGTGATGGCGTTCGCCAGTCCCGGCTTGTCGGTGGTCAGAATCAGGTAGCTGCCGCTGTCCGCGTTGACGATCGTCGCGGAAACGCCCGGATTGTCCGGCGCCTCGTTGATTGCATCGCGGATTCCCGCCAGCGTGTTGTTGTCGTCGGTGATCTCGATCGCCGCGGCGGCACCGCCAACGTTGACGAGCAGTGTTCCGGTGCCGACGAC
>JASJBG010000041.1 GCA_030066625.1 Woeseiaceae bacterium
AAGCTCGAAATGCCGACGACGTCTACCGCCGCTTTGAGCCGATCGCTGAAATGCACGGCGCTCGCGAGCACCATGTAGCCGCCGTAACTGCCGCCGAACACGGCAACCCGATCCTCGTCGAGATCCGGGTTTGCGGTGACCCAGTCGAGTAGCGCGCCGATATCGCGCACGGAGTCCTCGCGCTTGAAGCCGTTGTCGAGCGCGAGGTAGGACTTGCCATAACCATTGGAGCCGCGCACGTTCGGGACGACAACGGCGACGCCGAGTTTCGCCAGCCACATCTGGTAGGTGCTCGAGAAGAACGGCCGCGCCTGGCCTTCCGGGCCGCCATGTATCGACACGATGACCGGGAACGGGCCCGGGCCCACCGGCTTGTAGACCCACGCCGGGATCTGTCGTGGCTGGCCGTCGACCTCGTCGAAGGTCGGGAAGCTGATCAGCTCCGGTTCGCGGAACGCCGACGTATCGAGACCGCCGACTTCGCTATCGGTCCAGCGAACGAGACGCCCCTGGTCCAGGGGTCCGCGACCGAACTCGAGCACGTAGGTGTCGCTCGGCGTCGACGGCGTGTTCAGGGTCATGGCCAGCTTCGAACCATCAGGGCTGAAATCGAGGTCGTAGGCGACGCCGACGGGTAGGTTTTCCACGCGCGCATAGCGACGCGTCCGCGGGTCGAGCAGGTAGACCGCCGACCTGCCGTTCTCGTTGACGGTGAAGGCCATCCGCCGGCGATCGTCCGAGATGACCGCGTCGGTGACGTCCCTCTCGAGGTCGGCGGTAACGATCTCGTGGTCAGCAGCGGCGTCCTGCGGCTGCCAGGCGAGCTTCTGGAAGTCACCGCCCTGGCTCGTGATGAACCAGACGCCTTCGCCACGGTCGTCGAAGGCGACCGGTATGTTCGTGCTGATCTCGCCGTCACCGCCGGCGAGCAGGCTGACCGAGCCGGTGTCGAGGTCCACCAGGTGCACCCGCGAGTCCGCGATGCTGACGTAGTTGGCGGCGAGCATCTTGCTGCCCGTGGCCGAAAACTCGGTCGGGAACCAGTAGGTGCCGTCCGGGGATTCGAGCACGACGCGCGCTGACCCCGGCTCTTCCGGGTCCATCATCCAGACATCGTTCGAGGCACCGTTGCGACGCGTGCTCTGGTAGGCCACGCGGCGGCCGTCCCGATCCCAGACCGGTGCGCCGTTGCGCGATTCGCCGTCGGTCAGCATGACCGCGCTGCCGGTTGCCGGGTCGAGCAGGAACAGCTGCGCAAACTCGCTGCCGCCCGCGTCGCGCGTGAAGACGAGGCCGGGCCCCTGCTTCTGGCGCGCCACGCCGCCCATGGGCTCGCGGCTATACGTGATCTGCCTGCGCGCACCGAGCGGCATGTCGACACGGTGCAGCTGGTCCGTATCGGCGAAGCGCGTCGTCACGAAGACCCCGTCGCTGTCGGGCTGCCAGGCCCGGAAGCGCGCGCCGCGCACGTTCTGGTAGCGATTCAGGCTGTCGACGATCTCACCGGGTATCGGCGGCACGTCCTCCATGACGAGCATGCCGTTATTCGCCTCGGTACGGACGACGTCGGCAAACGCAAGCGTCGGCAAAATGGTGGCGGCGAGTAGAACAGCGTACTTCGCGACTCTGATCATCAGCGGCTCCGGGTTCTGTTTATCAGGCAACGAGCAGTGCCATGAAATCGTCGACGGCCGTGGCCGCGAGCCTGGCGCGGTCGGCGGCCAGGGTCTCGAGCTCGGACCACTGTCCGGCGGCGAGCTTCGGCGAGACGCTGTCGACGAATTTTTTCTCGAGCACCGGGATGCCTTCTGCGCGACGTTCGCGGTGGCCGATCGGAAAGTGTACCTCGATACGATCGGTGCTCGTGCCGTCGGCGAAGAACACCTGGACCGCGTTGCCGATGTAGCGCTTCTCTGGATCGAAGTAGTCTTTCGTGTACTGCTTGTTCTCGCGGACCTCCATCCTGTCGCGCAGCGCGTCGATGCGCGGATCGCCGGCGACGTCGTCCTCGTAATCCGCGGCCGTCAGGCGGCCGAAGATCAGCGGCACGGCGACCATGTACTGGATGCAGTGATCGCGATCGGCCGGGTTGTCGAGCGGCCCGGTCTTGTCGATGATCCTGACGCCCGCTTCCTGGGTTTCGATGACGATCTTGTCGATGTCGTCGATACGGTCTTTGACCTGCTCGTGCAGGGTCATGCCGGCCTCGACCGCAGTCTGCGAGTGGAACTCTGCGGGGTAGGAGATCTTGAACAGGATATTCTCCATGACGTAGCTGCCGTACGGGCGCTGGAACTCGAACGCGCTTCCCTTGAACAGCACGTCGTAGTAGCCCCAGGTCTTGGCCGACAGCGCCGACGGGTAGCCCATTTCGCCGGTCATCGCGATCAGTGCCAGGCGAACCGCGCGGCTCGTGGCGTCGCCGGCCGCCCAGCTCTTGCGCGAGCCGGTGTTCGGTGCGTGCCGGTAGGTCCGGAGCGAACAGCCGTCGATCCAGGCATTGGAAACCGCGTTCAGTACCTGTTCGCGATCGCCGCCGAGCATGCGCGTGACGACAGCGGTCGAGGCGATACGCACCAGCAGCACGTGGTCCAGGCCGACCCGGTTGTAGCTGTTCTCCAGCGCGAGCACACCCTGGATCTCGTGCGCCTTGATCATCGCGGTCAGCACGTCGTGCATGCTAAGCGGTTTCTTGCCTTCCGCACGCGCCTGCCGGCTCAGGTAGTCGGCAACGGCCAGGATGCCGCCGAGGTTATCGGACGGGTGACCCCACTCGGCCGCCAGCCACGTGTCATTGAAGTCGAGCCAGCGGTTCATCGCACCGATGTTGAAGGCGGCCATCACGGGCTCGAGTTCGTAGGAGGTTCCCGGCACGCGGGCGCCGCCCGGCAGCGTCGCACCCGGGACGACCGGGCCCAGCAGCTTGGTGCAGGCCGGGTAGTCGAGCGCCTGGAAGCCGCAGGCTAGCGTATCCAGCAGGCAGTAGTGTGCGGTCTCGAAAGCGAGGTCCGAATCGACCTCGTAGTCGCAGACGTAGTCGGCGATGTCCACGAGTACCTGGTCCCAATCGGCCCGTTTGGCCGAACGAATATCAACAGACGACATGCATTGTCTCCGAATGAGTCAGACGATGAGCGGCCCGGCGTCTGCCGGGCTTCTGGTTTTCCGTGTGCGCGTCAGCTGCGCGCGTCGATCGGCACCCAGGCCTTGAGATCGGGCCCGGTGTAGTCGGCAGCCGGTCGTATGAGCTTGTTGTCCGCACGTTGTTCCATGATGTGCGCGGCCCAGCCGGTGATCCGCGAGCAGACGAAGATCGGCGTGAACAGGTAGGTCGGCACGCCCATGAAGTGGTAAACGGTGGCCGCATAGAAGTCAGCGTTCGCGAACAGTTTCTTCTCGTCCCACATGACCTTTTCGATGGCTTCGGACACGGGATATAGCACCGTGTCGCCAGCCTCTTCGGCCAGTCGCTTCGACATTTTCTTGTTGACGGTGTTGCGCGGGTCCGATGTCGTGTAGACCCGGTGCCCGAAGCCCATGATGAGGTCCTTGTTGGCCAGCATCTCGTGAACACCTGCGGTTGCGGCCTCGGGAGTATCGAACTTCTGGATCAGCTCCATGGCCGCCTCGTTGGCGCCGCCGTGCAGCGGGCCGCGCAGCGCGCCGATTGCACCGGCCACGGCCGAGTGCATATCGGAGAGCGTCGCCGTAATCACGCGCGCCGCAAACGTGGACGCGTTGAACTCGTGCTCGGCGTACAGGATGAGCGTCGTCGACAGCGACTTCTCGTGTAGTTCGCTCGGCGGCTTGCCGTGCAGCATGTTGAGGATGTGGCCCGCGGTCGTGTCGTCGTCGGTCTCGGTATCGATGCGCTCACCGTCCGCGTGGAACCGGTGCCAGTACACCATCATCGACGGCAGGCAGGCGAATAGCCGGTCGGCCGTGTCTGCCTGGTTCGAGAAATCGCCCTCCGCTTCGATGTTGCCGAGGAATGATACGCCCGTCCGCAACACGTCCATCGGGTGTGCGTCGGCCGGGATCATCTCGAGGACTGTCTTCAGCGCATCGGGCAGCCCGCGATTTGCCTTGACCTTCGCGATGTAATCATCGAGCTCGCTCTGCGTCGGCAGCTCGCCGCGCAGCAGCAGGTAAGCGACTTCCTCGAAGGTCGCGTTGTCCGCGAGATCGTAGATGTCGTAGCCACAGTAGGTCAGCCCAGCGCCTTCCTGGCCGACCGTGCACAGCTTGGTGGCGCCCGCGGTTATGCCCGCGAGTCCGCCCGTCTTCTTTGCTCCCATTCGTTCCTCTCTTCGCTCTTTTTTGCTCGTCAGCTGCCGGTGTTCAGGCCCTGCTCCGCGAACAATTCGTCGAGCTTGTCTTCATAAGCTTGGTAACCCAGTACGTCGTAAAGCTCCATACGGGTTTGCATCGAGTCGACCACGGCCTTCTGCGTGCCGTCGTTCCTGATCGTCTCGTAAACCTCGAGCGCCGCCTTCGACATAGCCCGGAATGCGGACAGTGGGTACAGCGTCATCGCGACGCCGACCTCGGCGAGCTCGTCGGTCGTGAACAGCGGGGTCTTGCCAAACTCGGTCAGATTGGCGAGCACCGGTACTTTTACGACGTCGGTGAACTGGCGGTATTCGTCGAGGGTCGTCAGCGCCTCGGCGAAGATCATGTCGGCGCCGGCATCGACGTAGGCCGCGGCTCGATCGATCGCGGCCTGCTGGCCCTCGACCGCATGCGCGTCGGTACGCGCCATGATCGCGAAATTCTCGTCGATGCGGCCGTCGGCCGCGGCCTTCAGGCG
The DNA here is from genome assembly GCA_030066625.1 of Woeseiaceae bacterium. Lineage (GTDB taxonomy): Bacteria > Pseudomonadota > Gammaproteobacteria > Steroidobacterales > Woeseiaceae > UBA1847. Next base: position 4,811 of record JASJBG010000041.1, read on the forward strand.
GTCGCACATCTCGGCAGTCTCGACGAGCGCCTTCCCCGGGCGATGTCCGCAACGCTTGACGGCGACCTGGTCCTCGATGTGGCAGCCCGCGGCACCTGCCCAGGTCATCTCGCGGACGGTGCGCGCGATCATGAATGCCGAGCCCCAGCCCGTGTCGGCATCGACGAGCAGCGGCAGGTCCGTCGCAGAGGCGATGCGGCGAATGTCCTCGCAGACGTCATTGAGCGTGGTCATTGCCAGGTCGGGCAGGCCGAACGATGCGTTTGCGACGCCGGCGCCGGACAGGTAGATGGCTTTGTGGCCGGCACGCTCGGCGAGCAGTGCCGTGTAGGCGTTGATCGTGCCGACAATTTGAAGGGGGCGCTCGACCTCGAGCGCGGCGCGGAAACGGGCTCCTGCACTCATCGCGGTACCTCTTTAAGGGTTCAGCGGTGCCGGCTTGGACGCGTTTTAATCCGCATTAAAAAACCGGCGGGGGCGCGATTCTACGCTACGCGAATGCCCATTCCCAAATCGACCGCTTGCTCAAAAAAGCGCCGATGTTAGCTAACGGGCGAGCGCCGGGTAGTTTGCATTCGCTCGGGCAGCGCTGCGCGAACTCGCTCGGTGCAAACTACCCGTCACTCGCCGCTCGACATTGCGCGTTTCCGGGCAAGCGGCCGATCTGGGAATACGCTCCACGATTAGAGTCGCGCCGGCCCTTGGGGGACTCGGGGGAAGCTGTCGACCATCGGGGAAGGCCGCTAGAGCTTCGAAATGGTCCAGGGTCGGCTCGGTTCGGGCCTGTCCGTCGTCGAGGTTGGCCATCTCCGCCAGTGTCGGATCTCGTGAGAGCAGTTGGCCGACACCGACGTGGTGAGGCTCATCAGCATCGAAGTCGTCGCTGTCGCAGAGGAACTGCCAGTCTCCATCCACCCTGACGACCCTCAGTACCGGCCGCTCGTCACGAAATACGTGAGTGCAAACGAAAACGCCCAGATCAGAACGAAACTCGCGCACCGCTAATTCGTCAGCCGATCTCGACGACCACGCGCCCCGTCACCTCGCCGTTAAGGTAAGCCTGAAAGGCATCGGGCAGTTCGTCAAACGGGATCGTGGTATGGCCGATGCGGTCGAGATGCTGCGGCCTCAGGTCGTTGGCGATGCGGTTCCAGACGGCGAGCCGGAGTTCCCGCGGCGTGTCGACCGAATTGATGCCGAGCAGGCAGACCGCGCGCAGGATAAACGGCATCACCGTCGTTTCGAGGCCGATGCCGGCCGCCAACCCGATGCTCGCGATGTTGCCGCCGTAGTCCACCGTGCGCGTCAGCCAGGCGAGGAACTCGCCGCCGAGATTGTCAATGGCCCCGGCCCACTGGGCTTTCTCGAGCGGCTTCGCGCCGAGGTCGACCTGGTCGCGCAGCAGGATCCGGCGCGCACCGATGTCGCGCAGGTAGCCTTCCTGCTCGACCTTGCCGGTGAGCGCCGCGACCTCGTAGCCGCGCCCGGCGAGCATGTCGATGGCAATGCTGCCGACGCCGCCGGTCGCGCCGGTCACGACGATCGGTCCGTCCTCGGGTCGCTGGCCGTTTTGCTCCATACGATGAACCGCCAGCGCGGCCGTGTAGCCGGCCGTGCCGATCTGCATCGCCTCGAAGGCACTCATGCCGTCCGGAATCGGCACGAGGCTTGCGCTTGCAACCCGCGCATACTCGCTGTAGCCGCCGTCCACGGTCTCCGAGAGGCCGCAACCGTTCACGAGCACCGGTGTCCCCGGCTGGAAGGCCGCATCCTCCGAGCTCACGACCTCGCCGGCGAGATCGATGCCGCCGTTCAGCGGATAGGTCTTGAGGATCCGGCCAGCGCCGGTCGCGGCCAGCGCGTCCTTGTAGTTGATCGTCGAATGGCTCACCCGAACGACGACGTTGCCCTCGGTGAGGTCGTCGACCCCGAGCTCGGCGAAACCGGCGGCGATTTTGCCGTCGTCCCTGTTGATGCGGTATGCGCGAAACCGTTCCACGTTGAGTCCTCGTTCAGCGTTGTTGCGCGGCCTTCTGCCGGCGCTTCAGCCAGACATCGAGGCCCTGAGCGTTCAGTATGACGTCCATCTCGAGCAGCGACCAACGCAGCTCGGCATCGGCGCTGAAGCCGTGCGCATCGAGGCGCCTGTTCAGGTGTTCGTAGAGACCGTCGCGGATGGCCTCCTGACGCTGGTCGGCGTGTTCCGCCGCAAGCGCGATGTCGCTAAACGCATCGATATCGGCGTGCAGGTCACGGGCGAGCCGGTCGAGATCCGTGACCTCGCTGTAGTGCGTGAGGTACACCCGCTCGGGCTCGAGACCCATGATCCGGTCGACGGAGACGTGCGCGGCCTCGGGATCGAAGTCGATCGGCGTCGTTGTCGGGAACACGAACGGACCTTTTTCGGTGTCGAAGTCACGGTAGGACAGGCCGAAGCTGTCACCCGTGAATACGCCGCGGGATGCCGGATCGTTGAGCACATAGTGATGCCGGGCGTGACCCTCGGTGTAGAGCGTCTGCAGGCGCCGGCCCGCGAGCTCGAACCACTGCTCGTCATCTGCCGCGACGACGCGTTCTTCCGCGATGGCTTCGATCGTCCCGTACATTTCGCGCGCCTGCTCCTTGCCGTAAACGGCCTCGGTGCCGGCGATGAGTTTCGTCGGGTCGATCATGTGAACCGCACCGCGCGGATGTACGACGCAGCGGGCGGCGGGAAGCTTTTGCATCAACTGACCCGCGCCGCCGGCGTGGTCGAGGTGCACGTGGGTCAGGAAGACGAAGTCGACAGCGTCCGGCTCGAGGTCGTGCTGCGCCAGCGCGTCGAGGAGCAACGGTACCGCGTTGTTGGCGCCCGTATCGACGAATGCGGCGCGGCCGTTCTCGACGATCAGGTGGCTGGCGTCCGCGAGGGGCCGGGCGTACTCCGCGTCGATCGCCGTAATGCCATGGTCGAGCCGGATGATGCTCGCGCGCGGCACCGTCTGCGGTCCGGGAACTACTCTTCCTCGGGCTCGGTCGTCTCGAGGCCCTTGAGGCTGGCGTAGTAGCGCGCGAGGATTTTCACGTCCTCATCGGTGAGCGCCGCCGCCATCTGCACCATCACCGCATGGGTACGTTCGCCGTTGCGGTACTGGTTGAGCGAGTGAATGAGGTAGTCCTCGTGCTGGCCAGCCAGCGTCGGCCAGGTCGGCGCTACGCTGATGCCGTTCCTGCCATGACAGGCCACACAGGTCTGGGCGATTTCCAGGTCGATGCCTTCGCTGCCACCCGCTTCGACGGTTGCCGTTCCGAGCGTTGCCATGTAGGCGGCGATGTCCTCGAGATCCTGGTCCGAGAGGCTGTGTGCCTGCGCCTGCATCGTCGGATGCTCGCGCAGGCCATCGCGATAGCCCTGCACCGCGGCGACGATATAGGCCGCCGGCTGGCCGCCGAGCTTCGGCACGCGGTAGGACGGGTACGCGTTGCGGTAACCGTCGATGCCGTGGCAGCCGAGGCAGGTGTAGGACAACCTCTTGCCGCGCTCGAGGTCGCCCTCGGCGTTGGCGGGTTGTGCGAACATTGCGCAGCCAATTAGCAGCGTCGCGATAGCGGCGGCGATTCTCATCTTTTTAACCAGTTGATTCTCAAGGACGGGTTGCACGGCACCGAGGCCGTGGCAACGGAGGCGCTATGGTAGAGCCAAGGCGGTCGAATTTCTAGACGTCGAGTCACGGTTTGGCGCCCGCAAATGGTAGCATTCGCGGACTGACAGCCGGATTGGGCACCGGCGCGGGGGCAAGCATGAAGAAAAGTATCGTTGTACTCATCGTAGTACTGGCGCTGGTCGTACTCGTCTCGCCGGGCATCATCGGCATGTTTGCCGATCGCGCCGTCGAGCAGCAGGTCGAGTGGGCTGAGGACGAAAATACCGATCTCGTCATCCAGACAGAACGCTTCGACCGAGGCTGGTTCTCGTCCGAAGGCACCCACCGGATCAGCATCGCCGACCAGATGCGGAGCGTCGTAACCGGCGAAGCGCTGCCAGACCTCGTCGTCGAGACCCGCATCGACCACGGCATCGTTCCGCTTGCGTCGCTGGGCCGCGAGCAGGGCACGCTGAAGCCCGGTCTCGGCAGTGCCATTTCGACGATGCGGCTCGAGTTCGAGGACGGCTCCAGCACCGAGGTCCCCGGCACAATCTATACCGACATCGGCCTGGTGGGGGACATGCGCTCGCGCTACGAGCTCGAAGCCGGCGGCTACGAGGACATCGAATGGAGCGACTCGTCGCTGCGCGTGACGACGAATCCGCAGCAACAGACCGCGGTCTTCGAAGGTGAAATCCCGACACTCTCGATCAGCGACGCCGGGGAGCAGCAGCAGCTCGAGAATCTGCGTTTTGCGGGCGACGTAAAAATGACGCCCTACGGTTTCGCAACCGGCGAGTTCGACGTAAGCATCGGCTCGCTGACCACGACGACACCGAGCATGCCGCCGATGGTGATCGGCCCGGTCACGTTAAGCCAGGCATCGGCGATCGAAAACGAGCGCCTCGACGCCAGCGTACGGATGAACATCGACATGGCCGGCCTGCCGGGCGTCGGTGACGCGGGCTTCGTGATGGACTTCAACCTGGGCAATGCTGACGCCGCCGCGTTCGGCGAACTGCTCACCCAGCTCGACGAGGTTTCGGCGAGCGCTGATCCGGACAGCCTGATGCTGGCAGCGGAAGACTCGCTCATGGACCTGTGCGCCGGTGGCTTCGAACTGCGTTTTAACCAGCTCGACCTGACACTGCCGGCCGGCGTCCTGTCGACCCGCCTCGATCTCACGGTGCCGGAGACCAACCGTGCCGACTTCACCTGGACCTCGTTGCTGCTTGCGGCGGAGCTCAACGCGAACGTCAGCGTACCGACAGCCATCTATTACATGGCATCAATGATGAATCCCGACTTGGCGCAGGCCGTCGAGATGGGCATCCTGAAACAGGAAGGTGATGCCTACGAGATGGTTGCGGAATACAAGAAGGGCCTGCTGTCCGTCAACGGGGCGCCCTTCCCGCTGCCGATCGGCGCGACGCAATAGCTTAGGCCTTCGCCAGGTACTCGCTGGCGCGCAGGCAGGCGACGTCGGTGGCACCGACGCGCCTGAGACCTGGCGCGTGCTGTCGACAGTCCTCCACCGCTTGCGGACAACGCGGATGGAACGCGCATCCGGCGGGAGGCGACAGCGGTGAGGGAACCTCGCCCCCCAGCACCGGCGGCCTTTCCGCTGTCGGGTCCGCCACCGGCACGGCGTCGAGCAACGCCCGCGTATAGGGATGCAGCGGCGACGAAAACAGTACGTCATTGTCGGCCAGTTCGACGATGCGCCCGAGGTACATGACCAGCACCCGGTGACAGAGCGTTCGCACGACGCCCAGGTCGTGCGAGATGAACAGGATCGCGAGGCCCGTGTTCGCCTGGACGTCCTTCAGAACGTTGAGCACCTGTTCACGGACAGACCCGTCCAGCGCGGCGAGCGCCTCGTCGCACACGAGCACGCTCGGCGCGAGCACGAGCGCCCTGGCGATGGCGACACGCTGCGCCTGCCCGCCGGACAGTTCGTGCGGGAAACGCTCAACGAAGGAGGCATCGAGCCCGACCTGTTCGAGGCGATTGACGACTTTTCGCCGACGATCGGTGCCGGATAAGCCCGGTTCGTGCACGTCGAGTGGCTCGGCGACGATGCTCGCGACCCGCATTTGCGGGTTCAGTGAGCCGAGCGGGTCCTGGAACACCATCTGCAGCTCGCGACGCGTTGCCGTCTCACGCGCCGATACCTCGTGCGACAGCTCCTCGCCGAGGAAACACAGCCGCCCTGCGTCGGCCGGCACGAGCCCGAGGACAGCGCGTACCAGGCTTGATTTACCAGAGCCTGATTCGCCGACGATCGCAACTGTTTCGCCCTTTTTGAGCGCGAGTTCGACGCCGTTCACGGCCTTTAGCCGGCTGCCGTGCGCGCGGTAGCTGACCCGGATACCGTCGAGCGTCAGCAGCTCCTCGGCCGCGGGCCGGGATAGAGCAGGCGCTTTATCGAGATGTGGGTGCGCCGCGATCAGGGCCTCTGTATGCGCGTGCGCCGGCGCCGCGAATACCCGCTCCGTTGGACCGCTCTCCACGAGCCGACCGTGCTCCAGCACGAGCATGCGCTCGCAGTGGCCGGCGACGACGCCGAGGTCGTGCGTGATCAGCAGCAGGGCGGTCTGCTTCCGAACCTCCTCGAGCAACGCGAGGATCTGTGCCTGAACCGTGACATCGAGGGCCGTCGTCGGCTCGTCGGCGATCAGCAGGTCGGGCTCGCCGATCAGCGCCGCGGCGATCATGACGCGCTGGCGCATGCCGCCGGACAGCTGGTGGGGAAAGGCCCGCGCCTGCCGGTCCGGGTCCGGCAGTCCGACCGACGCCAGCGCATCCAGCGCGCGGCGCGTGGCCGTGGCGCCGTCCGCAATGCCGTGGCGTTCGAGGATCAGCCGTAGCTGCTTGCCGATCCGCAGATAGGGGTTCAATGCCAGAGAGGGATCCTGGAATACCATCGCAATTCGGCGGGCACGCAGCGCGTCCAGTTCGGCCTCCGCTCGTCCGAGCAGCTTCTCGCCGCCGAGCGTGGCGCTGCCCCGAACGTGCGCAGTGGCCGGCAGCAGGCCCATCAGTGCGAGTGCCGTCTGCGTTTTGCCGGAGCCGGACTCGCCGACCAGGCCAACGGCCTCGGCGGGCGCCACTTCAAAGGTCAGCCCGTCGACCACCGGCTTGCCGTCGTAGGCAATCGTCAGCGAGTCGACCTCGAGAATAGCCTGGCTCATCGCGACTGCCTCGCGTCGAAGACGTCGCGCAGACCGTCGCCGAGGAAGTTGAAACAAAGCAGGATCACCGCCAGCAGTCCGCCCGGGATGATCAGCATCCAAGGGGAAGACTCCATGTGATCCACGCCGAGATCGACAAGCGAGCCGAGCGAGGTTTCGGGCTCCTGGATGCCCAGCCCGAGAAAACTCAGGAACGACTCGACCAGTATCGCCTGCGGGATCGTGAGCGTGACGTAGACGATGACGATGCCGATCAGGTTCGGCGCGATGTGCCGGCGGATGATCGCCATCGTCGGCACGCCAGTGAGGCGCGCCGCTTCCAAGAAGGGCCTCTCCTTCAGACTCAGCGTCTGGCCGCGCACGATGCGGGCCATATCGAGCCAGTTGATTGCGCCGATCGCGACGAAGATCAGCACGAAATTGCGTTCGAAGATAACGGTCAGCAAGATCACGAAAAAGATGAACGGCATCGCGTACAGCGTATCGACAAAGCGCATCATCACGGCGTCGACCCGGCCGCCGACATAACCCGCCACGGCGCCGTAGATGACGCCGATGACGAGACTGACGATCGACGCGACAATCGCCACGACCAGGGTGACGCGAACGCCCATCATCGTTCGCACGAACTGATCACGGCCGAGATCGTCCGTGCCGAACAGGTGCAGGCCAGCCAATCCCGGCGGCTGCAGGACGGCTTCGAAGTTCACCGCCATGTAGTGATTCGGGCTAAGGAGCGGTGCGACGATAGCCACGACAGCAATCGCCGCGATGATGCCGCCGCTGACCCGAACCGTCCGGTTGGTGGCCAACCTCGTCAGTGTAAGGCCTTCGAAACTCATTCGTAGCGCACCCGCGGGTCAAGTAGCCCGTAAAGCACGTCAGCCAGAAGGTTGAGGAGAACGACGAGTGCCGCGTAAAGGACGACGATGCCCATGACTTGCAGATAGTCGCGATTGAAGGCTGCCGTGACGAAGCCCTCCCCGAGCCCCGGGATGCCGAACACGGATTCAATGACGACCGAGCCGGTCAGGATGCCGGCGATGGCCGGCCCGAGATAGGACACGACCGGCAGCAGTGCGGGCTTCAGCGCGTGGTGGCGAACGATGGCCGCGGTTCCGAGTCCCTGGGCACGCGCGGTTCTCACATAGCCCGACTGCAACACGTCGATCATGCTCGCACGTGTCAGGCGCGTGATGTAGGCAATCTGCGGCAGGGCAAGCGCCACGACCGGCAGAACGTACTTGGCGGGTCCCGGCGAAACGGTCCAGCCGGCCGGCAGCCAGTTGAGGTATACGGCGAAGATCAGCACCAGCGCCGGTGCCACGACGAAGATCGGTATCGAGATACCCGTCATCGCCAGCCCCGTGACGACCCGGTCGAGACGCGAGTTGTGCCGAAGTGCGGCCCAGGTGCCGAGCATGAGTCCCGCTGCGAGCGCCAGCGTCATGGCAAGACCACCGATGGCAAGCGACGCCGGGAAGCGCTGCGCGATGATCTGGTTGACGTTCAGGGTCGAGCGGTACGACGGCCCGAAATCACCCTTCAGCAGGTTGCCCAGGTACTTCGCAAGCTGCACCGGCACCGGGTCGTCGAGGTCGTAGCGTTCGAGCAGCACCTGCTCTATCTCGGGCGGCAGCACCCGCTCGCTGTCGAACGGGCCGCCCGGCACGGAGTGCACGAGAAAGAACGCGAGGACGATGACCAGCAACAGTGTCGGGACCGCCCCCACCAACCTGCGCAAGATGTACAGCGCCAATAGAGGTACCGCTCGTTTCCGGGGCAGAACCCTTGATTCAGTCGGGTTCGCCGAGACTCAGGTGCTGACTGTAATGGTAATCGAGGATGTTGTCCTGCCAGCCCTTCACCTCGGGCTTGATCAAGTGCTTGCTGACGTAGAAATAAATCGGAATCAGCGGATGATCGGCGAGCATCACGCGCTCCGCCTCCTCGAGGAACAGGCGCCGCCGGTCGAGGTCCGTCTGCTCCGCGGCCTTGACCATGAGCTCGTCATACGCGGGGTTGCCGTAGCCCGGCAGGTTCGAGGCGCTGTTGGTCAGCATCAGGTCGAGAAAGGTCTGCGCATCGTTGTAGTCGCCGATCCAGCTCGCACGAAATACCTCGGTCTCCTCGCGCTTGCGGATGTTCGCGAGCAGAACCTGGAACTCTTCGTTGACGATAACCGTCTCGACGCCGAGCACCTCCTCCCACATAGCCTGGATGGCAAGGGCCATGCGGCGCTGCGTGTCCGAGGTGTTGTAGCGCAGCTCTATCGTAAGCGGATTGTCGGGACCGTAGCCGGCCTCGGCATAAAGACTGCGTGCGATGTCGTTGCGCTCTTCCTGCGACAGGTCGGCGTAGCTCAGTTTCGGCGGGATGTAGTTGTTCACGCCCGGCGGCACGAAACTGTAAGCCGGCGCTTCGCCGCGGCCGGTGACCTTCTCGACCAGCACTTCGCGATCGATGGCCATCGACAGCGCCTGCCTGAGCTTTGGGTTGTCCTTGAACGGCGGCTGCGTCATGTTGAATCCGTAATAGTAAACGCCCAGGTAGCTCGCAACCTTGAGTTCGTCGGGAAACCGCTCGCGGACGCTCTGGAATGTCGCAGGCGGCACGTTGCTCGTAATGTGCAGGTCACCGGCCCGGTAGCGATTGAGCTCCAGCGCCTCCTCGGTCACGATGTAGTAATCCACGACGTCGATGGCCGTCGCCGCGTTGTTCCAGTAGTACTCGTTGCGGATGAGCCGAATCACTGAGCCAGGATCATGGCGGGCCATCGCGTAGGCGCCGTTGCTGACGGTAGGCGTTGTGACGCGGTCTTGGCCCTCGAGGTCGGCGCGAACCGGGAACGTGCTCGGGTGCGTCAACAGGCTCAGCAGGTAGGGAACCGGTCGCTCGAGCCGGATCAGGACGGTTTTGTCGTCGAGCGCCTCGACGCCGAGTTCGTCTACGTCGCATTCGCGCACAATGATGCACGCGGCGTTGTCGATGCTGGCGACGCTCTGCGAGTAGAAGGCAGCGATGTCAGGATTGACCAGCCGCCGCATGCCGTGCACGAAGTGCTCGGCGGTAAGCGGCACGCCGTCCGACCAGCGCGCATTCTCGCGAATCGTGAACGTATACTCGAGGGCGTCCTCCGAGATCTCCCAGCTTTCCGCGGCCGCGGCGACGACGCGGCCGTCCGCGGAGTAGCCGACGAGACCTTCGCCGGTATCGCGCAGCACATCGGCAGCCTGCACGCTGCGCGCCATCTGCGGGTCCAACGATTCGGGTTCGGTGCCGAGGCCGCGCTTCAGCACCGACAGGCCGGCGTCGTGGTCCGCGCACGCGCTCACGAGCAGCGCAAACACGGTGATGGTGAGCCAGCGAAGTCGAGTCATGCCGTTTTCCTCAAGCTGCGTTTCTTAAGGTGGATCAGTAGTAGCGACACGGCAGATGGCGTCATGCCTTCGAGCCGAGATGCCTGGCCTAGCGTCGCCGGTCGAGCGCGTTCCAGCCGCTGGCGCGCCTCGATGGACAGGCCATCGACCGCCGAGTAATCGATATCGTCAGGCAGGCCGACGTGTTCCGTGTTGGCGTGTTTTGCAATCTCGCGCTGCTGCCGCTCGATGTAGCCCGCATACTTCGCGCGCGTTTCGAGCTGCAGGGTCACCTGCTCGACGAGCTCCGCGCTGGCGAGTTCGTTCTCGTCCAGACTGCCGACGGACGATAGGGCCGCGACCTCGGCGTAGCCGAGTTCGGGTCGTTTCAGCAGCGCCGCCGCTGTGGTCTCTCGCTTGAGGCCCCCGAGCGCGGCCGCATCGGTCACGCTCAGCCGCTCCGGCTTGAGCAGAATCGATTCCAGGCGCGCCTGTTCGCGCTCGACGGCAGACATCTTTATCTCGAACAGCGCGAGGCGCTCGTCGTCGACGAGACCGAGTTCGCGACCGACCGGTGTCAGCCGCGTGTCCGCGTTGTCTTCGCGCAGGAGCAGACGGTGTTCGGCCCTGCTCGTGAACATGCGGTACGGCTCGCTGACGCCGCGGGTGACGAGGTCGTCGATGAGCACGCCGATGTAGGCCTCGTGCCGTGCCGGGTACCAGCCGTCGAGGTCGCGCGCACGGCGCGCCGCATTGATACCGGCGACGAGGCCCTGCGCGCCGGCCTCCTCGTAGCCGGTCGTGCCGTTGATCTGGCCCGCGAAGTAGAGTCCGCGGACGGGCCGCGTCTCGAGCGTGGGCATCAAATCACGCGGGTCGAAGTAGTCGTATTCGATGGCGTAGCCCGGCTGCGTGATGCGGGCGTTCTCGAAGCCCGGAATCGAGCGCACGAAGCGCTCCTGCACCGATTCCGGCAGGCTCGTCGAGATACCGTTCGGGTAAACGATGCTCGTCGTCAGGCCCTCGGGCTCGACGAAGACCTGGTGCGAGTCCTTGTCGGCGAAACGGACAATCTTGTCTTCGACCGACGGGCAGTAGCGCGGACCGACGCCCTCGATGAGCCCGGTGAACATCGGCGACTCGTCGAGTGAAGCGCGGATGATGTCGTGAGTAGCCTCGGTCGTGCGCGTGATGAAGCAGGAGACCTGGCGGGGATGCTCGTCACGCCGGCCGACGAACGAGAACACCGGCCTCGGCTCGTCGCCGGGCTGTTCCTGCATCTTCGCGTAATCGAGCGTGCGGCCGTCGAGGCGCGGCGGCGTTCCCGTTTTCAGGCGCGCGACGGTGAACGGCATCTCGCGCAGGCGCTCCGCCAGCCGGATTGCCGGCGCATCGCCGACCCGGCCGCCGCTTGCCTCGCTCTGGCCGACCAGGATCCGCCCACCCAGGAACGTACCGACGGTCAGTACGACGGTCTTCGCGTGAAACGTATAGCCCGTCGACGTCACAACACCGCCGACAGCATCGCCGGCAATGACCAGGTCGTCGACGGCGGCTTCGACTATGTCGAGCCCGGGCTGGTCTTGCAGCATGTCGCGAATGGCGTTGCGGTACAGCTCGCGGTCCGCCTGCGCGCGGGTGGCTCTCACCGCCGGCCCCTTGCTCGCGTTCAGGGTCCGGAACTGGATGCCCGCGCGGTCGATCGCACGCGCCATTGCGCCGCCGAGCGCGTCGATCTCGCGGGTCAGGTGGCCCTTGCCGATCCCGCCGATGGCCGGGTTGCAGCTCATCTGCCCCAGCGTGTCGATGCGATGGGTAACCAGCAGCGTGCGCGCAGCCGCGCGCGCGGCGGCCAGAGCGGCCTCCGTACCAGCGTGACCGCCACCGATCACTATGACGTCGTAGCGTGCTGACATTGATCAAAGATTGACCACCCGGGGCGGCGCATTTTAGCCCTCGGGCGCTTTACATGCACGGGCTTAGTGCCCAACATAGCGCGCTTCGCCGGCCATACCGGCTTGTTCCTCGTCTGGTTTATGCGTCGATCCGGTTTGATTCTGTTGGCAGCGCTGGCTGCCGCTCTCGTCTCGCCGCCCGCCCGGTCGCTCGATCTCGACGAGTGCCGGATCAGCGTCAGCGACGCTTTCCCGAGTATCAAGGCCCGTTGTGGGATGCTCGAACGGCCGCTCGATCCCTCGGATCCCGAATCGCCGACGATCGATATTCGCGTCGCGGTGGTGCCGGCGCTGAACCTCGAGCCGGAGGCAGACCCGATCGTGCCGATCGCCGGAGGGCCCGGACAGGGCAGCGTGGAGTTCTACTCGGCGTATGCCGCGGCCTTCGAAGAGGTTCGCCGCAACCGTGACATCCTGCTCGTCGACCAGCGCGGCACTGGCGGCTCGGCGCGGCTGGACTGCGATGTCGATGACGAGCTCGTGGACGGCCTGTTTTCGATCGAGGAGACCAAGCAGGCCGTCACGGAATGCCTGGATACGCTACCGCACGATCCGCGGTTCTTCACGACCAGCGTTGCCGTCACGGATCTCGAGGCAGCCCGCACCGCGCTCGGCTATCCCGCGCTGAACCTGTACGGCGTCTCCTACGGGACCCGCGTCGCGCAGCACTTTGCGCGCCGCTATCCGGACGCGACCCGGACGATCACGCTCGACGGCGTCGTGCCGCCGCAGATATCGATCGGCCCGGAGATCGCGACCGAGGCACAGAAGGCCGTGCAGAACATCATCGATCGCTGCGCCGAGGAACCGGCCTGCAACGAGCGATTCCCGGAGCTCAGCGCCCAGTTCGAGAGGCTGACGCGAACGCTGGACGAGTCGCCCGCCAGGGTTCAGCTGGCACACCCGGTCACCGGCAAGGCTGAAGTCGTCCGCTTCGGGCGCCAGGAGTTCGCAAGTGCGGTCCGCCTGCTGGCCTATCAGCCGAGTTCCATAGCGATGATTCCGCTGCTGGTCGCAGAGGCCGCGGACGGCAATCTGCAGCCGATCGCGGCGCAGTTCAAAATGACCATGGACGGACTGTCCGAGGCGCTGGCGCTCGGCATGCACAACGCGGTGATGTGTACCGAGGACACGCCTTTCTACACGCCGGCCATGATCGACCGTGACCTGCTCGAGACGACTTACATGGGCCCATTGCAGATCGACGCTCTCGAAGCCATTTGCTCGGTCTGGCCCGCGGGCCCGATCGACGAGGACTTCAAGGCGCCGCTCGCAACGGATATCCCGACACTGCTGCTGTCGGGTACCGCCGACCCCATCACGCCACCGCGCTACGCCGACATGGCCGCGCACTCGCTGCGCAAGGCCTGGCTGCTGACGGGCGAACAACAGGGTCACGGCCAGATCGCCGTTGGCTGCATGCCGAGAATCGTGGCGCGCTTCATCAGCAACGCCGGCCTCGATGATGTCGACACCAGCTGCATGCAGTCGAGTTTCGTCATGCCGTTCTTCCTGGACTTTTCGGGTCCTGCGCCATGATCCACGTCGACAACATCCACAAGTCCTTCGGCGACGTCCGTGCCGTCCGCGGCGTCAGCTTCGAGGCGCCCGACGGCAAGATCACGGGCCTGCTTGGCCCGAACGGCGCCGGCAAGTCGACGACGCTGAGGGTGCTTTACACGGTACTGAAGCCCGACGAAGGCAAGGCGAGTATCGACGGGCAAGACGTCGTCGAGCAGAGCCTCGAGGCGCGGCGTCGCACGGGCGCGCTGCCGCACGGTGCCGGCCTGTATCCGCACCTCACCGCGCGCGAGAACATCGCCTACTACGCGACGCTTTGCGGCCTGCCGCGCGATACGGTGGACGAGAAAGTCGACTCGATCATCGACCTGCTCGAGATCCGCGAGTTTGCCGATCGCCGCACGAAAGGTTTCTCGCAGGGCCAGCGCACCAAGGTCGCGCTGGCTCGCTCGCTCGTGCATGACCCACAAAACGTGATTCTCGACGAGCCATCCAACGGCCTCGACGTCATGGCAACGCGATCGCTTCGTGACCTGATCCTGAAGCTCAAGGACGCCGGCCGCTGCGTGCTGTTCTCCAGCCACGTCATGCAGGAAGTTGCCGCGCTCTGCGACGACATCGTCATCATCGCGGCAGGCCAGGTAGCGATCGACGACTCCGCGGACGGTATCCGCGAGCGCACCGGCTGCGACGACCTCGAGGACGCGTTCGTCGAAGCCATCCGCATGGTGGAACCGGAATAATGCGGACCGTAATCACTGTTCTGTTCAAGGAGATCCTCGACAACATCCGCGATCGACGCACACTCGTGTCGGCGCTGCTGCTCGGCCCGGCGTTCGGCCCGATCCTGTTTGCCTTCGTCATCAACCTGTCGATCGAGCAGTCGATGTCGAACGTCGAAAAGACGCTCGACGTACCGGTGCTCGGCGCCGAGCACGCGCCAAACCTCGTCCGCTACCTGGAGAGCCGCAACATGAACGTCACCGAGGCGCCGGCGAGCCGCGCCGAGGTGCTCGATGCCGTAAAGCTGGGAACGCACGACGTCGTCGTCATCATCCCCGAGATATTCGGCGAACGGCTGGGCGACGGTGTGCCCGCTCGTATCGAGGTCGTCTCAGACCAGGCCAACACGACGGCCGACCGTGAAGCCCGCCGGGTCCGCGGCGCGTTGTACGGTTACAACCAGCAGCTCGCGGCAATCAGGCTCTCGGCGCGCGGCGTCAATCCGCTCGTGCTAAGGCCCCTTAACATCGACGACGTCGACGTATCCACGCCGTCCGGGCGCTCCGGCATCCTGCTCGGCATGATGAGCTACTTCTTCATTTTCGCGATGCTCATGGGCGGCATGTATCTCGCCATCGATACGACGGCGGGCGAGCGTGAACGCGGCTCTCTCGAACCGCTGCTGGCGTTGCCGGTCACACGCGACAAGCTAATGCTCGGCAAGATCACGGCAACCAGCGTGTTCATGGCGCTGTCGCTGGCGCTGTCTCTCGTGTCGTTCTTCGTCGCGATTCGCTTCATGCCGCTGCAGCAACTCGGCATGACGCCGAACTTCGGCCCCGACGTGCTCGTTTTCGCTTTCCTGCTGCTCGCGCCCTTTATCCTGCTCGGTGCCTCGATCATGACGCTGGTTGCGTCGTTTACGAAGAGCTACAAGGAAGCGCAAACCTGGCTCAGCGTCGTGCTGCTGGCGCCGACGCTGCCGATCCTCGTCGTCAGCCTGCTGACGCTCAGACCGCGGCTCGAGTTCATGTTTATACCGAGTCTCAGCCAGCACCTGCTGCTGGTCGACATGGTCAAGAACGAGCCGCTGGACCCGCTGCACGTGGGGATTTCGGTCACGAGCACGCTCATCATCGGCGGCCTTTTGACGTGGCTTTGCGCCCGCCTGTACCGTCGCGAGGGTCTGCTGGGTTAGTTTGCGGCGTTGACAATTGCCGTCGTTCGCCCAAGATGGGCACTCAAGACCTGATGGCCCGCCTGCATTAGCCGGCGACAACAATAACGTCCATGTCTTTACTGTCCGAGCTCCGCCGCCGCAACGTCTTCAAAGTCGCGTTCGTATACGTCGTCGCCGCGGCGCTGCTGCAATGGCTGATCATGGTCGCGGAGACGCAGCTCGGGCTGCCGGGGTGGACAAGCCACCTGACGTTGTTCCTGCTTGTTGCCGGGTTCCCGGGCACGCTGATGTTCGCGTGGGTCTACGAGATCACGCCCAGGGGCCTGCGCAAGGCCGTCGACGTCGACCAGACCCAGTCGATTGTTTTCAAGACCGGCCAGAAGCTCAACGCGGCACTCGCCGTCCTGACCGTTCTGGCCTGCGTGGCGATGATCGCGGACCGGCTGCTGCCGGACCTCGCGCGGCCCGACCGGACTCCGCTGCAGATGATCACGAAGGCCGTGACCAGCGTGACCGACGCGGAGCTGCTCCTCGACCGTCCCACGCACAGCCGTGTGCCCGGCGAGATCCGCAGCTTTACGCTCGAGAACGGCCTGAAGGTCATCGTCTGGCCGGATGCCGATATTCCAAACGTCGTGATTTACAACTTCGTCCGGGCGGGAGGTCGCAACGAGTATCCCGGGATCACCGGCTTGTCGCACTTCTTCGAGCACATGATGTTCAACGGCACCGAGAACGTCCCGCCCGGCGACTTCGATGTCCTGATGGAAGCCGCAGGCGGCGCGAACAACGCCTATACCAGCAACGACGTCACCGTCTACCAGGACTGGTTCCCGCGCACGGCCCTCGACGTCGTGTTCGCACTCGAGGGTGACCGCTTCGCCAACCTCGCGATCGATCCTGACGTCGTTGAAAGCGAGCGTGGCGTCGTTTTTTCGGAACGCCGCTCGCGGATCGACAACGACAACTTCGGCAAGCTGTTCGAGCAGATGTGGGCGACGGCCTTCCTCGCGCATCCGTACCAGTTTCCGGTCATCGGCTGGCCGTCCGACATTGAGGCATGGACCCAGGAAGACCTCGAGTCTTTTTTCCGTACCTATTACGCGCCGAACAACAGCGTCATGGTCGTTACGGGTGACGTTACCGCCGAGGAAGTCTACGCGTTCACGCGCACCTACTTCGGCGACATCCCGGCGCAGGAGCCGCCGGCCGAGATTCGTACCGTCGAGCCCGAGCAGCTCGGCACGCGACGCTTCGCGATCGAAGCGCCCGCGCAGACACCGCTCTTGCACGCCGCGTTTCATGCCGGTGATGCAACCGACCCGGTGACGCTGCCGCTCACCCTGCTATTGAACATCCTCGTCAACGGCAACTCGTCGCGCCTGCACCAGGTGCTTGTCGAACAGGAGCAGCTGGCCATCTCCGTCGGCGCTTTCCAGTCGGAGGGTTTCGATCCCGGCCTCGCCTATTTCTACCTGACGCTGCCGCCTGGCAGCGACGTCGAGGCCGTCGAGGCACGGTTCCTGGCACTGCTGGGCGAGGCCGCCAGCGAGGGCGTCACCGAGGCCGAGCTCGACAAGGCACGCAACATCATGCTCGCCGATTTCTGGCGGCAAATGGCGACGATCGACGGCAAGGCATCACAGCTCGGCAACTTCGAGGTGTTTCACGGCAACTACGAGCTGTTGTTCGACCTGCCGACGCGTATCGATGCGGTGACGGTCGCGGATCTTCAGCAGGCGGCCGCGCAGGTATTCCGGCCCGCCAATGCGACGATTGGCGTTCTGCTGCCCGCGGCCGAAGAACCGGCGGGAGCTTCGCAGTGATCCGCCGGGTTATCGTGATGCTGGCGGCGCTTCTCGGCGCGGCGACTGCAGCGGCCGACGGTGTCACTCTTCCCGACGTGCAGCGGGTCGAACTCGGCAACGGCACCGTACTGCTCATCAACCAGAAAGACGACGTCCCGCTGGTTGGCGTCAGCATCGTCCTGCGCGGCGGTGCCGCGGCCGACCCGGAAGACCGTCATGGTCTCGGCAGCCTGTATGCCGAGCTGATCCAGAAAGGTGCCGGCGACCGCGACAGTCTCGAGTTCGCCGAAGCCATCGACTCCGTTGGCGGGCGCATGTACGTCGCGGCCGGCCGCGAAGGTGTGACGATTACGGCCGAGTTCCTGAGTCGCGACGTCGATCTCATGCTAGAGCTGCTCTCGGACATGCTGATGCGGCCGACGCTCGACCGCGCCGAGTTCGAGCGCATCAAGGAACGCTCGATCAACCTGCTGCTGGCGGCGAAGGACTCGGACCCGGGCCAGCTCATGCCGACCTATGCCCACGCGTTCCTGTTCGGCGAGCACCCGTATGGAAATCCCGTCGAAGGCAGCGAGTCGTCGCTGGCGAACATTTCACATGCCGATATCGTCGACTACTTCGAGCAGCAGGTTGGTGGCGATCGCCTCATCATCGCTGTGTCGGGTGATATCGATGCCGCCGAGGTCGAGACGCAGCTGGCGGCAACGTTCGGCGAGTGGCGTGCCGCCGCGACGCCGCTGGCCGAGGTTATCGCCGCGGAGCCGGCAACGGGCAGGCGTGTACTGCTGATCGACAAACCGGGCACAACCCAGACGTATTTCTGGATCGGCAATCTTGGCGTTGCGATCGACTACCCGGACCGCGCGGCGCTCGACCTGGCCAATACGGTGTTCGGCGGCCGCTTTACATCGATGCTCAACAACGCCCTGCGCGTCGAGTCGGGCCTTACCTACGGCGCGCGGTCCCGACTCGTGCGACCTTCGCAGCCCGGCTCGGTCGCTATCAGCTCGTTCACGGCGACCGACACGACGGTGGAAGCCATCGATTTGGCGCTCGACGTACTGGCCCGTTTCAAGAACTCGGGCGTCAGCGCCGAGCTGCTCGACTCGGCAGGCAACTATGTACTGGGTCAGTACCCGATGCGCCTCGAAACGGCGACCCAGCTGGCCATGCAGTTCACGCAGCTCGAGGCCTATGGTCTGGGCACCGACTACGTCGATGGCTATGCGGACGCTGTGGGCGCGGTCACGGCCGAGTCTGTCGCCACGGTAATCGACGCCGTGTACCCATCGGCCGACGAACTCGTGTTCGTGCTGCTCGGCGATGCCGAGCTCATCCGCGAGCAGGTCGCACGTTACGGTGAGATAACGGAGATGGCGATCACGGCGCCGGCCTTTCACCCGCCACCGGACGAGCCCCCGCCCGACGAATAGCTTACTGGCCGAAGTAAAAGCGGCTGCCAATCCCGAAACGCGTCACGTCATCGGCGAAGCCGAGCGTCAGCCCGACCGCGAACCGTTCGGTCACGCTGTACCAGCCCTGCCCCGTGAACGTGTAGTCGTCCCCATCCCCGAAGTCGACGTAGCCGACGCTGGCGTTGAGTTCGAGTTCGGGCGTCACGAAGCTGCGAACGCCGATCGCGATGCCGTAGCCGTCATCGTCCGCCGACAAGAAACCGAAGCTTGCATCCGCACGCAGGTAGGCGAGATTCAGGAAAAAGTCGCTGGTCGCCGAAAGGCCCGAATGGAACCCGGCGCCGATAGCGAACTCATCGAGATCAACATTGAAATCAAAGTCGGTCATGCTGTAGCTGGCGAATGCCTGCCACATCGTGCCGAACTCGAAAGAACCGCCGATTGCGAAGCCGTCGCCATCGACATCAACGAAACCGCTGTCGAGGTTAATCCGCTGGTAGAAGCCTTCGACGTAGTTGTAGCTCGGTCCTTCTGCGTGGGCGGAAAAGCCCAGCGCTAACAGGACCGCCGTTGCGATAACTCGGTTCATGGTTGTCCCCCTATAGTGCCCAAGCGGGTTCACGGCTATTTGCCGATACAGAACTCACTGAATATTTTACCGAGGAGATCGTCCGAAGACACCGCGCCGGTAATCTCACCCAGGGCCTGCTGGGCAAGCCTGAGCTCCTCGGCGAGCAGTTCGCCGGCGCGCTGTGCCTCGAGCGCTTCGACCCCGTCGCTGAAGTGGCCGGCTGCGCGCCCGAGCGCCTCGACGTGGCGCTGCCGCGCCGTGAAGGCCCCCTCGCCGAGATTGTGGTAGCCGGCGAGTTCGCTGATCTGCCGCCGAAGCGCATCGATGCCTTCGCCGGTACGGGCTGACAGTGCCAGGCCTTCGCCGCTACCTGCCGCTACGAGGTCGATCTTGTTGCGAACGACGATGACCGGGATGTCGTCAGGCAGCTGTTCGTCGAGCGCGTTCCTGTCCTTGTCAGTTGCGTCCTGGATCCACAACACTGCGTCGGCGCTCGCCATCGCCTCGCGAGCGCGGCGAATGCCCTCCTTCTCGATGATGTCCGGGTTCTCACGGAGCCCTGCGGTATCCACCAGCTCGACGGCGAGTCCGTCGATGTCGATGTTCTCGCGCAGGACGTCACGCGTCGTTCCCGCGATCTCGGTGACGATCGCCGTGTCCTCGCCGCTCAGGCGGTTCATCAGGCTCGATTTGCCGGCATTCGGTTTGCCGACGAGCACGACGCGATAGCCGTCGCGCAGCACGCGCCCGGCGCGAGCATTCTCGAGAAGACCATCGAAGCGCAGGCGGCAGTCGTCTATTCGTTCGGCGAGGGCCTGGTCCGACAGGAAATCGACCTCTTCCTCCGGGAAGTCGATGGCGGCCTCGACGTACACACGGAGCCCCGTCAGCCGCTCGACGAGCGCGTCGATGGCCGTGGAAAACTCGCCGGACAGCGTCCTGAGCGCGGCACGCGCGGCCTGGTCGGTACCTGAGCTGATCAGGTCGGCGATCGCCTCGGCCTGCGCCAGGTCGATCTTGTCGTTCATGAACGCGCGCTTCGAAAACTCCCCGGGCTCCGCCCGGCGTGCGCCGAGCGCGATGCACGCATCGACCAGCATCGCGACGACCAGCGGTCCTCCGTGGCCGTGCAATTCCAGCACGTCCTCGCCGGTGAACGATGCCGGGGCCGCGAAATACAGCGCAATGCCCGTGTCGACCGCCTGACCCCGAGCGTCACGGAACGTGGCAAGGCTCGCCATGCGGGGGGCGGGCAATGACCCCAGCATCTTGCGGCCGATGACTGGCACGTCGGCGCCGGAGAGTCGTACGATGCCGACGCCGCCGATGCCCGGCGGCGTGGCGGGTGAAACAATTGTGTCGGCTGGACCGGTCATACTTGCCAATGAGACCACAGGTGATCCCAACATGCAGACCAAGCGAGTCAACTTCACGAACGACGAGGGCCTGACGCTCTCGGGCATTCTGGACCAGCCACAGACGACACCGCGCGCCTATGCGCTGTTCGCGCACTGTTTCACGTGCTCCAAGAACCTGAAGGCCGCGACCAACATCTCGCGTTCGCTGACCGACGCCGGCATTGCCGTGTTGCGCTTCGACTTCACGGGGCTCGGGCAAAGCGAGGGTGAGTTTGCCGATACGAACTTCTCGTCGAACGTCAGCGACCTGCTGGCGGCGGTGCGTTTCCTCGAGGAGGAGCATGCGGCACCCGCGATCCTGCTCGGCCATTCTCTCGGCGGCACGGCCGTGCTGCAGGCCGCGAGCCAGGTTCCGTCCGCGGTCGCCGTCGCGACCATCGGTTCCCCGGCCGAACCGACCCACGTCCGGCACATGTTCTCCGGCGCGGAGTCGGAACTCGAGAAAAAGGGTCACGCCGAGGTTAACCTCGGCGGTCGTCCCTTCACCGTGAAGCAGCAGTTCCTCGACGATCTTGAGACACACGAGCTGGGCGAGACGGTTGCCGGATTGCGGAAAGCGCTGCTGGTCATGCACGCGCCGCTCGACGCCGTCGTCGAGATCGACAATGCGAGCACGCTGTTCCTTCGAGCCAAGCACCCGAAGAGCTACGTCAGTCTCGATAAGGCCGACCACCTGCTGACGCGAGAGGAAGATTCTCTGTACGCCGGTCACGTCCTTGCCGCCTGGGCGACCCGCTACCTGCCCGCGATCGACGTGAGCACCGAGGAGACCCTGTCGGCCGAATCGGGCGAGGTCGTTGCCCGCACCTGGAGCGACGGCTTCCGCACCGAGATCCGCGCGGGTGAGCACCGGATCGTAGCCGATGAACCGGCGTCCGTCGGTGGTACCAATCTCGGACCCTCGCCTTACGACCTGTTGTCGGCCGCTCTCGCAAGCTGCACGACCATGACGCTCAAGATGTACGCGAGCTTCAAGCAGCTATCGCTCGAGTCCGCCACGGTCCGCGTCAGCCACGGCAAGGTCCACGCCGAGGATTGCGCCGACTGTGAAACGAAAGACGGCAAGATCGATGAGTTCCGGCGCGTGCTGGAGCTCGAAGGCGACCTGACGGATGCCGAGCGTCAGCGGATGCTCGAAATCGCGGATCGCTGCCCGGTGCATCGCACACTGCACAGTGAAGTAAAGGTGCGCACGGAGCTGGGTTAGCGGTTTGACCTAATCCGGACCGCTGAACACATATGTCTCGGTCGTTCAAGCTGTGGCGGCCTATCTCCCGTTGTTATATTCGATCGCCTTGGAATAAAGCCTTTGGGGAGTTCGAATGCGGACACGGCTGCGCGCTTTAATCACGTTCATTTTTTCCGGTCTTCTGCTGCAGGCCTGTGGCGGCAGCAGCAGTTCGCCACCTCCGCCACCGCCTCCACCCCCGCCGCCCGCGAATACCGCTCCCGTTGCAACGGATCAGTCGGTCGTCACCGATCCCGCGACGGCCGTGTCCGTGCCGGCAGTGGCGACTGACGCCGACGGCGACATGCTGAGCTTTGCCGTGGCGACGCCGCCCACGTCGGGAACCGCCGCATTGGCGTCGGCCGGTTTCATCTACACGCCCGATCCCGGTTTTGGCGGCGTTGACACGTTTACCTACACCGCGAGCGACGGCACGGACACGTCGGCGCCAGCCACGGTGACCATAACCGTCAACGCCAGGCCGGTCGCGACGGGCGCGAGCCTTTCGACCAGCGAGATCGTCGCCATCGACGGCAGCGTCTCGGCGACCGATGCGGAAGGCGACGCGATCACCTACGCGATCACGACCCCGCCGACCAAGGGCACCGTTTCCTCGTTCGACACGGCCACCGGCGACTTCACGTACACACCGGACCCCGCCGAGGACGGGCTCGACAGCTTCGGCGTTACGGCATCTGACGCGTTCCAGGACTCCGTCGAGGCGACGGTCGACGTCGAGATCTTCCGCTGGGCGGGCACGCAACAGTTCGGCAGTATCGAGGATGATCTCGGGCTCACCGGCGGACTGGTGTTCGCCGCGGACGGCGGCTTCATTTTCGGCGGCAACGTTGGCGCCTCGATTGATGGCCTGCCGCACGCGGGTGGAACCGACGGCTGGCTGCGCAAGCTCGATCGCCGCGGCGGCGTCGCCTGGACCTTCGTGGACGGGACCGCGGGCTTCGAACTCATGCGCAACGTCCTGCCGCATCCGTCGGGCGATGGCGTCTATGCGACTTTAGGTTCGAACCCGATGGACAGCAGCCCGACATCCGCCGAGATCATCCGTGTTGACGATTCTGGCACCGAACTCTGGCGCGCTGCTATCGACTTCGGCACGGCCGTGCCTTCCTACGCCGCCTACTGGAGCAACGTCGCAAGCGACGGCGACGTTTACGTACTGTCATGGCTCGACGGCAGCGTCAATGGACTGCTGACGAGGGTCGACGGCGACGACGGCAGCACGGTCTGGAACCGTCGCCTCGATTCGTCCGACACAGACCCGATGTCTCCGTTCATCGCGAACACGCAGCGCATTTTCCCGCGCAGCGTCGCGATGGACGCGGGCGGCAACCTGCTCGTCAGCGGTACGTTCTTCGACGACGCGATGCGCGGCTGCGCAAACTGCTCTTTCGTAGCCAGCTTCGATTCGGCCGGTAATACGCTTTGGGTCCGCGAGACCGAGACGCTGACGACGGCTGCCTGCGGCACGTCCTCGAGCGTCCGCTTCAATCGGTTGACGATCGCCCCGGACGGTTCGCTCATTGTCGTCGGCTACGCGGACGACACCAACACCGGCGCAGGCGACGGCATCATGGTGAGCCTGAGTGCCGATGCAACCGTGCAGAACTGGGCTTATTGCGACAACACCGGGAACGACCTTTCGTTCGTGTTTACACCCGCGCAGCCGACCGCGGACGGCGGCTGGCTGATGTACGGCTCCATCTCACGCGAGCCCGACCCGGTGACCGGGCTACCCATCGAGGATGCAAGCGTGATCAAGGTAGACGCATCCGGCAACGAGGTGTTCAACACCGTGCTCCCGGCAACCCGCAGCGACGGTACCGGGGCAGAGGTCGGTGGCGGCAGTATTGGCGTTGACGCCCAGGGACTGATCTACATTTCGGGCAGCATCACCGGCGAGCTGTCGCCGGGTGCCGCTATCGGCGGACGCGACGCGTTTATCCGTCGCGTCGATGCCGCCGGGGATCCTCAGTAGAAGACCGTGAGTGAAACGGTGACTGGCCGTTCGCGGCCAGTGCGTGGCCGTTTTACCTAATCTGTGGCGCCGACCACATTTGTTTTACTCGTACAAGCTATGGCGACATATTTCCCATTGTTATATTCGATCGCCTTGGAATAATTCTTGGGGACATCGAATGCGGACACGACTGCGCGCGGTAATCACGATTCTTTTTTCAGGTCTGCTGGTGCAGGCCTGCGGCGGTGGCAGCAGTTCGCCGCCCCCGCCACCACCGCCGCCGCCGCCGCCGCCGCCGCCCGCCAACAGTGTCCCGGTTGCCAGCGACCAGTCAGTGGCAACCGATCCGGCCACCGCCGTTCCCGGTACGCTGCTGGCCACCGATGCCGACGGCGACAC
>JASJBG010000042.1 GCA_030066625.1 Woeseiaceae bacterium
GTCATGGTGATCTTCAATCGCGGCGACGATGCCGCCACGGTCGACATGCAGCGCTACGCACAGCGGATCGGCGCATCAACGAACGGCGTCGACGTCGTCTCGGGCCGGCGGTACAGCGTCACGCGCGACCTCGTCATGGAACCGCGATCGGTATTGATCCTGGAGCTCGAGACCCGGTGATGCGTGCACGGCAATTCTTCGCTGCCACGCTGGCAGCGGCAACGCTCTGGGCGGCGGCGCCCGCCTCGGCCGACTTCGGAGAGTACGAGGGTCACGCGCAGTCCGGCCAGACGCTCGAGATCTCGACCTCGGCCGGCACGCTAGGCATAACGGCGATCAACGAGGCGACCTTTTACGTGCACTACGTCGAGCCGGGCGTGCGCCAGCTTCCGCCTTTCGCCCTGTCCGGCGACACGGATGACGTCGATATGGTGGTCAGCGAGACCGCCGACAGCCTGAGCTTCGGCATTCCCGGTTTGACCGCCATGATCGAAAAATCGCCGGTCAGCATCCGCTACCTGCGCGATGGTGAAGTGCTGGTCGACGAAGAGCACGGCTATTTCGCCTACGACACGGTGCGCGGCTTTCGCTTCGCGCTCGACGATGCCGAGAAAATACTCGGCGGCGGGCAGCGGGTGCTCGGCATGGACCGCCGTGGACGGCGGATGCCGTTGTACAACCGCGCCAGCTACGGCTACGAAGACGGCGATACCGAGCAGATGTACTACAGCCTGCCGGCAATCCTGTCGAGCGACCGCTACATCATCGCGTTCGACAACACGGCGAGCGGCTGGCTGGACATCGGCAGCACCGAGGCTGGCGTCCTGCAGTTCGAGGCCGTTGGCGGGCGGACCGCGTACCTCGTCTCCGCCGGCACGACCTACCCCGAGCTGATCCGGCACTTCACGGCGGCAACGGGCCGCCAGCCGCTGCCGCCTCGCTGGGCCTTCGGCAACTACGCGTCGCGCTTCGGCTACCGCACGGAGAAGGAGACCCGCGACGTCGTCCGACGCTTCCGGCGCGCCGACATACCTCTCGACGGCGTCATCCTCGACCTATACTGGTTCGGCCCGGAGATCCAGGGCTTCATGGGCAACCTCGACTGGGACCGCGAGGCATTCCCGAATCCGGAAAAAATGATCGCCGACTTCCTGGATGACGGCGTGCGGACGGTCCCGATCACCGAGCCGTTCGTTCTGACCGCGTCCGACAACTGGGACGACGCCGTCGCCAGCGGCGCGATCGCGAAGAATGCGACGGGCGAGCCGAAGACCTTCAACTTCTACTTCGGCAATACCGGCCTGATCGACGTCTTCAACGCCGCCGGCAGGAATTGGTTCTGGTCGAAGTACGAAGCGCTGTTCGATATCGGCGTCGGCGGGACCTGGGGCGACCTGGGCGAGCCCGAAGTGCACCCGGGCGACGCACTGCACAGCTTCGATGACGGCACCGTGGCGACGGGCGACGAGGTCCATAACGCATACGGTCACCGCTGGGCGCAGCTCGTCTATGAAAACCAGGTCGAACGTTATCCTGATACCCGGCCGGTCATCCTGATGCGGTCGGGCTTCGTGGGTTCGCAGCGCTTCGGCATGATGCCGTGGACGGGCGACGTGGCGCGCAGCTGGGGCGGGCTCAGGCCGCAGGTCGAGCTGTCGCTGCAGATGGGCCTGCTGGGTCTCGCCTACAATCACTCCGACCTGGGCGGCTTTGCGGGCGGCGAGACCTTCGACAAGGAGATGTACCTGCGCTGGATGCAGTACGGCGTCTTCCAGCCGATCTACCGCCCGCACGCGCAGGAACACATCGCGCCCGAACCGGTCTTCCACGATCGCGAGACGCGCCGGATCGCGCGCGACTTCATTCGCCTGCGCTACGCGCTGCTGCCGTACATCTACACGCTCGCGTGGGAGAACTCCACGACCGGCATGCCGCTCATGCGGCCGCTGTTCTTCGAGGACGAATCCGATCTCGCGCTCGTCGACGAGAAGTACGCGTACCTGTGGGGCAATGCGTTCCTCGTCCGACCGGTTACCGAGGCCGGCCTCGACGCGATCGACATGCCGCTGCCGGACGGCACCTGGTTCGACTTCTGGACGGACACCCGCTACGAGGGTGGGCAGACCGCGAGCGTGCCGTTCGCGCTGGAGACCACGCCGGTGCTCGTGCGGGCCGGATCCTTCGTGCCCATGGTTGAGCCCGTCAACACGACCGACGCTTACTCAACTGAGAGTCTGACCGTGCACTACTACGCCGACGCCTCGGTACGCAGCGCAGGCGGACGCATGTACGACGACGATGGCAGGAGCCGCACGAGCCTCGACGACGGCGAGTTCGAAATCCTGTTTTTCGAAGCGCTGCAGAACGGCGCGACCCTGAACATCGACCTCGCGCGCGCCGTGGGCGGCTACGACGGCATGCCCGCGACGCGAACGATCACCCTTGTGGTTCACAACTGGGCGTCAGCCCCGGGCGCCGTCAGCTTCGAAAACTCAACGATCGACCTCGAACGGCGGATGCCGAAGCGCGGTACGGCCGCGCACTACGACAGCGACGCACGAACCCTGACGATCCGCTTCGACTGGGACCACTCGGTCGGCACGCTACGGATCAGCGAGTAAATGCCATGCGAAACCGACTGCCCGTTTATTTCACCGCCGGTCTCCTGTTCTGCGCAGCAGCGTGCGCGCCGGCCGAGCCGCCAGTTGCGATGGAGCCGCACGTGCCGGAGGTGACCGATGCAGGCACGGGCAAGCCGGTCGTCTACCAGGTATTCACCCGGCTGTTCGGCAACCAGGAAACGACCAATAAACCCTGGGGCACGATCGAGGAGAACGGCGTCGGCAAGTTCTCGGACTTCGACGACACGGCGCTCGAAGGCATACGTGAACTCGGCGTAACTCACATCTGGTACACGGGCGTTCCGCACCACGCCGTCATTCGCGACTACAGCGGCTTCGGCATCGGCGACGACGACCCGGACGTCGTCAAGGGCCGCGCTGGCTCGCCCTATGCGGTCAAGGACTACTACACGGTCAATCCCGATCTTGCCGACGATCCGGCGAGGCGGCTGGAAGAGTTCGAGGAGCTGATCGCTCGCACGCACGCGCACGGCATGCAGGTCATCATCGACATCGTGCCCAATCACGTCGCTCGCGGCTACGAATCGCTGGCGCGTCCTGACGGCGTCGAAGACTTCGGCGCCAGTGACGACACAAGCGTGGAATACGCCCGCGACAACAACTTCTACTACGTCGTTGGTGAGGACTTCAGCGTACCGGAGTCACCGCGGGATTACGCACCGCTCGGCGGCGATGCGCATCCACTGGCGGACGGTCGCTTCGACGAAACGCCCGCGAAATGGACCGGTAACGGCGCGCGTGCACCGCAGCCCGATTTCAACGACTGGTTCGAGACCGTCAAGGTCAACTACGGCGTTCGCCCTGACGGCAGCTACGACTTCGACCGCCTCCCCGACGACGCCCGCGGCTGGACGACCGCCGAGCACGCGGCGTTCTGGGCCGACAGGGACGTCCCGGACAGCTGGACGAAGTTCCGCGACATCGTCACGTACTGGACCGGCAAGGGCGTCGACGGTTTTCGCTACGACATGGTCGAGATGGTCCCCGTCGAGTTCTGGAGCTACCTGAACTCCGGCATCAAGACCATCAACGACGATGCTTTCCTGCTCGCCGAGGTCTACAACCCGGACCTGTATCGCGACTACCTCGAGCTGGGCCGCATGGACTATCTTTACGACAAGGTCGGCTTCTACGACGCGCTGAAACTCGTCATGCAGGGCAAGGAACCGGCCTGGACGCTGGAACCCGTGCACGCCGAGGTGCTCGACATCGAGGAGCACATGCTGCACTTCCTCGAGAACCACGACGAGCAGCGCATCGCGAGCGCCGACTTCGCGGGGGACGCGCGCATGGGCATGCCGGCGATGACGGTGTCAGCACTGATCAGCCGTTCGCCGACCATGCTCTACTTCGGCCAGGACGTGGGCGAGCCGGGTGACGGCAACCCCGGTTTCGGCGCCGCGACGCGGACGACGATCTTCGACTACTGGGGCGTGCCGGCGCACCAGCGCTGGATGAACGATGGCCGCTTCGACGGCGGCGCGTTGAGCGACGACGAGAAAGCGCTGCGCGACTTCTACGTGCGGCTGATGTCCTTCAGCGCAGCCAGTCCTGTGCTCCACGGCAGCTACGCGCCGCTGGCGGCCATGAATTGGAACAGCGACGCTCGCAACCCGAGTGTGTTCGCCTTCGTTCGCTGGACGGAGGACGAGCGCCTGTTCGTCGCGGCGAACTTCGACCGCGAGAAGACGCACATTGTCGACCTGCAAGTCCCGGAAACGCTTGTACCGATGCTCGGCCTGACGGACGGGCGCTACACTCTCGACGAGCGGCTGTACGGCGAACGCTATGCGCGGCTGGTCATCGAGAACGGCATTGGCACGCTGCGTATGGAGCTCGCGCCGTTCGAGTCGGCGGTACTGAGGCTCGGCCACCAGGACATCATGCGTCACGCGGACATGCCGTCCGCGCACGTCAAGCCGCGTCACGTGGATGTCTGGCTGCCTGACGGCTATGCCGAATCGGATGAGCACTACTCCGTCCTGTACATGCACGACGGTCAGAACCTGTTCAACGAGGAGATCACCTGGAACCAACAGGCCTGGGACGTTGACGTGGCGCTGCAGGCATTGCTCGACGAAGGACGGGTCGAGAACACGATCGTCGTCGGCATCTGGAACACGGACCTTCGCCGGCGCGAATACCTTCCGCATGCTTTCTTTGACGTGCTTTCGAACGAGGAACAGCAGAGCGCCGTCAATGCCATCGAGGGTGAGCCGCTGTCACGCGAGTACCTGCGTTTCATCGTTGAGGAACTCAAGCCGTTCATCGACGGCAACTACCGGACGAAAAGCGGCCGCGACGACACCTTCGTCATGGGCTCGAGCATGGGCGGCCTGATCTCGCTTTATGCGATGACGCAGTATCCGGACGTCTTCGTCGCCGCCGGCTGCGTATCGACGCACTGGCCGCTCAGCCCGTCGACGAATGACACGGACAACACAGAGGCGGTCGTCACGTGGCTGCGTGAGAACGTCCCGGCAGCCGGCGAGCATCGCTTCTACTTCGACTACGGCACGACCGAGCTCGACGCCGTCTACGAGCAGCATCAGCGTCTCGTCGATGCGCTGTTCCTGGAACTCGGCTACGGCGAAGACGACTTCGTGTCGCGCCGTTTCGACGGCGCCGGCCACAACGAGAACGCGTGGCGCGCGCGCGCCGATATTCCCCTGGTGTTCCTGCTCGGTGACGAGAGCTGACGTATGGACAACATCAAGCATCTTGATCCGATCAACGGCCCCGAGCTCGCGGCCGACCTGCGCTTCGACATCAATGACGGCAGGCTCGGCAGGCTGCTGAAACTCGCCAACGCCGATCCGGATACTCCCTTGTCGCGCCGCTATCGCAAGATCCTGATGCCGGTATTCACACGGCCGAACGATCCGTTTATGGCAGCGGAGGTCCGCAACATTGCCCAGCAGACGATAGACGAATGCATCGTCGCGGGTTCCGCCGAGATCGTCACGGAGTTCGCGCTCCCGATCGAATCGCGCGCGCTGGCGCTGCTGCTGAACGTGCCCGTCGACGACGCCGAGGAATGGATCAGCTGGGGACCGCGCGCCACCGAGGACAATCGCCGCGTTGCGGCCGTCGATGCGTACGTCGATCGACAGCTGGACCGTGCCAGGCTGCGACCCGGCAACGACTTTTTCGGCCTGCTTGCCGAGATCGACCGGCACGAGGACACCCTCGACCGAACGGACATGCGCAATTTCGCCGGCCTCGCGCTGGCTGAGGGTCGCGACCTCGCCATCAGCCTGATCGCGGACGCCCTCGCCTGCCTTGCGGAACGCCCGCATGAACTCGACGAACTCAGGCGCAAGCCGTCCATGATCGGTGCGACTGCGTGTGCCTTCATTGCCGATGACCTTGGCGACGGCCACTGGCGCTCGCACGCGCGGCTGGTCCTGCGCTCGATACTCCGGGTGCTGTCGAAGCGGGTCGAGCGCCTGACCGTGCTCGACAGCCGCGTCGGGCGATCAGGCTATGAACGGCTTCTGCTGAACTTCAAGCCGCTCCTCTAACGCACTACTCGTAGCCGCGGAGCTGCGTGTACGCCTCGATTTGCCCGGGCCGGAGTATCGCGGCCTGTCGAACATGAGCGTGAAGGTGGACGTAACGAAGCCTGGCTCTCAGCTCACCGAGTTCCTGCAATGCGTTTTCGAGTGACTCCGCGTCGACCGTCATGTCTGTGAACAGACGGTCGAGACGTACCTCAGCAGCGATCACTTTCTCTCCAAGCTGCGCAGCGTTGGCTTTGACCTCAGCAAACAACGCTTTCGTGTTCTCGCGCTGCTCATCGCTTAGTCCCAGCTCGTCGGCGAGTTCGAGCACGTGTTTCGGACCCGGGTAGCCATTCAGCTCGGCAGCTTTCGCGAGGCCCATACCAGCACCGCTCCTGAGCGCCACAATCTCCTTGCCGGATAGCGACTTTATTTCTCGCTCCTGCTCGCCGGCATACGGTGACTGCGCGTTGGCCAGCGCCGACATCAGCAAGACACACAACAACCACAGTCTGCTCATATCCATCTCCTAACGGATGCCATGTAATCCCGGAACGGCTCGCCGAACTTGGCCAGCAAAATGCGTTCTTCCGGCCTGACCTGGAAAACAGTCATGTACGTCATGAACGCAGCCAGGCCGGCGAGCGCCGCGACGTTTCCGAGTTTCGCGCCCCATGCGCCCAGGACGAGTACCAGCCCGAGGTACATCGGGTTGCGGGTGTAGCGAAAGACGCCGCCGGTGACGACCGTTGACGCCCGCTCCGGGTCGTGCGGCAGGACCGTCGTTTGCGCGCGCCGGAACTCCACGACACCGGCTATGCCGATGGCGATGCCGGTAACGAGAAGCACAGCGGCCGCGAGTGACATGCCGGGCACGTCGAGATACCACCCGGGCAGCCATTCGGCACACAGCCACATCCCGGCGCCGGCCAGCAGGAAGACAACGACCGGCGGGACCTTCAGCTCCAGGGCTTTCACGAGTTAGCTTCCCTCGACGGCCTGCGCGTGCTGATTCAGCCAGTCGCGGTGCGACGGAAAGCGCTTCGCCTGTTCGGCAACGAGATGCTTGATGTTACCCAGGAACTGGGTGAGCTGGTCGCTGCTGAGGATGTCCGCCATCGGGTGATAGCGCCCCGGCATGACGTGCTGGCCGACCAGCACCTGCAGCCACGCGACATTCTTGAACAGGTCCTCGGCGTCCTCGACGAGTCGGCCGCTGGTGCGGAACAGCGTCATTTTCTCCGTCAGCGAGTCCGGCACCTCCATTTCGCGCCGATCGATCCAGAACGGTGAGTCTGTCCGCTCGTTGGCGTGGTAATGCAGGATGATGAAGTCGCGCACCCGTTCAAATTCGTAGGCACACTGGCGGTTGTATTCGTCAATCACCTCGGGCGAGAAGCCGTCGTCCGGGAACAGGTTGATCAGCCGCTGCAGGAACGACTGCACGAGGTGGATGCTGGTCGACTCCAGCGGCTCGAGGAAGCCGCTGGCGAGGCCGAGTGCGATGCAGTTGCGATTCCAGATTCGCCGCCGCCTGCCCGTCGTGAAGCGCAGCACCCGCGGCTCGGCCAGCGGCTCGCCGTCGAGATTGTCGAGCAGCGTCGTCGTTGCCTCGTCGTCGGACAGATAGGCACTCGAGTACACGTGGCCATTGCCGATGCGATGCTGCAACGGTATCCGCCACTGCCAGCCGGCCGTTCGCGCCGTGCTCTGCGTGTACGGCGTCAGGGGCTCGACCGACGTGCAGGGTACGGCGACGGCGCGATCGCAGGGCAGCCAGTGCGTCCAGTCCTCGTAGCCCGTCTCGAGGGCCTGCTCGATCAGGAGCCCGCGAAAACCGGAGCAATCGATGAACAGATCGCCGGCGACACGTTCACCGCTGTCCAGCACGACGGAATCGATGAAGCCGTCCTCGCCGCGAAGCTCGGTGTCGACGATCATGCCCTCGGTGCGCTTGACACGCAGCGGTTCGCAGTAGCTGCGCAGGTAGCCCGCAACGAGACCGGCATCGAAGTGATAGGCGCGCACGAGCCCGGACAAACCCGTATCGCCGAAGCTCTCGAAGTCATCGAAGCGATCGAGATCAGACGCCGCCGAGTTGAGCGAATAGCTCCACAGGTCGCCCTCGCCGCCCTCCTGCCGCGCACGCAGCCAGTAGTTGTAGAAATCGAGCATGCCAAGCGGACGGCCGATCGCGCCGAAGGCATGAATGTACGAATCACCGAGGCGGCCCCAGTCATTGAAGCGGATGCCGAGCTTGATCGAGCCCTGCACGTGCTTCAGGAAATCACGCTCCTGGATGCCGAGCAGCCCGAGCAGCAGCCGGATCTGCGGAATCGTCGCCTCGCCCACGCCAACGGTGCCAATCTGCTCGGACTCGACGAGCTCGATCTCGACCAGCGGGCCCAGCGCGCGCGCAAACACGGCGGCCGCCATCCAGCCCGCCGTGCCGCCGCCGACGATGACGATCTTGTTCACGCGACCCGCTTCGGTCACTCAAGGCCTCCTGACTAAGCTAGCTCCAGCGATACGGACTTTACGTTCGTCCCGGGCCCGTGAACAGGGCCGCAAAGAAAAACCCCCGCCAGGCAGAGCCTGACGGGGGCCAAGGTCTCGGGGGAGAAACCTTATTCGTAGCGATACGAAGCGCCGATCATGTAGGACCGACCGTAGCGCTGGTAGTCCAGCACGAGGCGGCCGTCACCGGCGAACGTCGTCAGCGGCTCGTCCGTCAGGTTGAAGCCCTGCAGCAGCAGCGTCAGGCCTTCGAAGCGGCCTCCGACGTTGTAGCTGAGCTGGGCATCGACCACGGTCTCGCTCTTGATGTCCTTGAAGAAGCGACCACCGCCGAAGCCGCCGACCTCACCGAGGAAGTCCGAACGGTAGCGGCTCGACACGCGCGCCGAGAACGAGTCGTTCTCATAGTACGCGGTGACGTTGGCCACGTCTTCAGACAGACCGGGGATCGGGATCTCTACGCCAGGTACCGGCTCGATCGAGCTCGACGTGTTGGAGTAGTTACCGATCAGGCCGAAGTTGCGGATCGAGTTGTGGATCAGTTCACCCGAGAGCTGTACCGCGACCTCGATGCCGGTGATGTCGCCACCCTCGCCGTTGACCGGCCGGTTGACGAAGCCCTCGAAGGTGCCGACCGGGCGATCACCCGTGATCGGATCCGGCATCGTGTCCGGCGGAACCGGGAAGCCCGTGAAGTCGGACAGTACCGGGAAGCCCGGGATGATGTACTCCTTGATGTCCTTGTAGAAGTACGCGAGCGAGACGTATCCGGCACCGTCGGCAAAGTACTTCTCGACCGACAGGTCGAACGCATCGGCAACCCAGGGCTTCAGCTCCGGGTTACCGGCGTCGCCGCCCCATGGACCGCTGGCTGGCGTCGTGCCGGTGCGGCGCTCATCGTTGAAGCTGTAGTTCAGCGATGCACGCATGTCGTCCATGCGGGCACGGGCCACCGTGCGAGCGTAGGCGAAGCGCAGGAACGTGTCGTTGTTGAAGTCCAGCGTCAGGTTCAGGCTGGGCAGGAACTCGCTCCAGGTCGTGCCGCCGGACTGGCCAACGAGGCCCGCGTCTCCGGTTGCCGCCAACGCGTCGGAACTCTGGTCGACGTCCATGTACTGGAAGCCGAAGTTACCGGTGAGCGGGAAGCGTCCAAGCTCCGAGTCCAGGCCGAACTTCGCGTAGAACGTGTTGACGTCCTCTTCAACGACCCAGCTCTTGATCACGACGTCCGCGTTCGGGTTGCGCGTGCGCGTGTAGGTGCCGGCTGCGATCTCGGCGAGCGGGTCGTAACTGACCATGCCGTCAATGCCGAGGAAGCTCAGGTCCGTGATGCCGATCGGGTTGGAAATCGGTGCCTCCGTGGCACCGCTCGCCAGGGCGAGGAACCACTCGTCGGCAACCTTCGATTTTTCACGCGTTGCGATGTTCAGGCCGAGTTCCATCGAGCTGATGGTGCCGCCGAACTGACGCTCGATAGAGGTCTGGAACTGGTTCAGTTCGTCGTCGATCGTCGGCCGGTTGTCATAGCCGAGCTGGCCGCCCGGAACGATGTTGCCGCCCCAGCCCTGCGGGCTGGTGAGCTGAACCCAGCTCGTGTCCGTGTAGTCGAGGTTCGAACCGAACACAAAGCCCGTCGTGCCGCTGGACGTGAACGCCAGGTTGTCGCTGATCTGCGGGTTGTTCGGATCCGACGACTGCGGAGCGCCCGAGTAGGTCTCGAGGATGATGTCGGTACGGTCGACCTGCGAGGTGCTCAGATCGACATCGACGACCCAGTTCTCGCCTAAGTCGAAGTTGACGTTGAAGCCGGCAGCGAACAGGTCGCTTTCGCGGGCCGTGATGTCGTTGCGCATGACGCCGACGACGCCGTTGAACTGGCCGTCGCTGACGAAGCCGTTGTCGACCGTGAAGCCCGGCTGCAGCTGCGCAGCAGACCACTGCATCGGCAGTTCGATGCCGCGCAGGAGCTGCGTCTCGTCGAACTCCGAGTAGTAGATATCGAGCGATGTCGACACGCGGTCTGTCGGGTTGAACTCGAGTACGCCGATGACGCCCGTGCGCTCGAGTTCACTCGAACGAACATAGGGCTTCGAACCGCCGATAATCGCGGCGTCGTCACCGGACGCGGGGTCCGTTACCGTCGGGTAGCCCCAGGAGTTGAAACGCTCTTCCTGGCCCGGGTTGGACATGTGTGCAAGACCGAGTGCGACACCGACCGTGTCGTTCGCGAACTGGTCGATGTAGGCCAGCGTGTAGCGAACACCGTCGTCAGCCGAGCCGGCGTTCAGCGCGTCCAGCTCCGTCCACTCGTAGCGCAGGTTGGCCGCGATCGTCTGGCGGCCGTGCTGCAGCGGGCGAACCGTGCGCATGTCCGCCGTACCGGCGAGGCCGGCACCGATCAGCGATGCATCAGGGGTCTTGTAAATTACGACGCTCGACAGGAGCTCGGCCGGGTACTGGTCGAACTCGACGCCGCGGTTGTCACCCGTGGTGACCTGCTCGCGACCGTTCAGGAGAGCCGTCGTGAAATCGGGGCCGAGGCCACGAACGCTGATCTGCTGGCCGCGACCGTTGAGGCGCTGGGCCGTCAGGCCCGGCAGGCGTGCGAGCGATTCAGCAATACTGGCATCCGGCAGCTTGCCGATGTCCTCGGCCGTGATGGCCTCGACGATCGACTCCGAATTCTGTTTCATCATCAGGGCGTTCCGGAGGCTGGACCGATAGCCGGTCGTGATCACTTCCTCGATAACTTCGTCCCCGGTAACTTCCTGCGCCGTGGTCACGGCAGGCATGGCCAGTGCACCCGTCAGAGCTGCCGCCACGGCAACCGAAACGGAGCTTCTGCGCGTGGCCTGGAGACGAATCTCGTCTGCGCGCGTATCTGCGCTCTCGCGCTTTTTCTTTACCATCTTGTTTCCCCCGCAAGGAATGCATTCTTGGAATATCGCGACCATAGTAAGAAGGCCGTAATCGCGGGGCAACGGACTGCATACGTATTCATTTCCTGAATACGTATGCATTTCTTGCGGTGGCGCCACACGCTGGATACTTTCGCAATCCAAGCTGCGCTAAAAAACCGAGGGTGGCGCGAGCAAAATAAAATGCGTGGCTGAACAGCGACTTGACCACGCCGACGCTGACTGTGGGGACATGAAGAAGCAAGCTGACGAGTACATCCTGCCACCGCTGCGGCAGGCGGGGGTGTCCCTGCACATTACCTCGTTGCCGGGCCGCTACGGCATCGGCGAAATCGGCCAGGCGGCGTTCGAGTTCATTGATCGTATGCGCCTTTGGGGCCTTCGGGTCTGGCAGTTCCTGCCGCTCGGCCCGACCGCCTACGGGGATTCGCCCTACCAGCCGCTGTCGAGTTTCGCTGGCAACAAGAACCTCATCGACATCGAGGATCTCATCGACAAGGGACTCCTGAGCCGGGACGAGGCCTCGGAACTGACGCGCCTGCCGACAGATTATGTTGACTACGGCTCGCTGATTCCGATCAAGGCAAAGCTGCTCGAACTCGCCGCCGGCCGCTTCGAAGATCGCGCCGACGCCGCCCTCAAGAGCGAGTACGCGCGCTTCCTGGAACAGCACGACGAGCACTGGCTGCACGACTACGCGCTGTTTCGGATCCTCAAGTCGGACCATGGCGAACGGCCGTGGCCGGAGTGGCCCGCAGAGTACCGGCATCGGGATGCCGATGCCCTCGCCGGGCTCGAGCAGGCACAGGCGCCGCGGATCGAGGCCACCAAGATCATCCAGTTCCTGTTCTATCACCAGTGGCAGCGCCTCAAGGACTATGCGCACGCGGC
This sequence comes from Woeseiaceae bacterium, assembly GCA_030066625.1. Taxonomy (GTDB): domain Bacteria; phylum Pseudomonadota; class Gammaproteobacteria; order Steroidobacterales; family Woeseiaceae; genus UBA1847. Next base: position 12,472 of record JASJBG010000042.1, read on the forward strand.
GGGCGTGACCCTGTTCGGTGACATGCCGATCTACATCGCGCTCGATAGCGCCGACGCGTGGACCAATCGCGACATCCTGATGCTCGACGAAGACGGCCAGCCGAGCCACGTGGCCGGGGTGCCGCCGGACTACTTCTCGAACGATGGTCAGCTCTGGGGCAATCCGCTGTACGACTGGGACAAGCACGCCGCGACGGGCTATCACTGGTGGATCGAACGGCTGCGGGCGTCCGCCGAACTGGCGGATCTGGTGCGCATCGACCATTTTCGCGGTTTTGCCGGCTACTGGGCCATCCCGGCCGATGCCGAGACCGCCCGCACCGGCCAGTGGGAACCCGGCCCGGGCGACGCCATCTTCGAAGCGATGCAGGAGGCGCTGGGTGCTCTGCCCATCGTCGCCGAGGATCTCGGCGTGATCACGCCGGATGTCGAGGAACTTCGCGACAATCGCAGCATCCCCGGCATGGTCGTGCTGCAGTTCGACGTCACGGACGAGGGCTTCCGCCTTGAGGACGTGCGTGACAACTGCATCTGTTACACCGGCACTCACGACAACGACACGACGCTCGGCTGGTTCCACGGCAGCCCCGATGACATCCGTTCCGAGGAAGAGATCCGGGCAACGCAGGAGACCGTGCTCGAAATCACGGACGGCACGCCGGAGACGATCGCGTTCGATCTCGTCCGCGCGGCACTGTCGACGCGCGCGCGGCTCGTCATCGCGCCGATGCAGGATTTCCTCGGACTGGGCTCCGAGGCGCGCATCAATACGCCGGGCACCTCGGCAAATAATTGGCGCTGGCGTGTATCTGTCACGCAACTGGGCGACGAAGTCTGCCAGAATGTAGCGAAAGCCGTACGTGAATCCGGCCGGGAGCTGCTTGATGACAGACGTCAAACAGGTTGACGACCTTCGCTTCGTCAGTCGACTTACGCGCGAGACCGTCGCGCTCATACTTGCGGGTGGACAGGGCTCGCGCCTGCACGAGCTGACGGCGTGGCGGGCGAAGCCTGCCCTGTACTTCGGCGGCAAGTTCCGCCTCATCGACTTCCCGCTGTCGAACTGTTTCAACTCGGGCATCCGCCGCATCGGCGTTCTGACCCAGTACAAGGCGCACTCGCTGATCCGCCACCTGGTGCAGGGCTGGACGAACTTCACCGCCTCGCAGCGCGAGTTCGTCGATATCCTGCCGGCATCGCAGCGCGTCGGCGGCGAGTGGTATCGCGGCACGGCGGATGCTGTCTACCAGAACCTCGACATCATCCGCACGCACGCACCAAGCTACGTGCTGATCCTGTCGGGTGACCACATCTACAAGATGGACTATGGCCCGTACCTCGCTCATCACGCAGAGAAGGATGCGGACATGACGATCTGCTGCCTAGAGGTGCCGCTCGAGGAAGCGGCCGGCCAGTTCGGCGTCATGACCGTTGATGAGGACGGCCGGATCATCGGCTTCGACGAAAAACCCGAAAAGCCCAACCCGGTGCCGGGCAACCCCGATGTCTGCCTGGCCTCGATGGGCAACTACATCTTCAACACCGAGTTCCTGTACGAGCAGGTCATCAAGGATGCCGACACGCCGGGGACCAGCCACGACTTCGGCAAGAACGTCATCCCGTCGATCATCAAGGACTACCGGGTCTACGCGTACCCGTTTCGCGATCCCGATACCGGCAAGCAGGCCTACTGGCGGGACGTCGGCACCATCGATGCCTTTTTCGAGGCCAACATGGAGCTCGTCTCGGTCACACCGCAGCTCAACATGTACGACGAGAAGTGGCCGATTCGCACCTATCAGTGGCACACGGCGCCGGCCAAGTTCGTCTTTGACGAACACGACCGCCGCGGCGAGGCCATCCAGTCGATGGTATCCGGCGATTGCGTGATCTCGGGTGCGAGCGTGCGCGGTTCGCTCTTGTTCTCGCGCTGCAAGGTGCACTCGTATTCGTCGGTGACCGACTCGGTGATTCTGCCCGACGTCGACATCGGCGAGGGCTGCCGGATCAGCCGTGCCATCATTGATCGCGGCGCAACGGTCGAGGCCGGCACCGAGATTGGTGTGGACAAGGACGCCGATCGCGCCCGCGGCTTCCGCGTCTCCGAGAAAGGCGTCACGCTCGTCACCCCCGACATGCTGGGCCAGCAGCTGCACTTCACTCGCTGATCGACCGGGGCGTGCGTCATAAGTAGCAGAGACGTTGTTTTCATTGCGGCCGAGAACGGTGCTCTGCCTGGCGCGAAGGTCGGCGGAGTCGGAGACGTCATCCGCGATCTCCCCGCAGCGCTTGCCGGGCTCGACTGGCCCACGACGGTGCTAACGCCGTCGTACGGCAGCCTGCACAAGCTCGACGGCGCGACACGGCTGTTCCACTTCGACGCGCGCTTCCGCGGCGAGACGCATAGCGTCACGGCCTGGGAAGTGCCGGGTGCCGAGCCGGGCGTGCGCAATATCGTCCTCGACCACCCGTTGTTCCAGCCCGACAAGCCGGGTGTCGTGTACCACGGCGAGGAAGCCACCGGCCCCTACGCAATCGATGGCGACAAATTTGCGTTCTATTGCTCAGCGGCGGCGAGCTATGTCGAAGCCTGCGACGAGCGGCCAGCCGCCGTGCACCTGCACGACTGGCACGCTGGTGTGTACGCGGTGCTCAGGCGCTTCGACTCGAGCTACCCGTCGCTCGCCGACATCCCGACCGTCTTTACGATTCACAACCTGTCCTACCAGGGTCAACGCCCACTGGATGGCAATGCGTCGTCGCTCAAGGCGTGGTTTCCTGAGCTCGAGGTCGACCCGGCGCTGGTCGCCGACCCGGCCGACGACGACGTATTTAACCCGATGGCCGCCGCGATCCGTCTCGCCGACCGCGTCAATACCGTGTCGCCGACCTACGCCGAGGAGATCGTCAACCCGAGCGACGAGGAAACCGGCTTCATCGGCGGCGAGGGGCTCGAGGACGATCTCGCCAGGCGCCGCGCGGACAGCGGCCTCATTGGCATCCTCAATGGCTGCGACTATCGCGGCACGGCGGCGAAACCGCCGGGCTGGCAGTCGATCGTCGATATCTCGAGGCGGACGGTGGAACAGTGGAACAGCCGGCAGCCGGCGGAGGTCCACGACATCGCGCTCGACCGCATCGCGAGGCTGCCGAAACGGCGTCCGCTGCACCTGCTTGCGAGCGTTGGCCGGGTCGTCGCGCAGAAAATGCGGCTGTTCCTGGAACCGACGCTGTCGGGCAGCACGGCGCTGGAGGATATTCTCGCCAACCTCGGCGACCGCGGCGTGCTGCTGCTGCTCGGCAGCGGCGATGCGATCTACGAGGAGCAACTCATCGACATCGCGGCCGCAAACGACAACCTCGTGTACTTCAACGGCTACTCCGAGGCACTCGGCGACGTGCTCTACGCCGGCGGCGACCTGTTCCTGATGCCCTCGAGCTTCGAGCCCTGCGGTATCAGCCAGATGCTCGCGATGCGCAATGGCCAGCCCTGCGTGGTACACGGGGTCGGCGGCCTTTACGATACAGTCGAGGACGGCGTGAACGGGTTCGTGTTTGACGGCCGCACGCCGCTCGAACAGGCGGACGGCTTCGTCGAATGCGTGGACTCGGCGCTGAAGCTCAGGCGCGACGATCCGCTCCACTGGCAAACGATCAAGAACAACGCAAAGGCCGCCCGCTTCGACTGGGCGTCAGCGGCCACCAACTATGTAAGGCTCATGTATGAATTCCGTAGCGTCTGACCTGAAACGCCACCAGGACGAGTTCAACGCCGTCGTCGATGGTCGCCATGACAATCCGTTTGCGATTCTCGGCCCGCACGCAACGCCCGACGGCCGCTTCGTGCGCGCGTTCATGCCCGAGGCAGCGAGCGTTGCACTCGTCGATACACAGGGTGACCACCTCTGTGATATGGAGCGGGTCAATCCGAAGGGGCTGTTCGTCGCCGAGATGCCGGCGCGCAAACGCCGCTACCAGTTCGAGATCACCTTTCACGACGGCAACAAGTGGACAGTCGAGGACGCGTTCCGCTTCCCGACCACGCTGGGCGACATTGATCGCTACCTGCTGGGCGAAGGCTCGGACAAGAAGATCTACGCGAAGCTCGGTGGGCACCTGCGCACCGTGGAGGGCATCGACGGCGTGCGCTTCGCGGTCTGGGCACCAAATGCGTCGCGGGTCAGCGTTGTCGGCGACTTCAACAACTGGGACGGACGCTGCCACGTCATGCGGCTGCATCCAGCCAACGGCATCTGGGAGATATTCGTGCCCGGCATCGGTAATGGCAGCAAGTACAAGTACGAAGTGCTGGACCGCGACGGTCACCTCCTGCCCCTGAAGACCGACCCGTTCGGGAGTTTCTTCGAACCGCCGCCGGGCAATGCATCGATCGTGTTTGATGCCGGCTTCGACTGGACCGACGACGAGTGGATGAGATCGCGCACGGCCGAGTCCGAGCTCGGCGGACCGCTGAGCATCTACGAGGTCCACCTGGGTTCCTGGCGGCGCAAAGCCGACGAAGGCAATCGCTGGCTGAACTACCGCGAACTCGCGGACGAACTCGTGCCCTACGTCGCAGAGATGGGCTTCACGCACATCGAGCTGCTGCCGGTGTCCGAGCATCCGTTTGACGGCTCCTGGGGCTACCAGCCGATCGGCATGTTTGCGCCGACGTGGCGCTTCGGCACGCCGGACGACTTCCGCTACCTGGTCGATCGCTGCCATGCTGCAGGGATTGCCGTCATCGTCGACTGGGTGCCGGCTCACTTCCCGCGGGACGAGCACGGGCTCGGGCGTTTCGATGGCACCGCCCTGTACGAGCACGAGGACCCGCGCAAGGGCGCGCACGCCGACTGGGGGACACTGATCTTCAATTTCGGCCGCCGCGAGGTCGTCAACTACCTGATCGGCAGCGCGCTGTACTGGGTCGACGAGTTTCACGTCGACGGCATTCGCGTCGATGCGGTCGCCTCGATGCTGTACCTGGACTATTCCCGTGAGGACGGCGAGTGGATTCCGAACGAACACGGTGGCAACGAAAACCTCGAGGCCGTGGAATTCCTGAAGCGCCTGAACACGGAGATACACGCACACGGTGCAACCTCGTTTGCCGAGGAATCGACCGCGTGGCCGGCCGTCTCACGACCTGTCGATGCGGGCGGCCTGGGCTTCACGTTCAAGTGGAACATGGGCTGGATGAACGACACGCTGGCCTACATGAGCGAGGACCCGCTGAACCGCAAGTATCACCACGACAAGATGACCTTCGGGCTCGTGTATGCGTTCAACGAGAACTTCGTCCTGCCGCTGTCACACGATGAGGTCGTGCATGGCAAGCGCTCGCTCATCGGCCGCATGCCCGGGGACGACTGGCAGCAGTTCGCCAACCTGCGTGCCTACCTCGCCGGGATGTTCGGGCATCCGGGCAAAAAGCTTTTGTTCATGGGCGCGGAGATTGCGCAACGCAGTGAGTGGAACCACGATCAGTCGCTCGACTGGCACCTGCTCGAGTACCCGTCGCACTCCGGCGTGCAGAACCTGATTCGCGATCTCAACGCCGTGTACAAATCGACACCCGCACTCTACGAGGTCGACTTCTCGGACGCGGGCTTCGAATGGCTCGACTGGAACGACCGCGACGCGAGTGTACTGTCGTGGCTACGGCGCGACCGCCACGGCGGCTATGCCATCTGCATCAGCAACTTCACGCCGGTGACGCGGGACCATTACCGCATTGGCCTGCCCGATCGCCGCGCCTTCAGGGTAGGCGTAAACACGGACGATGCGAGATACGGCGGCAGCGGCGTCGGCCCCGGCGACCTGATCGTGGTCGACGAAGAACACCACGGCCGGCCGCACTCGATGAACCTGTGCCTGCCACCGCTCGCAACCCTTATACTGACTGCCGCTGACTAGGCGACCCTCCGGAGAAACGCATGTCTGCAAGATCTGACGACACTACGGGAATCGGCGATATCGAGTTGCTTCAGGCGCCCGAATTGCCGATGGATGCCGATTCGATCCTCCAGGATTTCACGCATTACTTCGGCAGGATGCTCGGTCGGCGCACGATCCGGGCACGGTCGCCGTTCCTGTACCAGGCCGTTGTCTACGCGGCACGCGACCGCCTCATGGAGCGTTGGGCACGCACCCGCATGGCCAAGGAGCGTGACGACGGGCGCCGCACCGCTTACCTGTCGTTGGAGTTCCTGATGGGCCGTCTGCTCAGGAACGCCCTCCTGAACCTCGGCATCGAGGACATTACGCGTGACGCGCTCGGCAGGCTGGGCCTCGAACTCGAGGACATCTACGATCGCGAATACGACACAGGCCTCGGCAATGGCGGCCTCGGCCGGCTCGCCGCCTGTTTCCTCGACAGCTGCGCAACGATGGCGCTGCCCGTTATCGGCTACGGCATCCGCTATCGCTACGGCATGTTCCACCAGCGCATCGAGAACGGCTACCAGGTCGAGGAACCGGATGCGTGGCTCCGCGAAGGCTTCCCGTGGGAGATCGAGCGCTTCGAGTTCGCGCAAACGATCAAGTTTGGCGGCTATACGACGAGCTACATCGATACGCGTGGCGAGACCCGCTACGCGTGGAAAGATACGCACGACGTGCTCGCGATTCCGTTCGACATTCCCGTACCCGGCTACCAGAACGAAATCGTCAACACGCTCAGGCTATGGTCTTCGGCTGCAACTGACGCATTCGACCTCGAGGAGTTCAATGCCGGCGACTACGCCGACGCCGTGGCCTCGAAGAACGAAGCCGAGAACATCACGATGGTGCTGTACCCGAACGCCGCGACCGAGGGCGGCCAGGAACTCCGCCTGCGGCAGCAGTACTTTCTTGCGTCGGCCAGCCTGCAGGACATCATCCGTTTCTGGATCGAGCAAAACGGCCCGGACCTCGCCGGCTTCGCCGACAAGCACTGCTTCCAGCTCAACGATACGCACCCGGCCATCGCCGTGGCCGAGCTGATGCGCCTGCTTATCGACGAGCACCACTTGGGCTGGGACGAGGCCTGGGCGATCACGTCGAAGACCATGGCGTATACGAACCACACGCTGCTGCCCGAGGCACTGGAGACGTGGCCGGTGTCGATGTTCCGCAGGCTGCTGCCGCGTCTCCTCGACATCATTTACGAGATAAACGCGCGCTTCATCACGGAGATCAGCCATCGCTGGCCTGGCGACAACGACCGCATCGCGCGCATGTCGCTGATCCAGGAGGGCTCCGACCCGATGATCCGGATGGCCTATCTCGCCATTGTCGGCAGCTTCTCGGTCAACGGCGTCGCCGCGCTGCACTCTCGCCTGTTGACCGAAGGCCTGTTCCGCGATTTCGCCGAGATGTGGCCGGAGAAGTTCAACAACAAGACGAACGGCGTAACGCAGCGACGCTGGTTGAACGCCTGCAACTATGAACTCGCGACGCTGATCTCCGGGAAGATCGGCGAAGGCTGGATTACGGACCTTACCCAGCTCGAGCAGCTGAAGTCGCTGGCGGACGACAAGGAGTTCCACAAGGCGTGGCGCAAGGCGAAGCTTGCCAACAAGGTCCGGCTCGCGCGCAAGCTGGAGAAGAAGACTGGCCTGCACATTCCGACGAACATGCTCTTCGATGTGCAGGTCAAGCGCATCCACGAGTACAAGCGCCAGCTCCTGAATGTACTGCACGCGATTCACCTGTACGACCGGATTCGCCGCGGTGACGGCGACGACCTTGCGCCGCGGGCCATCATCATCGGCGGCAAGGCCGCGCCCGGCTACGTAATGGCGAAGGACATCATCAAGTGCATCAACAACGTTGCACGTGTCATTAACTCCGACCCGCTGATGGAAGACCGACTCAGGCTCGTGTTCTATCCCGACTACAACGTCTCGGCCATGGAGCTCATCTGCCCGGCCGCGGATGTTTCGGAGCAAATCTCGACGGCAGGCAAGGAAGCATCCGGCACCGGCAACATGAAATTCATGATGAACGGCGCCGTCACGGTCGGCACACTGGATGGAGCGAACGTCGAAATCCGCGAAGCGGTCGGCGCAGACAATTTCTTCCTGTTCGGACTGACTGTCGAGGAGATCGCGGAGCTCCGTGGACACTACGACCCCAATGCGATTATCAACGGCGACGAGAACTTCAGTCGCGTCATGCATCTGCTGGAAAGCGGCCACTTCAACCGCTTCGAGCCCGGCGTGCTCGACCCGGTCATCCGCGCGATTCGTGAGCCCGCCGACCCGTGGATGACGGCGGCCGACTTCGCGAGCTACGTCGATGCGCAGCAACGTGCCAACGACGTCTGGAAGGACAGCACGGCGTGGACACGCATGAGCATCCTGAACACGGCAGCGTCGGGCCGGTTCTCGACGGACCGGACGATGGCTGACTACAACGAAGGCATCTGGCAGCTCGAGCCGGTCGAACTCAACTCTAACTGATGGAAATCGGAAGAGCCGATACCCTCGGCGCCACGGCGGACGCCGACGGCGTCCATTTCGCGATCTATTCAGCGGTCGCGGAACGCATCGAGCTTTGCCTGTTCGATGACGTCGGCCATGAACTCGAGCGCCACGACCTGCCCGCCTGTACGGACGACGTCTGGCACGGCTTCAAACCCGGTATAGGTCCCGGACAGCACTACGGCTATCGTGTGCACGGGCCGAACGAACCGGACGCCGGGCTGCGCTGCAATCCTGCGAAGCTGCTAATCGACCCGTATGCGCGCCGGCTCGACGGCGAATTTCACTGGCACGATGCCGTGTTCGGCCACAACGATCTCGATAGTGCCGCGTTCGTGCCGAAGAGCGTCGTCTGCGGACCGCTCGACGACCTGCCGCGGGGTCCGCGCGTGCCCTGGTCGGATACGATCTTCTACGAGGCCAACGTGCGCGGCTACACGATGCTGCACCCGGCCGTTGCGGAGCGCGAACGAGGCACGTTCGTTGGCCTGACGAATCGCGAGGTGCTGGGCTACCTGCGCTCGCTCGGGATCACGTCGGTCGAACTCATGCCGATTCATGCGTTCATCGACGAGCATCATCTCGCCGTGCGCGATCTCAGGAACTTCTGGGGCTACAACTCCATCAACTTCTTTTCGCCGATGAACCGCTACGCGGCCGGCGACCCGTTAATGGAGTTTCGCGACATGGTGCGTTGTATCCACGACGCCGGTCTCGAGGTGATTCTCGACGTTGCTTACAACCACACCGGGGAAGGCGACCACCGCGGACCAACTCTGTCATTCCGCGGCATCGACAACCTGGCCTACTACCGGCTCGAGCCGAACGACCGCTCGCGGTACGTCAACGATTCGGGAACCGGCAACACGATTGATGCGGATAGCCCTATCGTCCAGCAGCTGATTCTCGACTCGCTGCGCTACTGGGCCAATACAATGGGAGTCGACGGGTTTCGCTTCGACCTTGCCTCTATCCTGGGGCGTCATGCCGACGGTTTCTCACGCGAACACCCGCTTTTGAACCTGATTGCCGGCGACCCGATGCTTCGGCAGTGCAAGCTCATCGCCGAACCGTGGGACCCGGGCCCTGGCGGTTACCAGGTCGGCAACTTCCCGCCGGGCTGGGCCGAATGGAATGACCGCTTCCGCGACTCCGTGCGGCGTTTCTGGCGCGGTGATCCCGACTCGGGCGCCGAGCTCGCGCATCGCCTGCACGGATCATCGGACCTGTTCGAGCACAACGAACGCCCGCCTGCCGCCAGCATCAACAAGATCACGAGCCACGACGGCTTCACACTGGCCGACGTCGTGTCCTACGAGCAGCGCCACAACGAAGCGAACGGCGAGGACAATCGCGACGGCCACGCGCACAACTACAGCATGAACTACGGTGTCGAAGGACCGACCGATGATCCGTTGGTGCTGCTCCTCCGGCGCCAGCACCGGCTGAACCTGCTCGCGACGATGCTGCTGTCGCAGGGCACACCGCTACTGCTCGCGGGTGACGAGTTCGGCAACACGCAAAACGGCAACAACAATGCCTATGCACAGGACAATGAGGTCGGCTGGCTCGACTGGACGAGACTGGAACACGACGCCGAGTTTGCGGACACGGTACGCGACCTGATCTGGCTGCGTCGCGAGCTGCCGCTGCTCCGCATCCACGACTATATCCACGACGGCATCGAACACGCCGGTCGGCGGACGACGATCGACTGGCTGAATCCCGATGGCAGCGTCCGCAAGCCCGAACACTGGCAGGACACGCGCGCCTTCACGAAGTTGTTGATGGAGCGCGGGAGCGGCTCTGACTACATCGCGCTCGCGATGCTGATCAATGGCTGGCGGGAAGGAATGGACTTCAAACTGCCGGCGATCGAACCCGCGCGCGAGTGGCGCGTGGTGTTCTCGAGCACGGTTGACGGATTCACCGTGCCCGAGAGGAACGTGCACATCCCGGCACGTTCGATTGTGTTGGCTACCTCAACGACGAACCAGTAGCGACGAACAACCTAGCGCTGCCCGATCGCGGCGCGCATCGTGCTCTTGTCGACACACGCACAGCGCAGCTGGCCGATGGACGATTCACAGTAACTCATCGTGCCGGCCGGGCAGGACGGCGGACGGCGCGCGTCACGCCGCGCCATGATGCGCTCGCGCTTTTCGACGGCTGACCAGTCTCCGGTAATTGCCGCCTGTGCCTCGAGTTCCTCGAGTGTCTGTGATGGCGCGCAGCCGAACAGGAATAATGCGGCACCCAGAGCAAAAAATACTTTCATAACTGACTCCCTCGCGTCCCCCAACGCGTTCAACAACACGCACAGGGATATCAATCGGGCGAGTAAGCCGTCGGTGACGAGGTCCTCAAATTTATGTAAAGGCCATGTTGCGGCGCGTCCACTGGTGTCCCGACAACACGGCCGGAACCCGCGCCGTCACTCGATTGCGTCAGTTGTGGAACAAAAACAACAGACTCACAGTGAAGTGGGAACTGTGACCCAGCGCACGTTTTTAGACTGACGTGGATCACATACGTTCCGGTCTGCGCATGGAGACCAGTGCGTAGGAGCGGTTGTAGGAGGGCCTTCAGGCCCGATCGCGGCTGAAGCCGCTCCTACAAACACGACAACCCTCTTCAGGCCCCGATAACCGCATTCGGACCTACAGCGGCAGTTCCGTCGAGTACTTCACGCGCTTCAACACAAAGGTCGAACTTGCCGAGCGCACGGCCGGGTGTGGCAGCACCTCGGTGTTGAGAAAACTCGTGTAGCTGTCCATGTCCGGTGCGATGACCTGCAGCATGTAGTCGCGATCGCCGGACACCGAGAAGCACTCGAGCACCTGCGGCAGCCCTTGCACGTGACGTTCGAAGTCCCGGCGATTCTCGTCCGTGTGCTCCGTCATTGCGACGAACAACAGCACCTCGATATTGAAGCCCGCGAGCTTGGGATCGAGCAGCGCGACCTTGCGGCGAATGAGGCCTGCCTCCTCGAGCTCGCGCATCCGGCGCCAGCAGGAGGTGCGCGACATGCCCGCCTCCTCGGCGAGGTCGGCCTGGTTGCGGGTAACGTCTGTCTGCAGCAGCGCCAGCAGGCGACGGTCGGCGCTCGTCAGCTTCATGGGCATTTCTCCCGTCTGATGTAACTTTTCGGGTTGATTGTTTCACAATTTGGGTCTTTCTGCCCTATTGCGGGCACATGACCCCCATAAAACGCGCATACTGTCGACAACCTAGATGCATATCCGGAGCGAGAAATGGCTGACCTTTTTGAAAACCCGATGGGCCTCGACGGCTTCGAGTTCGTCGAGTTCGCGGCTCCCGACCCCAAGCTCCTCGAGACGGTATTTCACGTCCTCGGCTTCGAGGCCGTTGCACGACACCGCTCGAAGGACGTAACTCTGTACCGCCAGGGCGGTATCAACTTCATTCTCAACAACGAGCCCGGGAGCCACGCGGATTACTTCGTGCAGGAACACGGGCCGGCGGCCTGCGGCATGGCGTTTCGCGTCAAGGACGCGCACCAGGCGTACGCGCGCGCGCTCGAACTCGGCGCACAGCCGATCGATATCCCGACCGGCCCGATGGAACTCCGCCTGCCGGCAATCAAGGGCATCGGTGGCGCACCGCTGTACCTGATCGACCGCTACACCGAAGGCAACACGATCTACGACATCGACTTCGAGTTCTACGACGGCGTCGATCGACACCCGGAAGGCTGCGGCTTTGTAGAAATCGATCACCTGACGCACAACGTCTACCGCGGCCGCATGGAGTACTGGGCGGACTACTACGAGAAACTGTTCAACTTCCGCGAGATTCGCTACTTCGACATCAAGGGCGAATACACCGGCCTGTTTTCGAAAGCGATGACGGCCCCGGACGGCAAGATCCGCATTCCCCTGAACGAAGAGGCCTCGAAGGGCACGGGCCAGATCGAGGAATACCTGATGGCCTTCAACGGCGAGGGTATTCAGCACATCGCCCTGTCCTGCGACAACCTCTATGAATGCTGGGACCGCCTCAAGACACGCGGTATGGAGTTCATGACGGCACCGCCGGACACGTACTACCAGATGCTCGAGGAGCGCCTGCCGGGCCACGGCGAACCCGTCGACGAACTCAAGTCCCGCGGTATCCTGCTCGACGGCACGACCGAACAAGACGATCCGCGATTGCTCCTGCAGATCTTTTCGAACAACATGGTTGGGCCGACGTTCTTCGAGTTCATCGAACGCAAGAAAGACGAAGGTTTCGGCGAAGGCAACTTTACGGCATTGTTCGAATCGATCGAGCGCGATCAGCTTGCGCGCGGTGTCATCGAGGAGCAAGGGGCGAAATCGTGAAACTGAAGCGCATCCACCACGTGGCGTATCGCTGCAAGGACGCGAAAGAGACGGTCGAGTTCTACCAGCGCGTGCTCAACATGGAGTTCACGGTCGCGTTTGCCGAGGACCGCGTGCCCTCGACGAAAGAGCCGGACCCCTACATGCACGTCTTCCTCGACGCCGGTATGGGTAACGTGCTCGCATTCTTCGAGCTGCCGACGAAGCCGGACATGGATCGCGATCACAATACGCCCGAGTGGGTGCAGCACATTGCCTTCGAGGTCGAGGACTACGATGCCCTGCTCGCCGCCAAGGAACAGGTCGAGGCGGAAGGTCTCGACGTCGTTGGTCCGACAAACCACGGCATCTTCCAGTCCATCTACTTCTTCGACCCGAACGGGCACCGGCTGGAGCTGGTTGCCAACACGCAGACGCAAGAGCAGATTGACGAGCTCAAGCGCGTCGCGCCGGCGATGCTCGAGGAGTGGAGCGAGACCAAGAAAGCGCCGCGGCATGCGGCCTGGCTGCACGAGCTCGAGTTCACGGGGGACGTCAAGTGAAGCTTGCATCACTCAACAAGGGCCGCGATGGCGAACTCGTCGTTGTTTCGAAGGACTTGCAACGCTGCCTGCCGGCGGCCGACGTCGCCCCGACGCTGCAGGCGGCGCTGGACAACTGGAGCGCCGCCGAGCCCGGCCTCGCTGCGATCGCCGCAAGGCTCGACGAAGGCGACGGCGACGCGTTCCGCGAGGACGACTGTGCATCGCCGTTGCCGCGCGCGTATCAGTGGGCCGACGGCTCGGCGTATGTGAATCACGTCGAGCTGGTCCGCAAGGCGCGCGGCGCCGAAATGCCCGAAAGCTTCTGGACCGACCCGCTGATCTACCAGGGCGGCTCGGACTCCTTCGTCGGCCCGCGTGAACCGATCCTCGCGGCCAGCGAGGATTGGGGAATCGACTTCGAGGCCGAGGTCACGGTCGTAACCGACGACGTCCCGATGGGTGTCGACGCGGCGGATGCAGCCAGCTACATTCGACTCGTCATGCTCGTCAACGATGTCAGCCTGCGCAACCTTATCCCCGGCGAACTCGCTAAAGGCTTCGGCTTCTTCCAGTCGAAACCGTCGAGCGCCTTCTCGCCGGTTGCCGTTACGCCCGATGAACTCGGCGACGCCTGGCGGGATGGAAAACTGCACCTGCCGCTGCTTTCTTTCCTCAACGGTGAGGCATTCGGCAAGCCGGACGCCGGCGTGGACATGACCTTCGACTTCGGTCAGCTCATTGCGCATGCGGCGAAGACGCGGCCGCTCGCAGCGGGCGCGATCATCGGCTCGGGCACCATCTCCAACAAGCTCGACGGCGGCCCGGGCAAGCCGATCGCCGACGGTGGCGTGGGCTACTCATGCATCGCGGAAATTCGCATGATCGAGACGATCAACGCGGGCAAGCCGTCGACGCCGTTCCTTAGCTTCGGCGACCGCGTGCGAATCGAGATGCACGACGCCGCGGGCGCTTCGATCTTCGGTGCCATCGACCACGTCGTCGAGAAATATGACGGCTAAACCGAGACTCTACGACTACTGGCGCTCGTCGGCCGCCTACCGCGTGCGCATCGCGCTGAACCTGAAGGGCATCGACTACGAGTCGATACCCGTGTCGCTCGCACCCGGTGAGGACGAGCAGATGAGCGACGACTACCGGACGATGAACCCGCAGGGCCTCGTCCCGTACTACGATGACGGCGAAGTCGCGACCGGACAGTCGATGGCGATACTCGAGTACCTCGAGGAAGCGCACTCGAATATCGCGCTGCTGCCCGCCGATGAGCGCGACTGTGCGGCCGTTCGCTCCTTCTGCCTCGGCATTGCCTGCGACATTCACCCACTGAACAATCTGCGCGTCCTCAAGTACCTCAAGGGTCCGCTCGGCGCCACGGACGAGCAGTTCAACGCCTGGTATGCGCACTGGATCCACGAGGGTTTTCGCTCGGCTGAGATCTTCGCCGAGGAAAACTCCGCCGACGGCCGCTTCGTGTTCGGCGACTCGGCAACGCTGGCTGACTGCTTCCTCGTACCGCAGACCTACAACGCCCGCCGCTTCAACGTACCGCTGGACGACTTCCCGACGCTGGTTGGCATCGTCGACGCCTGCAACGAGCTCGATGCGTTCAAGGCGGCATACCCGACAAACCCGAACGCCTGACCGTGACGGCGCCGATCCGTGAATGGCAGGACGTCAACGCCGCGCGCTTCGAGGAGCTGAAGGCGGCCGGCGAGCCGGCGGTGATTCGCGGTTTCGCCAGCGACTGGCCCATCGTCCGGACGTCTGGAGAGTCAACCGATGCGCTCATGCAGTACATCGGGAGCTTCGGCGAGGACACGAGGGTCAAGGCTTTTCACGGCGACAAATCGATCAAGGGTCGCTACTTCTACTCGGACGACCTGCTGGGCTTCAACTTCGAGCGTCGCGAGCTGACCTTAGGGCAACTGCTCGAAGCGCTGAAGCGCAAGGCCTCTGAAGCAGACCCGGACGGCCTCTACGCGGGCGCCATTCCGCTGCGCGACAGCCTCGCCGGTATCAACGCCGAGAACCCCAACCCGCTGCTCGGCGACGACATCGAGCAGCTCATATCGATGTGGATCGGCAATCGCGGCCGCACCGCGCCGCACTGGGACCTGCCGCAGAATATCGCCGTGGTCGTCAGCGGCAAGCGGACGTTCACGCTGTTCCCGCCGGAGCAGCTGCCCAACATGTACGTCGGCTCGGTCGACTTCACCCTGGCGGGCCAGCCGATCAGCCTCGTCGACCTGCATGAGCCGGACTTCGAGCGCTTTCCGAAATTCAAGGATGCGCTCGCGGCCGCGACCGCGGCAACGCTCGAACCGGGCGACGCAATCTACGTGCCGAGCATGTGGTTCCATCACGTCGAGGCACACGACGCGTTCAGCATACTGATCAATTACTGGTGGCGGGACGCCGAGGCTTACATGTTCTCGCCGCTGTTCACGCTCATGCACGCCCTGCTGTCGATCCGTGACCTGCCGGAGCGCGAGCGCGAAATCTGGCGCAAGCACTTCGACCACTACATCTTCCAGACCGACGGAGAGCCGATGGAGCACATTCCGGAACGCGCCCGCGGCGTCTTCCAGGAAATGCACCCCGAACTGGTCACCGGCCTCAGGGCCTACCTCCTCAAGAGCCTCGGCGGCGTGCCCAAACGCTGACGTTATAAGCGTCATTTCATATAGCCGCCGGTTATATGCTCTGAACCAGCCCGTCTTTCCGGGCAGCGTCCGGCTCCCCTAGCATCGGATCTCCCGAACCCCCGACCCAGGAGACCGAAAATGTCCGCTACCGAAGAATTCCTCGCCGCGAATCAACGCTACGCAGAAGCGTTTTCCAGCGGCGACAAGGCGATACCGCCAGCCAAGAAAGTCGCCGTGGTGGCCTGCATGGACGCCCGTATCGAGACCGGCCGCCTGCTCGGCCTCGAGGAAGGCGATGCACACGTCATCCGCAATGCGGGCGGCGTGGTGACCGACGACGTGATCCGATCGCTCGCCATCTCGCAGCGCCTGCTGGGCACCGAGGAGATCGTGCTGATTCACCACACGGACTGCGGGATGCTGACGTTCAGCGACGACGAGGTGAAAGCCGACATCGAGGCCGAGACGGGCCTGCGGCCGAGCTTTGCGCTCGAGGCGTTTTCGAACCTCGAAGACGACATCCGCCAGTCGATCCGGCGCATCCAGGCGAGCCCGTTCGTGCCGAAAAAGGACAAGATCCGCGGCTTCGTCTATGACGTGCACAACGGCCGGCTCGAGGAGGTCGACGCCTAAACCCGTCGTT